>CASENM010000017.1 GCA_949289295.1 uncultured Bacteroides sp.
GCACGGTGACGATCTTCTTCAGACAATCATAGACAACAACTTCCGTTTCTTACTGAACACAAGCGGAACAAGCGAAATACAATAATTTTTCAATTTCCTTTAGGGAAAAGAAGGATGTGTCGGGAGACACGTCCTTTTTTTCTGTCTCCAACCAGCGGACGGGAACGAAATACAGGGGCCGTCTTACTTTCGCATGCACTTGCTTTCAAGCATAAATCTTCACCATTATGAAGGTTATCAGATACAAAACTGAGCAATTCCTTCGAATAGGACCATTTTTTCTGGAAAAACTTCAATCATCAATTGATAATGAAGCCCGATTCTTGAAGCCCCGAAAATTCCCGGAAATTTTTCAGCAGAATCCCTTTGCCGAATCAGATAAATGCTGTATCTTTGCACCCAATTTAGTCCGTGGAGGTAAACAAGCAGCCGGAGAGAACGGTTCACCTTGCGGAGAAAACCCGTTTAAAATTTATAATAATGTACGTAATTGCAGAAATTAACGGTCAGCAGTTCAAGGTTGAAGAAGGAAAAAGACTTTACGTTCAGCACATCCAGAACGCAGAAGCCGGCACAACTGTTGAATTTGACAAAGTTTTGTTGGTTGACAACAACGGTACTGTAACAGTAGGAACTCCTACCGTAGAAGGAGCGAAAGTGGTTTGCGAAGTGAAATCTCCGCTGATCAAAGGAGACAAAGTACTGGTATTCCACAAGAAGAGAAGAAAAGGTTACAGAAAGCTGAACGGTCACCGTCAGCAGTTCACTGAACTGACAATCAAACAAGTTATTGCTTAATCATTAAAAAAGTAGAAGAAAATGGCACATAAAAAAGGTGTAGGTAGTTCTAAGAACGGCCGTGAATCAGAAAGCAAACGATTAGGCGTAAAGATATTCGGCGGCGCGGCTTGCAAGGCCGGCAACATCATTGTCCGTCAGAGAGGAACTGTCCACAATCCGGGCAACAACGTAGGCATGGGTAAGGACCACACTCTTTACGCATTGATAGACGGTACTGTATGCTTCAAAAAAGGTCGCAACGACAAGAGCTTTGTCTCTGTAGTTCCTTTTGAGGCTGAAGCATAATCCGCTAAAAAGAAATTAAAAAAGGCTGTCCTCTTGAAAACGGGCAGCCTTTTTTATTGCAAAATCCGTATATTTGCGGCAAACATTTTATACAACATTTCAACTTACATGGAAAATAAGTACATCACGGTGGCATATAAGCTCTATGCCATAAACAACGGAGAAAAAGAATTACTCGAAGAGGCACCGGCGGAACACCCGTTCCAGTTCATTTCCGGAATAGGATACACGCTGGACCGGTTTGAAAAAGAAATCCTGTCCCTCAACAAAGGCGACCTCTTCAATTTTACAATCCCCTGCGCGGAAGCGTACGGCGAACGGGACGAGGACAACGTAAAAAAAGTGCCCAAATCCGTATTCTGCGGACCCGACGGAGAATTCGACAGCGACAATGTGTATGAAGGAAACATCATCATGCTGAACGACGGAGAAGGACACCAGTTTTACGCCAATGTAGGAGAAATATCCGATGACAAGGTGGTGCTCGACCTGAACCACCCTCATGCAGGGAAAGACCTGACCTTCGAGGGAAGCGTGATTGAAATGCGCGATGCCACCAACAAGGAAATAGAAGATCTGGTGAAAGAAATCAGCGGAGGCTGCGGAGGAGGATGTGAAGGCTGCGGAGGAGGATGCGGCGATCACGAATGCGGAGAAGGACACCACGGCGACAACTGCCATGGAAACGGCTGCGGCCATTGCCATTGACGCTAATCTCTTCTGCCATGATTCTGATTGCAGACAGCGGAGCGACAAAAACAGACTGGGGACTCGGTGGAGATTCCACCGGCCTCAGACTTGTCCAGACAGAAGGCATCAACCCGTTTCATCAGGAAAAAGAAACTATCCGGAAAACGCTGGAGGAACAACTGATTCCTCAGATTGCCCATGATACGGAAACAATCTCACACATCTACTTCTACGGTGCCGGATGCACTCCGGAAAAATCGGCGTCTCTCACCGACCTCCTGCGCAGCCTGTTTCCCGATACGGCAGAAATCCATGTGGAAAGCGACCTGCTCGGCGCAGCAAGAGCCTTATGCAAACACACACCCGGCATCGCCTGTATTCTAGGCACCGGTTCCAACTCCTGCCTCTACGACGGGGAAAAGATCATAGACCATATTCCTCCATTGGGATATATCCTGGGGGATGAAGGAAGCGGAGCTTATCTGGGAAAACGGTTCGTAGGCGACTGCCTGAAACGCCAACTCCCGAAGAATCTGCTGGAGGGACTGCTGGAAGAATATGCCCTTACCCTCCCCCTGCTGCTCGACCACGTGTACCGTATGCCCCAGGCCAACCGTTTTCTGGCCGGATTGACCCCCTATATATCCCGACACAGAAAAAATCCGCAGGTACACCGCTTTCTCATAGACTGTTTCGATGCTTTTTTCCGCCGGAATGTGTATCTTTACGGAAACAAATGGCCGGTTTCGTTTGTTGGTTCTGTAGGATGGCATTTTCAGGAAGAAATCAGAGAAAGTGCCGCAAGAGCCGGTTTCATCGTCTCGTCGTTCATCAAGAGCCCCATCGGAGAACTGGCCCGGTATCATCTGGAAAATGTTCACATTTAAATAATTACCGTTATGAAAAACTGGAGAATTGAAGCTGTCATCCTGGCTGTCGGATTACTGCTGCTGGGAATCTTCATTGAAAAAGGATTCAGTGAATTTGCGGAGAAAGACCGCAGTGTCAATGTCAAAGGGCTGGCCGAAATGGAAGTCCCGGCCGACAAAGTGACGTGGCCCCTTGTCTACAAGAGTCTGGGAAATGACCTGAACGCACTCTACAGCGACATCAAGCATTCCAACCAGACCATCGTGGAATTTTTGAAAGAAAAAGGTATCGACGACAAGGAAATCAGTGTCAACGCACCGGAAATCATCGACCAGAAAGCGGAACGATACAGCAACAACGACTCACCTTACCGCTACAATGTCACCTCGGTCATCACCGTCACTTCCACCCAAGTGGATCTGGTGCGCCAGCTTATCAGCGAACAGGGAGAACTGCTGAAACGCGGAATCGCCATCACAGGAGGCGACTACCGCTACAACATATCCTACGAATACACCAGCCTCAACAAAATCAAACCCGGCATGATTGAAGAAGCCACCAAGAACGCCCGCGAGGCAGCCGAGAAATTCGCGACAGACTCGGAAAGCGAACTGGGCAAAATCCGTCATGCCAGCCAAGGACAGTTCAGCATCAGCGACCGTGACGCCAACACCCCATATATCAAGAAAGTGCGTGTGGTAACTACGGTTGAATACTCATTGGAAGACTGAGCCGTACTTTTCCGGCAAAAAGAAAAATTATCGGCTGCAAAGGTTTTAATATTCAGGAAAATGTTATACCTTTGCAGCCGAATTAGATCAATATAAAGTCTAACACAATTAATTTATTAAACAACTTATTTATTTTAATGAAAAACTTACAAGAAGTACATCCTATTGAAGACTTCAACTGGGATGCTTATGAAAGCGGCGAAACAGCGTCAAACGTAAGCAAGGAAGAACAGGAAAAGGCTTACGACAACACCCTTAACAAGGTAGGTGACCACGAAGTGGTTGACGGTACTGTCATCGCAATGAACAAACGCGAAGTAGTAGTCAACATCGGCTACAAATCAGACGGTATCATCCCGTTGAGCGAATTCCGCTACAATCCGGATTTGAAGGTGGGCGACACGGTAGAAGTGTACATTGAAAATCAGGAAGACAAAAAAGGCCAGCTGATTCTGTCACACAAGAAAGCACGTGCTACACGTTCTTGGGACCGCATCAACGCTGCACTCGAAAACGAAGAAATCATCAAGGGTTACATCAAGTGCCGTACGAAAGGCGGTATGATTGTGGATGTATTCGGCATCGAAGCATTCTTGCCGGGTTCTCAAATCGATGTGAAACCTATCCGTGACTACGATGTGTTCGTAGGAAAGACTATGGAATTCAAAGTTGTTAAAATCAACCAGGAATTCAAGAATGTGGTTGTTTCTCACAAGGCTCTCATCGAAGCCGAACTGGAACAGCAGAAAAAAGAAATCATCAGCAAGCTCGAAAAAGGCCAGGTACTCGAAGGTACTGTCAAAAATATCACTTCCTACGGTGTGTTCATCGACTTGGGCGGCGTAGATGGTCTGATTCACATTACAGACTTGTCTTGGGGCCGTGTAAGCGATCCGCATGAAGTTGTACAGCTCGACCAGAAGTTGAATGTAGTTATCCTTGACTTCGATGACGAAAAGAAACGTATCGCTTTGGGTCTGAAGCAGCTGACTCCGCACCCATGGGATGCTCTCGACCCGAACTTGAAGGTAGGCGACCACGTGAAGGGTAAAGTTGTCGTTATGGCTGACTATGGAGCATTCATCGAAATCGCTCCGGGCGTAGAAGGCTTGATCCACGTATCTGAAATGTCATGGTCACAGCATCTGCGTTCTGCACAGGACTTCATGAAAGTGGGCGACGAAGTGGAAGCTGTCATCCTGACTCTCGACCGCGAAGAACGCAAGATGTCGTTGGGTATCAAACAGCTGAAACCGGATCCATGGGAAACTATCGAAGAGAAATATCCTGTAGGTTCCAAGCACACTGCCAAGGTACGCAACTTCACCAACTTCGGCGTATTCGTTGAAATCGAAGAAGGTGTTGACGGTCTGATCCACATCTCTGACTTGTCATGGACAAAGAAAATCAAACATCCGTCAGAATTCACTCAGATCGGTGCTGACATCGAAGTAGTAGTTCTGGAAATCGACAAGGAAAACCGTCGTCTGAGCTTGGGCCACAAGCAATTGGAAGACAATCCTTGGGATGTATTCGAAACAGTATTCACTGTAGGTTCTGTTCACGAAGGTACCATCATCGAAATGTTGGACAAGGGTGCCGTTGTATCTCTGCCTTACGGTGTGGAAGGTTTCGCCACTCCGAAACATCTGGTTAAGGAAGACGGAACTCAGGCACAGCTGGATGAGAAATTGCCGTTCAAGGTAATCGAATTCAACAAGGACGCAAAACGTATCATCTTGTCTCACAGCCGTATCTTTGAAGATGCTGCCAAGGCAGAAGAAAAGGCAGAAAAGAAAGCCAAGAAAGCTGCCAAGAAAGAGAAAGAAGACGCTCCGATGATTCAGAATCAGGCTGCTTCCACTACTCTGGGCGACATTGACGCTCTGGCTGCCCTGAAAGAAAAACTGGAAGGCAAAAAATAATCCTGCTGCGATTATTGACCAAAAATAATGGCCCGGCCATCCGCTTGAAAAAGTGAGATGGCCGGGTTCGTTTTTGCCAAAACAAAAGCTACAAGCTGACACATGAAATTCTTCACTCGCAGAATGGCATAACCCTTTAACTGTGAAATTCCATTTTAAAACAGTTTTCATCCCTGGACAGAATTATTTTCTCCTCACCCGGAGCAGAGTCGCATTCCTGTCTTACGGTCTGCCTGAAACCCGGTCAAAACATCGGGAAGAATTCCTGTTCCCGAACTTTAAAGAAGGGAATGTTCTCTGCCAGAGGGGAAAATCCGGGGGCAAGCTCTACAGAAGCCTGATAAGTTATAAATCAGTTTATGACAACGAATATCCAATGTGAGAGCGAAAAGACAACGCCCTCACATCGGATATCCTCCAGCTAATCTCACCATTCCACAAACTTGCCGCGTAACTTACGCTCATTCAGCACCTCCTCCAGATGCTTGTTTTTGGAAGATGCAATATATTTACGGCCAAAAATATTAGGAATGGCCACACCCACAGAAACACATATAATGATAAGTCCCGAATTCACCCCACTCTCTATCGCTTTCATCAACGGAGTCACCTGGTCTAATGTCTGGACATTCATATTTATCACACCGAAAAGCATACGATACATCAGCACTCCCGGAATCATCGGAATCACAGAAGGAATGGTCAGCACGTGATTGGGAACATGAAACCAATGAACGGCCTTGATTGCAATCAGACTGACAAGGACAGCACCGGAGAACGAACCGATTATCAATCCCATATCCAAACCGACATTATCCGTGCTCGGTCCCAGATTGACAAAATTGCGTGTACATACCGCAAGGATTCCTCCGATAGCCACGACCCACAACAAACGACGCTGGATATTGAAAATCATGGAGAATCCCATCGCAGAAATGGCGGCCGCCACCGCATATTCCAGATAATTATGATGCGGAACCATGCTGATGGTCGGGAAAAAGTTTTCAATCTGACAAAGTTTGACGGCAAACGCTATTCCGAATGCCATTGCCGCAATCATCAGCAACGTATTTGCAGCCCTTACAATACCCACCTGTATATAATTGTCAAGCATATCATCCACAAAATTTATCAAAGGAACCCCCGGCACGATAAACAATGCACACGCCAAAAGGGGATGCCAAGGCGTAGAAGTCCATCCGTCAGGAAACAAAGTGGTGGCCCATGCGACCAAAGTAGCCACAAAGGCAGAAATGGCAATCCCCATATAATGATTCAAGCCCGACTCATTACATTTCTGGCGCAGACGCATCCCCACAATAGCCGCAAGAGAGGCATACAGAAAAGCCATCCAGTCGCAACCGAACTGAATACAAAATCCGCCGCAAGCAAAGCCAGCTCCTACCGCTACCATCCAAGGAGCATAGTTGCGTTTTTTCGTACGGATTTTTTCAAGTTCCTCCTCATACTGCTCGAGCGAATAGTCATTCTCTATAGCGCGCCAGGAAAGCTTGCTGATTTCGGATATGGCAGTCATGTTCACCCCATGCCCTTCAATACGCTGAAACTTGGTGAAAGAATAATCGCCGTCACTCACGTTCACCATCAACATCGTAAAGCTGACATTGATATGAAGCTTCTCTTCGGGAATGCCCAGATAGGCAGCAGTACGCTTCATGTTACGCACAACACGGTTCGTGTCGGCAAGACTCTCCACAAGCACTTTTCCAGTGCGCAGCAAAAGATCGACCCGACGGTGCAGTTGCTGGTCGTGGGCCTTTACAGTTGTCACTAAATGTTCCTTTAATTCCATCTTTTTACCTTAAAAATTTTTCGGGCGCAAATTTACGAATTTTATCCGTTCAATTTTTATCTTTGCATTTTGAAGTTGCTGAAGACATGCATAACCTCTCAAAAATAGAAGACGAAAAAAAGACCGTAGAGCAGATGATCCGCCTCTATTGCCGCCACAAAGAAGGAAACGGCACACTGTGCGGGTCATGTATAGAATTATTGGAGTATGCACAGATGCGCCTGTCCAAATGTCCGTTCGGTGAAAAAAAGAAGACCTGCAAACAGTGTCCGGTGCATTGCTACAAACCGGAAATGAGAAAAAGAATAGCAGAAGTCATGCGCTTTTCCGGGCCGCGGATGTTATGGTATCATCCGAAGGCCGCACTCAGGCATCTGTGGAAAGACATGTTTTTGTAGAAATAATCCACATCTTTCCACAATCTTTTCATCAGGCCAATCAAATATCAAATTGATTATCAACAATAAAATATTTTTCTTACCTTTGGCATGTATATTGCCACAAGTAAACGGCATCCGCAGAATCAACTAATTGAAAAAAAGATATGAAACGTTTTTTGTCTGTAAAAGATCTGAAGGTGAAAAAGAAGCAAACCATTTATGCTACGGTAGGCATAATCGTGACCATTGCCATTTATCTGGTTTTAACGTATAAACCCAAGCCTGCTCCTGAATACCCCATCGTTCATGTAACGCCGGCACTGACGCAGGACGTAGAGATTTACGGAGACTATGTAGGACGAGTACGTGCACAACAGTTTGTGGAAGTGCGCGCCCGGGTAGAGGGCTTTCTGGAACAAATGTTGTTTGAAGAAGGAACCCAAGTCAAACGTAATCAGGTGCTGTTTATCATCAATCAGGACCAATATCAGGCAAAGGTAGACAAAGCTCGTGCCCAGCTGAAAAAAGACGAAGCGACAGCACGCAAGGCCGAACGCGACTTAAACCGAACACGCCCGTTGTTTGAACTGAAAGCGGCCAGCCAACTGGACCTGGACAACGCCACCGCCGCTTATGAGACGGCTGTAGCCAGTGTAGGCATGAGTCAGGCCGACTTGGACCAGGCAGAACAGGAGCTGGGATATACCGTGGTCAGATCACCGCTTTCCGGACAAATCAGTGAACGTCACGTAGACTTGGGAACTCTGGTCGGCACGTCCGGAAAATCTCTGCTCGCCACCATCGTGAAAAGTGACACAGTTCTTATAGATTTCAGCATGACCGCACTGGACTATCTCAAGAGCAAGGAACGGAACATTATCATCGGACAAAAAGATTCCACACGCTCCTGGCAACCGACGGTCACCATCACTTTGCCGGACAACAGCGTTTACCCCCACAAAGGGTTGGTTGACTTTGCAGAACCACAAGTGGACCCGAAGACCGGAACTTTCTCTGTCCGCGCTGAAATGAGCAATCCCGACCATGTACTGCTTCCCGGACAGTTTACCAAAGTCCGTCTGTTGCTCGACGTACGCGAAAATGCAACAGTTGTTCCCCAAAAAGCATTGATCATAGAAAAAGGAGGAGCCTACATTTTCGTCATGCGCAAAGACTCCACTGCAGAAAAACGTTTTATCGAACTTGGACCGGAAATAGGAAACAATGTAGTGGTGGAAAGAGGACTTATCCCCGGCGAAATGATTGTGGATGAAGGCTACCATAAGTTGACCCCGGGGCTCAAGATGCGTCCCGGCGAAGCTCTTGACGAAAAGCGAGAAGAGAACAAAAAGGATGAATAAATTGCAAATTTCTAAATGTAGCAATCCATGAAAGTGAGTTTTTTTATCGATCGACCCGTATTTTCGATCGTCATCTCCATACTGATAGTCATCATCGGTATTATCGGACTTACCATGTTGCCTATCGACCAATACCCTCAGATAACCCCTCCCGTTGTCAAGATAAGCGCGTCGTATCCCGGTGCCAGCGCACTCACCGTATCGCAGGCTGTAGCGACTCCGATTGAGCAGGAACTGAACGGTACTCCAGGGATGCTTTATATGGAATCAAACAGTTCCAACTCCGGAGGGTTTTCAGCAACTGTCACATTCGACATCTCAGCCAATCCAGATTTGGCAGCCGTAGAAATCCAGAACAGAATCAAGCTGGCGGAATCGCGTCTGCCGGCCGAAGTTGTCCAAAATGGTATCGAAATTGAAAAACAGGCGGCCAGCCAGCTTATGACCATCTGTCTGACTTCGAACGACCCCAAATTCGACGAAATCTATCTGAGCAACTTCGCTACGCTGAATGTGCTTGACTTGCTTCGCCGCATTCCGGGTGTAGGACGTGTATCGAACATCGGCAGCCGGTATTATGCCATGCAGATTTGGGTAGACCCCGCACGTCTGGCCAATTTCGGTCTGACTGTCCAAGATATACAGAATGCGTTGAAGGACCAGAACCGTGAATCAGCGGCAGGAGTACTGGGACAACAGCCTGTCACCGGCCTCGACATCACTATCCCGATTACGGCACAAGGACGTTTGTCAAGTGCCGCTCAATTTGAAGAAATTGTGTTGCGGGCCAATCCCGACGGTTCACTTATCCGCATGCGTGATGTAGCACGTGTATCGCTCGAAGCACAATCATACAATACTGAAAGTGGCATCAACGGAGGAAATGCTGCCGTATTGGGAGTATATATGCTCCCTGGAGCCAATGCGATGGAAGTGGCCGAACGTGTGAAGGCAACCATGGATGAAATCAGTCTGAATTTTCCGGAAGGTATGAAGTATGAAGTTCCTTTCGACATGACTACCTATATATCGGAATCTATCCATGAGGTGTACAAAACTTTGTTTGAGGCCTTGTTCCTTGTAATTGTCGTAGTATTCTTGTCACTGCAAAGCTGGCGAGCCACATTGATTCCGACCATTGCCGTTCCGATTTCATTGATCGGTACTTTCGGATTCATGCTTATTTTCGGATTCTCACTGAACATCCTTACTCTGCTCGGGCTCGTGCTTGCTATCGGTCTGGTAGTAGATGATGCCATTGTGGTGGTGGAGAATGTAGAACGTATCATGGAAGAAGAGCATCTGAGCCCCTATGAGGCTACAAAAAAAGCGATGGACGGACTGACCGGCGCTCTTATTGCAACTTCTATGGTATTGGCTGCCGTATTCGTTCCCGTAAGTTTTCTTTCAGGCATTACGGGACAACTATACCGGCAGTTCAGTATCACTATCGCAGTTTCCGTGCTATTGTCAACTGTTGTCGCACTGACATTAAGCCCGGTGATGTGTTCATTGATTCTTAAACCGCATGACCCGAACAAACCCAAGAACCGTGTATTCCGCACCATCAACAAATGGCTGGATCTCGGAAACCACAAATACGTGTCCGGCATCCGTACCATAATCCAACATCCCAAGCGGGTTACTGTCGGATTCGGAATAGTCATTCTGTTTATATTTATACTTTACCGTCTTATTCCCACCAGCTTTCTTCCTACAGAGGACCAAGGCTATTTCACGGTTGAACTTGAGATGCCGGAAGGCACTACGCTCGAACGTACACGGGCTGTCACCAACCGGGCCGTTGATTTCCTGATGAAGCAGCCTGCCGTAGAATATGTACAGAATGTGACAGGTACCAGCCCACGCGTGGGAACCAGCCAGGCGCGCAGCACACTTACGGTAATCCTGAAAGAATGGAAAGAACGTGATGACACAACCATCGAAGAAGTCATGGCAAACGTGCAGAATGAATTTGAAAAATATCCGGAATGCAAAGTATATCTTTCCACACCGCCTGTCATCCCGGGATTAGGAACTTCCGGAGGTTTTGAAATGCAACTGGAAGCCCGTGGAGACGCCACTTATGACAACCTGGTACAGGCTGCAGACACATTGATGTTCTATGCATCCCAACGCAAAGAACTCACCGGACTTTCTTCATCACTGCAGGCGGAAATTCCGCAACTCTATTTCGATGTGGACCGCGACAAAGTGAAGTTGTCGGGAGTACCGATGGCTGATGTATTTACTACAATGAAAGCCTATACGGGCTCAGTGTATGTGAACGACTTCAACATGTTCAACCGCATCTACCGTGTATATATACAGGCGGAAGCACCCTATCGTGAACACCGCGACAACATCAACCTGTTCTTTGTACGCGGAAGCTCCGGTGACATGATTCCGCTGACCGCCCTCGGCAATACGGAATACACTACCGGACCGGGAAGTATCAAACGTTTCAACATGTTCAATACAGCCATTATCCGCGGTACAGCAGCCCACGGATACAGTTCAGGCCAGGCAATGGAGCTCATCGAACAACTGGCACACGAGCATTTGCCAGACAACATCGGTGTAGAATGGAGCGGACTTTCCTATCAAGAAAAGCAGGCAGGCGGACAGACAGGCATGATTCTGACATTGGTATTCCTGTTCGTATTCCTCTTCCTGGCTGCCTTGTATGAAAGCTGGAGTGTCCCCATCGCCGTATTGCTCTCACTCCCGGTAGCAGCCTTGGGCGCTTATGCCGGAGTTGCTTTGTGCGGACTGGAAAACGACACTTATTTCCAGATCGGACTTGTCATGCTGGTAGGACTGGCCGCAAAAAATGCCATCCTGATTGTAGAGTTTGCCAAAGACGAAGTAGATTCCGGAAAGAATGTGGTTGAAGCGGCACTCCATGCTGCCCATCTCCGCTTCCGCCCGATTCTGATGACTTCACTGGCCTTCATCCTCGGTATGGTGCCGCTCGTCATTGCCAGCGGTCCGGGAGCAGCCAGCCGCCAGGCAATCGGTACAGGTGTATTCTTCGGTATGATTGTAGCCGTAACGGTAGGTATTTTCCTGGTTCCCTTCTTCTTTGTCATGATTTATAAAGCCAAAAACAAGATAAAACCGAAACATGCTAAATAACCGCTGTGATATGAAATCTATGAAACAAATATATCGTCCTTTATGCCTCCTGCTTGCAATCGTCCTTCTGGCCGGCTGTAAGATAGGAAAACATTACACCCGTCCGGAGTTGAATCTGCCGGACACACTGGACAGCCTGAGTGTGGACACGACTTCAATCGGTGACTACGCATGGGAAGAATTATATACGGACACAACTCTGCAGGCACTAATCCGGAAGACTCTGGCTTACAACAAAGATATGCTGATTGCAGCGGCGAGAGTGAAAGAACTGGCCGCAAGAAAACGCATCGCCGTAGCCAACATGCTTCCGCAAATCGGCCTGAGAGTCTATGCCGAGCGCGAAAGGGAAAATTACGGAGGAGACAGCTATTCGCAAGATGACGAGTTCGACTTGAAAGGAACTGTCAGCTGGGAAATCGACCTTTGGGGTAAATTACGCTGGGCAAGAGACAAGAGCATGGCTGATTTTATCGGCTCCATAGAGAACCAGCGCGCTTTAAAAATGAGCCTGATAGCGGAAATGGCCCAATCATATTTCGAGCTGGTGGCACTCGACAACGAATTGTCTATCGTCAAGCAGACAGTGGATGCACGGCGGGAAAGTCTTCATCTCGCCCGTATCCGTTACGAAGGAGGACTGACTTCTGAAACGGCCTTCCGCCAGGCACAGGTGGAATTGGCGCGTACAGCAACCCTTGTTCCGGATCTGGAACGGCAGATTACATTGAAAGAAAATGAAATCGCTTTTCTGACCGGAGAATATCCCCACCACATAAACCGTTCTGTCTTGCCTGAAGAAGTCATGTTTCCAGTAAGCCTTCCGGTAGGACTTCCTTCCAGTCTGCTGGAACGCCGCCCGGATGTACGGCAGGCCGAACAGGCACTCGTTGCCGCCAATGCAGAAGTGGGAATCGCGTTCACCAGCCTCTTCCCCAGCCTGACCTTGAATGCCAGCTATGGAGGAGAAAGTGACGTGCTCAGCGAACTGCTGAAATCGCCCTGGCATTTGCTCAGCGCGAATTTGCTGCAGCCTGTATTCGGATGGGGAAAAAATCGGGCACGGCTGAAAGCACAGAAAGCGGCACTCGAAGGAGCCACCCACGAATATGAAAAAGTGGTATTGAATGCATTCCGCGAAGCATATAACGCCATTGCCGAATTCAACAAGACAAAGGAAATCTATGAAACCCGCCTGCGTCTGGAGCAGTCTTCAAAAAGTGCGCTCGACCTGGCCCAGCTGCAATATCTGAACGGTGTCATTGCATACATGGATTTGCTCGATGCGCAACGTGGATACCTCGAAGCGCAGATCAGTCTCAGCAATGCCATCCGCGACAAACAGATTACAATGGTCCACCTGTATAAAGCCTTGGGCGGAGGATGGAAAGAATAAAATGAACAAAGGGGCTGTGTCAAAAATGAACGTCGGTTCTCCCATGACACAGCCCCTTTGTTATTATACAGAATTCCTCCGCACCCTCATTTCTTTTCTTTCAGCAAATCGCGGATTTCCGCCAACAGTTTCGCCTCATCCGACGGGACCGGAGGTGCTGTCTTGACGGCTTCCTCTTTCTTCTTCCGGCTCAACGCATTGATGGCCTTAATCATCAGAAATATCGACAAAGCGATAATCAGAAAATCAAAGGTGACCTGAATGAAATTCCCGTAATTCAGCGACACTTCCGAAGACACTACTTTATCCCCGTCCGTCACGGCCGGTTTGATAACCCACTTCAGTTGGGTGAAATTGATTCCACCTACCAGCAATCCGACCAGCGGCATGATTATATCGGCTACCAGCGAAGAGACAATCTTGCCGAACGCCCCTCCGACAATCACTCCCACTGCCATGTCGATAACATTGCCCCGCATGGCAAATTTTTTGAATTCCTGCAATATTTTTCCCATTATCCGTAATTTAAAGATTCGGCAAAGCCCGACTTGTTTTAATACAAATTAAGTTAAGAAGACAGACAAGATGTCAGCCCCGGAGCAAAGATACAAAACTTACCGCACCTGGAAAACATGCAGATGACAAAATGCGGATACAAACGCCAGAAGCTGGATACCGCCGCCAAATGGCATATATTTTGTAGCATTCCGGTAATTAAAAACTAACAGACAATATGGCTTACATAGACTATTACAAAGTTCTTGGGGTTGAGAAAAACGCAACTCAGGATGACATCAAGAAAGCATTCCGGAAGTTGGCGCGGAAATATCATCCGGACTTGAATCCGAACGACCCGACGGCCAAAGAGAGATTTCAGGAGATCAATGAGGCCAACGAGGTGTTGGGCGACCCGGACAAACGTAAGAAATACGATGAATACGGCGAGCAGTGGAAACATGCGGATGAATTTGAAGCGCGGCGGAAAGCATACGGAGCGCAAGGAGGCGGACCGGACGGACATACCGAATATTGGTATTCTACCGACGGACAGCATTTCACCGGCGGATTCGGCAGTGAAGGCATGCACGGATTCGGCGGAAACGCCAGCGGTTTCTCCGACTTCTTCGAGGAGCTGTTCGGCCATGGAAGAACAGCCGGAGGAACAAGAGGGAGCAGAGGTTTCCGCGGACAGGACATACAAGGGGAGCTTACGCTCACACTGCGCGAAGCCGCCACTACGCACAAGCAGACATTCACCATCAACGGCGAGACGTTGCGGATTACAGTTCCGGCAGGTGTGGCCGACGGACAGGTCATCAAACTGAAAGGTCACGGAGGCAAAGGCATGAACGGCGGACCTGACGGTGACCTCTATATCACGTTTACCATAGCCGACGACCCGAATTTCAGAAGAAAGGGAAACGATTTGTACACGGATGTCCCCATCGACCTCTATACGGCCGTATTGGGAGGAGAAATAACAATCCGCACTCTCGACGGACAAGTGAAACTGAAAGTGCGTCCGGGTACTCAGAATGATGCGAAGGTCCGTCTGAAAGGAAAAGGCTTTCCGGTATACAGGCAGGAAGGAAATTTCGGCGACCTGATAGTGGCTTACCACGTATCCATTCCGACCAACTTGACGGAAAAGCAGAAAGACCTGTTCCGTCAGCTGCAACAAGGTTAACTTTTAAAAACGAAAAAGTATGCAAGACAATCTGATTATCATAAGCGACTATTGCGACCATTGTCACATCGAACCGGATTTTGTGATGAGGCTGGGAGAAGACGGACTGATTGACGTGGAAATAAGAGACAACATCGGTTACTTTCCGGCCGACCAGCTGGCAGAACTGGAACAATACACCCACCTGTATTATGACCTTTCCATCAACATCGAGGGGATTGACGCCATCCGCCATCTGCTGAGAAGAATGGAAGGCATGCAGAATGAAATCCGGAGGCTGGAAAACGAACTGCGCTTCTACCGGAAACTGTAACGCCCGAAAAACGCGAGAAAAAAGAACGCTTCGGCGTTTCAGGTAAAACGCTTCGGCATTTTGCTTGAAACGCCGAAGCGTTCTTTTTTCCGCCTTCTTTTCTTGAGAGAAAAATGAAGCCGGACAAAAGTCAAACAGGCTCCGAGGAACGATGCTTCCTGAAAATTGAAAAGGCAAAGCGCGGCGGATAGAAAAGAAAAACGTATATTTGCACGACAAGACATTAATGAATCACGTTTCACGCGGATGCCCCGAAGCATTTCATGTGGGGGAATCCGCGTGAATCTGCGTAAAAAAACAACAAGCTATATGGAAGAATTCAGCCGTATGATAGCGGCGGCACTCAAATTGCCGGAACATCGTGTCAGCCACACATTGAAGCTGCTGCAGGGCGGTGCCACCATTCCTTTCATCAGCCGGTACCGGAAAGAAGCGACCGGCGGACTGGATGAGGTAAAAATCGGCGAAATACAGACTGCATACGAGAAGTTTGCGGAAATAGCCAAACGGAAAGAAACAATCCTTTCCACCATCGGAGAGCAGGGAAAGCTGACGGAAGGGCTTCGCACACGCATTTCCGGTTGCTGGAACGCTACCGAGCTGGAGGACATTTATCTGCCTTTCAAGCCGAAACGCAGAACGCGGGCGGAAGCAGCCCGGCAGAAAGGACTGGAACCGCTGGCTGCACTGATTATGCTGCAGCGTGAAAACAATCTGGCGGACAAGGTACACGGTTTCGTGAAAGGTGACGTGGAAAACGAAGAGGAAGCACTGAAAGGGGCACGCGACATCCTTGCCGAATACGTCAGCGAAGACGAACAGGCACGGAATCTGGTGAGAAACGCCTTTGCACGGGAAGCCGTGATTTCAGCCAAAGTGGCCAAAGGCAAAGAAAATGACGAAAAAGCGGCCAAATACCGGGACTATTTCGATTTCAGCGAACCGCTGAAGCGATGCACTTCCCATCGTCTGCTGGCTATCCGACGGGGAGAATCGGAAGGAATCCTGAAGGTATCCATCTCACCCGACGACGAAACCTGCACAGAAAAACTGCAGCGGAAATTTGTGCGAGGGAACAACGAATGTGCCCGTCAGGTGGCGGAAGCCGTGACCGATGCTTACAAACGCCTGATGAAACCAAGCATAGAGACCGAATTTGCGGCATCGAGCAAGGAAAAGGCTGATGAGGAAGCTATCCGGGTATTTGCCGGAAATCTCCGCCAGCTTCTGCTGGCACCTCCCTTGGGACAGAAGCGGGTGTTGGGCATCGATCCCGGCTACCGTACAGGATGCAAGGTGGTCTGTCTGGACGCACAAGGGGCACTGCTGCACAACGAAGCCATCTATCCGCATCCCCCTCAGTCAGAATACCAGCAGGCAGCCAGGAAACTGGTGAAACTGGTGGAACAATACAAAATTGAAGCGATAGCCATCGGAAACGGAACAGCCGGACGCGAAACCGAACAGTTTGTCACAGGCCTTCGTTTCGACCGGGAAGTGCAGGTGTTTGTAGTCAGCGAAGACGGGGCATCCATTTATTCGGCATCAAAACTGGCCCGGGAAGAGTTTCCCGACTATGACGTGACTGTAAGGGGAGCTGTCTCGATAGGACGGCGGCTGATGGACCCGCTGGCCGAACTTGTCAAGATAGACGCCAAGTCGATCGGAGTCGGGCAATACCAGCACGATGTGGACCAAACCCGGCTGAAAGCCTCGCTCGACCAGACGGTGGAAAGTTGTGTCAACCTTGTAGGAGTGAATGTCAATACGGCCAGCAAGCATCTGCTGACCTACGTGTCGGGGCTCGGTCCTGCACTGGCACAGAATATCGTGGACTACCGCACCGGAAACGGTCCGTTCCGGTCACGGAAAGAATTGCTGAACGTGCCCCGGATGGGGGCGAAAGCCTTTGAACAGTGCGCCGGTTTCCTGCGCATCCCACAGGCCAAAAATCCGCTGGACAACTCTGCGGTACATCCGGAAAGCTATTCCATCGTGGAAAAAATGGCTGACGACCTGCACTGCACAGTGGAAGACCTCATCAAAGACAAGAGTCTGCGCGACAAGATCAAACTGGAACAGTATGTCACCGACACTACCGGACTGCCGACTCTCACTGACATCATACAGGAGCTCGACAAGCCGGGACGTGACCCGAGGCAAAAAATCCGGCAGTTCGAGTTCGACAAAAACGTACGTACCATCAACGACCTTACAGAGGGGATGGAACTGCCGGGCATCGTGACCAACATCACCAATTTCGGCTGTTTTGTCGACATCGGCATCAAAGAGAACGGGCTGGTACATATCTCGCAACTGGCAGACCATTTTGTGAGCGACCCGACCTCCGTGGTCAGCATCCACCAGCACGTACGCGTCAGAGTGATGAGTGTCGATCTGGCACGCAAGCGCATCCAGCTTACCATGAAAGGGAAATGACAACTCAAATACGGTGCACAACACGAAGAAGACATGAATACAGAAAAAGAAACTTGCGCCTGGTTTGTTTTCTGCAACAACCAGGTGCTGATAGAAAAACGGCCGGACGGCTATCGCATTCCCTGCTCTCCGGAACCTCCGGTAAAGATACCGGCCGGAAATACCGTCCATACCATCGGAACGACAGAAGGGAAAACGGCCAAGGCATTCGCCGTCCCTGTCCCTGTCGACGGAAACGACGGCAGTCCGCGTATGATGAAGGATCTCCGCGCCTCGTTCGACGTACTTCCGCTGGAAGAATATAAAATGGCCGGAAAAGCATCGCAGATTCTCACATGGGACAAGAACAGCCGCTTCTGTCCGGCCTGCGGCGTTCCGACCATACAGACAGGCCCGATTGTGAAGAAATGTCCGGAATGTCATCAGGAAATCTATCCGCGCATCTCGCCCGCCATCATCGTGCTGATAAAGAAAGAAGACAGCATCCTGCTGGTACATGCCCGCAATTTCCGCGGTACGTTCAAAGGACTTGTAGCCGGATTTCTCGAACCCGGAGAGACCTTGGAACAATGCGTATGCCGGGAAGTATGGGAAGAAACGCATCTGCACATCAAGAATCTGAAATACTTCGACAGCCAGCCCTGGCCCTACCCCAGCGGAATCATGATCGGTTATACGGCCGAATATGAAAGCGGCACCATCAAGCTTCAGGATGAAGAGCTGAACGCCGGAGCCTTTTACGACAGACACCATCTGCCCGAGCTCCCCCAGAAACTCAGCATTGCCCGACGACTGATTGATGCCTGGCTGGACGGAAAAGTCTGACGGAAAAAACGGCGGTCAAGGCTTGTATGCCTCACCGCCGTTTCCGTTATTGAAAAAGATCTCTTATATCACCCTATTAAGGTTAAAAAAATAAATTTATTCAGCAATACTTGTGCCAGCCTCGTAAACCTCAGCAACACTATATTTACCGTTAGCATCCTGAGTGACAATCAGCAGGAACTCACCAGGATATCCAAAACCCTCATCAGGAGGCAACATATATTCACATTTCCCGGTAAAAGAATTGTTCTCGTCAAAATCAATCTCCCACATGAGAGGCAAATCAGGAGCACTTTCTTTAAACGACTGTTCCAAGGTAGTGATTGCCTCTTCCGCAGTACTTGCGGAATTGTTTCGACTATACCATGCCTTCACGGTATTGGCTCCCTTTTCTACTTCAAACTCCAAGTTGATTGATCCGTCAACATTCGTTTCATTCACGACACTGAATGCTACTTCACCCGTTCCATCAAAAGAGAACTCCGCTTCCGGTTCAGGCATAGATGCAAAATAGCCACCGTTGTCAGCACCGACACCAGCCAATACAGCCACATTCACAGGCTCGCTGACTTTTCCTTCAGCATCCACCGCTGCTGCATAAACGCAGTAGTATGCACCCGGACTATATGAGTCGACAACAATATTGCCTGCTTCCGATGCATCGAATTCTTTTTCTTCTACCCACAAATGTTTAAGACTTTCATCATACATCACCCAATTCAAGTCATCGCCTACATTCGTGCCAAAGCTCATAGCATCCAAGAAAATCAAACGTACCTTCTCCGCCTCCTCGTTCAATGTCAACGAAATATTGACACTTTCATAAGAAGTCTGCGTGATGGCAGCGGCAGTAATCTCACCCTTGCCGTCCAAAGAGAATCCCGGAGTCACACCTTCATAATAAACGACCTTACCGATGTTTCCGTCTACGTCAACAGGTACAGCCCAGATTACATATTCTGTATTCGGACTGAACTCGGTCTGGAACTCACGTCTGAACTCACCGGTGTAAGGCTGCGGACATTGCGCTGTATTCGAAGCAAGATAAACTAACTTTTCCGCTTCTTCCATCTCGTAGAATTTACTGTTAACCAACGTGCTCTTGTGAACGATTGATGTAATGATTTTTGCACAGTTGGCATCCGCAGAGAAAGTGGCAGCGACAGAGGTCAACGTCATGTCCTCCTCATTCACTGTAATCTTCACTTCAGAGGTACCTTTGGTTACATCCATGTCAGGCACCACAAATTCCTGGGTGAACAGCTTTCCTTCGCCGGCTGCATCCAATGCATAAACGCCCACCACATAAGTCTCGCCTGATGTAAATACCAGACCCGTATTGACTCCTTCTGCTGCACTCGCCTTGTTCAATGTAAGTTCAGTAAACACACCGCTCTCGTCGCTTGTATTATAAGCCTGGAAAGGATAGTCCGGATCCGGATTCAAAGAACGTTGGGCAGACTCGATAAAAGTAACCTCATCATAATTCTCAACTTGAGTACCATCCATATCAGAATACTTGGGAACGGCACCGATTGCATAACGTGTACACTTGATGTTCTTCTTCACTTCCACATCTACCGACACGGCTGAAAGGTGCTTGATTTCAAACGAAACCAGTTCCCCTTTTAAGTCTGCACTCGCAATCCGGAAATCCTTTGCCACTTCCTCACTCTTTCCGAGTTCGTTTTCTGCATAGACGGTAAGTGTATAATCCCTATCCAAAGCAATAGGAATGGAAAGCTCAGTCTTTTCATGTCCGGCTACAGACGTGTAAGATGCTGTTTCACCTGCCACAGCCTCACATTTCCAGTACCAGGTCTCCGTGTTTTCAGAAGGAGTCACCGTTACCACGACTTTCGACTCCGTTTCAGATGCCAATGCCACTTCACCCACTTCAATGGATGGAAGCTCCATACGAGGTTCTTCATTCTCGTCATCACAGGCTGTTCCCATTACAGCTGCCAAAGCCAATACAGGAAAAGCCAACAAATACTTCAGGTTTTTCATAAATTAAAAATTTTAATATAACGATAAAAGAGATCTTTCCGTTGTGCCGGCTTCCGCGTCAATCCTCTTCCGGAACTTTCGCTTCGGCCACAATCTCGTCAGGCACTTTTTCGCAGCGCACGTATTTGGTCACGTCACCCTCATTGTCCTTGGCGGTCCAAACCATCGAACCCGACTCCAGCAAATCGGTCACAATGTATTCATTGCTCCAGTCACCGTTCCAGAAATCATACTCACCGCTGATGATTGAACCGAGATAAGGGTCTTCCTCTATTTCGAAACTTCCCGTAATATAACGGGCATACATGCTGTCAAACTTCTGATACATTTCAAAAGTCTGCTCCCGACGGTTGAATGTCACATAGCAATACAGCCCTTCTGCCAGAGGTTCCCCGTTCCATTCGGCCAACTGCCAAGTACCGTTCAGATTTGCCGGCGTAACCTCCAATGAAGGAATTACCGGTTCGTCGTCATCGCTGCAGGCAGAGAAGCTACAAACCAAAGCCAACAATGCCATCAGTCTAAAAATATTCTTCATATCCAATCCTTTTATTATTTATTGTTTTCTGATACAATTACTTTCACATTTATCGTACGGTCAGAAGGCCGCCCGTCAACGCCGTCCACCACAATCGGGAAACAGAATTCATTTCCTTTTCTCTGCGGCAGCCGCTTTTTCTCTACCGTTATCACGATGTCGCCTTCACTTCCTTCGTGTATAACCTCCGGCTCAGTATGGAATCGGGCAAATTCCGGTATCATCCGAGCCGACAAGCGCAACGGTCCGTCTCCGCCATTCGCACACAAGATACGTTCAGACACCTTCTCTCCATCCGCAAACCGTATCTCCACGCTTTTCTGTTTCAAACGGAGATTGCCCATAAAGAAAGGAAAACGCTCCCACCGGTCAGCACCCGGAAGCACATTTCCGACCAGTTTCAACCGGGCAACCGGTACGTTGTCAGCACCTGACAAGTAAACGAAAGCATCCGAATCGACTGTTCCGGGATGATTCTCCGGTATATACACCAGTTCGATTTCAAGTGACTCTCCCGGAGCAACGGTTTCCTTCCGGTAAACCGCTTTCAGGCAGCTGCAAGTGGTCCTTACCCGCGCCAGCCCTACAGGCCGTCCGCTCACGTTGGTACAGACAAACTTACAGCTCACAGGCGGATCGTCTTCGGTCAGAGTCCCTATATGCCGGACCGTACTGTCAAAACGGAGAATGTCCTCACCTCCTTTCATCAAAGCCGGATTCAGCAAGGAATCAATCTGGGCGCGAGAACGGAAGCGGACATTCTGGGCTTGTGCCGTCAGTCCGCTTACCGTCAGAATAACCAATAATTGTATCCAAAAAATTCTGATACACCAATTACATCCATCCGCTGTCATTTGCATTCTTACGTACTGTTACCGCCAGAGTTTGCGAAGCGCCTCCACTCACCTGCACAGTTATTTGAGCAAAACCTGTAGCCACCCCTGTTACGGTCATCATGGTTCCGCTGACAGAAACAGACGCAACCGCATTGTCCGAAGAAGCGGCAGTGAAAGTCAGAGTCTCGCCGTCTACAAAATAAGAAGCCAGGTCGATGACAGAAGAACTGCCCTCAGCCACATATACGTTCGGCAATTTCATGTCTGAGCCGGCACCGGAAATATTATTCAACAACAGGCCCGCATCCACAAGTCCTGTTCCCATCTTTCCGATATAACTGCCCAGATTCATCTGAGTAGGAGAAGCGGCCGCATAAATATGGTTTCTGAAATAAGTCTTGATACGGCCGTCTCCATAATATCCGTCGAGCGACTTTACAGACTCTTTCAGCAATGCCATGAATTCATCCGAAGTAAAGTGGCGACGCTGCTTCGCCGCATAAGACAGGCCCAAGGCCACGACACCCGACACATGCGGGCAAGCCATTGAAGTACCTTCCATATATCCATAAGCAGGCTGTCCATTGCGCGGCAAGGTAGACAGAATGGATCCCAATGTTTCCGTAGTCACCCCGTCACCGGCCTGGGCCGCATCAGAAGTCCAGAACTCATCGTCTGCCGTACCCACCTTGCCATAATATTCAGAGTCGCCGCCCGGTGCGGACACATCCACCTCATCGCCATAATTGGAAAAGCTTGAAGGGGTGAAATCGGCCGCAACGGCAGACACACTGATACATTTTGAATAAGCGCCGGGATAGCCCGCCAGATTGGCATACTCATTGCCTGAAGCGAAGACCGCGATACCGCCGTCAATCACTCCGTTCGGAGAACCGGCATTGTTGACAAAGTAATCCAATGCCTCTTTTTCGAGCGGATACAAACTTGCCCACTCATCTTCCGTAGACGGGCCGGGAGTATATCCTTCCACCGCATTGGCGCTTCCCGAATTATATCCCCAGCTGCATTGCAGGATTACGGCTCCGTTATCGGCCGCATACTTGATGGCTTTTGCCTCCTGGTCAAGTGTCACACTGTTTGCACCGGAAAATACCTGGCACGACATGATCTTCACGCCGGAATTGTCCGAACCGTCACCGCCCGCAATACCGCAGACTCCGAGACCATTGCCGTTGATGGCGGCAATCGTTCCCGCCACATGCGTACCATGTCCGGTATCATTCGTATCCGACCATGTGATGATTCCGGAATCCGTCACGAAGTTATACCCGTACTGGTCATCCTTATAACCGTTTCCGTCGGCATCCACACCCGCATATTCCTTTTCGCCTTCATTCACCCAGATGTTTTTCTTCAAATCAGGATGCGTGTTCATCACACCCTCATCAAGTACAGCCACGATAATTGAAGGGTCGCCCGTACAGATGCTCCATGCACCAAAACAATTCACGTCGCAATCGGCAACGGCAGGCGATTCGATTCCTTTATCTATGTTCGCATTCGCAAACGTATAATCCCCTGTATTGTGATAACTCCATTGGCTGGCCAGTCCCGGATCGTTGAAAGGCGCATTGCCCGCCGCACGGCTCACCCGTTTTTTCTGCAAAGCTTCCACATTCACATACGTACGTTTCACATCCGTATTGTAGGCACGCTTGATATGGCTGTTGGTCTGAATCTTGGAAATCTCACCCAATTTGCGGAGACGGCCGGCCGCCTCCTGCAAATCAGTATTTTCATCAAACTTCACCCGATACCACAGATGTAACCCCGCCTGACGGGTACGTTCTTCATTCTTCTCATCCACCGGGAAAATGCGCTCGAAAGAATATGCTCCCAGAATATCCAGCACCTCATCAGTGGAAGGAATGCCAGAACGGCTCATGGCCCCCCCGCTCCTTGAAGCCCGGCTGAATGTCTGGTCAAGTATATCCGTCATTTCCGGATTGAACTTGATCAGCAGCTCGCCGTCGGTGGCATTTGACGGAATGGTCACCTCCTGATTGCCTTGAGGCACAGAAGGCTCCTCCACCCAATTTTCATCGGCACATGCCGAAAGGACCAACGCAAGCGAAGCTATGTATAGAAATCTCTTATTCATTTTTCTTCTAGTTTTCAGTTTATTAGTTAGAACTATTCTATATCGGACTCCACGTGTCAGTTACCGCTATTTTCCACATACCGGAAATAATACAGCGGATATGCCACGTTCTGGTACGATTCCGGATTATCCATATCAGGCTTTTCACTGCCATAATAATAAGAATAGTTGAAGTCGTACGGAGAGATATTGTCGAATCCCACATTTACGCCCGCACTGTTCTTACCTTTCTCCTGCTGGTTGAAAATCAAACCTCCGGGATTCCATTCTGCAAAATAAGGATGGAAAATAATCCAGTTCGGCATCGGACCGGTCAGGAAGTTCAGATTGATGGAGAATCCGCGGGTGAACGGAAGCACACGGGGCACCTGGTTTCCGTATACAGGCTCTTCATTCAATGCGGACTGAATACCTCTTCCGCCGGTCTCTTCGGCCGACAGCAGCCAGTTGCAAGTATCTTTTGAGATTTTATATTCCCAATCGGAAGCACTGCCTTTTCCTTCGAAGAAGTCGGCTTCTTTATAATAGGCTTCGTCGCCCAATGCATTCACCATTTCTTCATCGGAAGGAAGCTCACCCTCCATATATCCGTACGACAAACTCAGATAGGTCAGTCTGTTCCATGTCAGCAGGCGGATGAGCGCATCCCCTTCTGCAGTACGGCTGTTCACCGAACCGATATTAATCCACAGACCAATCGGATTGTTGTTGTACACACCGTTTGTACCGGTCAAGTCGATGAAAGCGTCCGAACGACGGCAGCCGGACAGGTCAAGATGCTTCAGTTTGGGGAAATTACCCGGATTCAACACCTCCAGCAATGCTGACAACGAAGCGAAGTTATTGCTGTTCAGTTCCAAAGACTCCAGACCTTCGTACGACGGATCGACTGCCCCACCCAACTTGTCAAACCCTTCAGGAAGACTTGTCAGGCCATACGATTTGATAGCCAATCTCTTCAGATGCTTCAGCTCGCACAAGTCCTCACCGAACTCCATTTCACGTGACTGACGGTTGGTATTGCTCTCAATGTGCAATTCTTCAAGATACTTCAAATAACGAAGCTCGCGCGGGAACTCTTCACCCTCCATCAAGTTAAGCATCACAAATTCAACCGAACGCACACGTCCTACCCATTCGTCCGGAATCCGGGTTCCGTCAGGAAGCTTGTCCGTACGTTCCCACAAAGTCACGCCATCCCAGTTACGCATGTTCTCGTTGGTGGCGTAGGGTGCCAAAGTCTGAGTTTTTTCGCAGATCATCACAATGGCAAGCGAGTCACCCGCACGGTCATCCGTGATTCTCAAAGCCGGTTTCTGCGTGACTGTCAATGTCACATAATCCACCGGATTGCCGTCATTGTCCACCAGCTGATCTTCCTCCGGATTCAACGGGAGCAGTTTGATTTTGGCGATACGGGTATAAGGCACCGTATTCATCCCCCAGCGGAAACGTGCAGTCACCGTACGGGGACGGGCCTTGCGGTCCAGATTCACATCCAAATCATTCTGTTCCGGCAGTTCAATCCAACCAGTCCGTTCCCTTTCCGCATTCTCAGCATCTTCGCCCGTCGGCTCCTCCGCAAAAGAATACTCCACATTTTCATCTATCTTGAAATGCACGTTGGTTGAAACAGTCACATCAAAATGACGGTCATCGTAACTGGCCGAGCTTTCAATTTCCACATCGGGTTCTTCCAAAAGGATCTGTTTGCCGAAACCGAACTGAGTGACCGTAACCGTCTGAGGAGACTGTCCTTGTGGAGTAAAACGGATTTCGATGGTCCTCGAAGTGTTCTCCAAAGTAGAATCTATAACCAGCGCACTTTCTGCCGACCCCAAGCCATTCGCGGGAGAAACGCTCACCCATGGACCGGAGGCACTGGCTACCCAATTCGTATTGGCTGTCACCTGTACATATTCAGTTCCGCCTTCAGGGCCGACCGCAATCTCAGTCTTGTCCAGAGCGATTCCTCCCGGTATGCCAGGTTCATCTTCGTCCTTGCACGAAACGAACAGTCCCGTACAAAGAGCCAACATACAAGTTATGTTTGTTATATATCTCATAATTCATCCTCTTTTATTCAAATAATATATCACATCCACGAATATCCTGTGTCTGGTCGTAATACAAGTAATAAAGTCCCTGGGAGATAGCCGAACAAACACCCGACAAATCAATCGTAATGTTCGGATTGTCCGCTATATCCAATATATAGATATAAGGCGTCATCTCTTCATCTACTTTACGGATATCATTCGAACCAATCTGAAGATAATAGAGGCTCGGGCAAGTCGTGATGCCTTCCGGCCAGTTGCGCAACGTACGGTTACCTTCCGCGTCACGCTGGTGACGGATGGCAAAAGCTCTCAATGTACTCGGATTCAACGCATCGGCAGGCACTTCAGAGAAACAATTATAACTCAAGTCAAGTCCTGACAGATACGGAATCGTCGTCGCACGGAAATCTTCGGAAAGTTTGGTCAGCTTGTTGAAGCGCAAATCAAAAGTTTCCAGCAGATAAGAGTTCTTTCCCTGAAGCGAACCTTCCGGAATCTCTTCGAGCAGATTTCCGCTCATGTTCAGCGTAGTAATCGGCGAACCTGCAGAAAACAGTTCTTTCGGGAAATTCTTGATCCGATTGTTTTCCAGAGCAATCTCATTTGCATTGATGCCTTTGAAGTTATCGGGATCTTCCACACCTGTAATCTGATTGTTCGAGAAGTCGACAGACCCCATGATATGTACCGAATTGGCATCGAAAATATTGGGGATCTTTGTCAGCCTGTTGTTTGAAAAATCAAATGTCTCCATCTCGTTGGTAAAGCCGCAGAAATTTTGCGGAATACTTTCAATCTGATTGTTCTGAAGATATACAGTCGTAAACTTGATGTCCTTCCCGAAAGCATTGACCTTGCGGACTTTGTTGTCCGTCAAATCAATCATCACCAGTTTCTTCATCTTCTGCAACGATTCGGAAGCCGGGAATTCCTCCAGATTATTATAGCCCATATATAAAATCTGGACCTTCGGTCCTGTCGTTCTCTCCTCAGCCAGACGTGTCCAGTCATCCTTCAGCTGAGCCGCACTGATACCGCGGTTACAAGCGATATTGAGCAACTGAAGTTCAGGCAGTTCGTAAATGAAATCGGGCACACGAGTCATATTCTTGCAGTTATAAACCTCCACATCGGTCAAATCCACCAGATTGTTCCATCTGCTGCCCGTTTCCTGAGAAAACTCATAATACGGCGATGAAGGGTCATCCGCATCGGTATATTCCGTACAGATATTCTCCACCGGAATCGGCGAGTTCGCGATGTAAAGCTGCTGCAGCTTGGTCAACCGCACCACGGCTTTGGAAACCCCTGTCAGTTTGTTGGTCACGGCACCTACCTGCGTATCTTTCAACGTAATGCGGCTGCTTTTCACAATCTTTCTCTGCTGCTTGGGATTGCTGTTGATTTCTTCCTGCAACATTTCTGAAAGATTTTCACGCACGTCATGCTTCAAGAACAGTTCCTCATAGTTGCGGCGCATCTTCTGCTTGTGTGCTTCGCTCATGTCGGCTGTAATCCCTTCCGAGCTGAACAGTTTGCCGCCTACAGTCTCATCGTGCGAACCCAAGGTCAATATCTTGAGCTCTGTCAGCTGACCGATTGCATCCGGCAAATAACCGTTGATGCCGAAGCCGGAGAGCGTCAGTTCAACCACACGTCCTTCCGCATCGAGCGAAACACCCGGCTGGTCACCCCACATATCCAGTTCTTTGTTGAAATTCCAGTTTGTACCCATCGGATATACCACACCATAATAGCTCCAGTTCTTTCCGTCGAGTGCTTCCCATATTTCTCTCAAAGCCAGATAATCCTTGATATAGTCGGCCGTTTCAGAAAGTCGGATAGGCACGACAGCATCTTTGGTCAGCTGATTGTCTTCTATCACGAAACTTTCTCCTCTGACCGTCTGAGTTTCAAGTACGGTTTCTCTCGAGCCGCTTTTTGAATAAGTGGTATAAGACGTTACCTGATAAGTACCCGTTTCAAGCCATACAGCCGAATCACACCGTGCCGTAGCCACTTTCTTATACAGATCATCCGGATTTTCTTCGCTGACAGATTCTTCATAGCCTTCCTCATAAGTCACCTTCAACTTGTCGAATTTATGGGTCACCTGCGTGAAAGTGTTGGTTACTGTCACGTCAATCAGTGCAATGCTGCTGAACGGATAGCCTTCATCGCCGGCCGCCCGTGTCAGTCCGTCCTTGATCAGCTTGAAAGTTACGGTTCCCCGGGGCTGTGAATCCACCGTCAGATCCTTTACCGTCAGTCCGCCCGCTACAATCGTAAAGGAATTGTCCGCATCCGCCGGGACACCGACAATCACTTCATCCAGCTTGTTCAAAAGGCGATACCCTACAATCTTGTAGTCGCCCACCACCAGCTGCAATTTGTCGCTACGCATTCCATATTCGGCATTGCTTTCATTGTATGCGTTCAATACCAAAGTCTGGGTGATGCTTGTACCTTCATATTGCATTTCCACTTCTATCTTCTGCGCATCAGCCAGTTTGTCCATCGAGGCACGCGAAGCCTGCGCATCTTCTTCTGTTCCGTCTCCCGCATAGGAAGCTTCCTTGTAGAGCTTGAACTGCACATAGCCATATTGGCTTTGCTGCAACTCTTCGTCATCATCGGAACATCCGCCCATCACCGCGCCACACAGCACGGCAATGAGTGGAAGCAGGAACAAATTCCAAAGTTTCTTCTTACAGTTCATCAATTATCCTTTACGTGTTAAAGTTCTTTATTCTGCATTGAATACGACCTCACAGGACGCAACTACCGTTCCGTCAGTACCGCGTACGACAATTGTATAGCCTGTCGGCAGAGGATTCGTCGAAGTCAGTACGATACCCCAGCCATTTACAGTTTGAACACCGCCCGCGATTCCATACGTTCCATTCACAGACACTCCGCGTACTCCGTCTACTTTAGACAATTCGCCTATTTCTTGACCCGATCCCGTTCCTTCTGCTTCAAATACAAGATATGTAGGCTCACTGCCATCTTCAATCATAGAAATGACTGAAGCGTCTACAGTAGCGACATAATGGTTATTCCCGCCAGATGAAACCACACTTACAGGTGATTCTTCAATCCCCATGCTGCTCCATGATGTAATATCCCAAGAAGAGCCCATAGTACCCTCCATTGCTATGCCACTTGAAATAAAACGGATGACGTCAGACTGCTCTACCACCGGTTCCTGGCTCAAATAAGCAATTACAAAAGTTGTATATCTGGAAGCAATTCCTGTAGAAGAATAAGCGTCATCCCCTTCTCCTCCACTGATAGTCTCAATGATAGAAGCTTCCAGATTACCGTTGATTTCATCATACACGGCTTTCGGGAATGCCATCACCACAGCATCACGCACGGCACCCGTTTCATTAGGACTTGCCGTAATCGTTACATCCGCACCATTCTTGACCACTGTAATCCAGTCCACCTTGCCGTTTCCGCTGAAATCATAATCAAATTCACCGTCGGCACCTTCAGTCTGCACAAACGCTACAATTTCATACTCATCGTTACGCGAAATAATTTCAGAAGTCAGCGTGGAAGACTTGCCGGACTCAAGCGCAAAACTGCCGTCCGCATTGACGGATACATTCGAATGGCTGGGCGATACCCCCAAAGAAGTTTCGTCCATACCTTCATAAACTACAGGAACAGCCACCGAACGGTCACCGCTTTCTGTCATGAATTTCAATGTGCCTTCCTCTTCCATCGCATACTTGAAATTATGTCCAGACTCCGTATTGAAAGTCAATTCGTAAGTACCTTCATCTTCATTCACACGCAGAATCACCCATTCAGGATACTCCACACCGATTTGAGTACCCTCTTCCACTTCTACCTTCACCGTAGTATATACTTCTCCGGTAGCCAGATTCCCTTTGATTGTCAAAGGATGAGTTTCGTCATAAGTATTTCCCTCCTCATCAGTTACAACCAAAGACTGATATTCCTTTTTCGCACGGGTCACCTTATAAATTACCTGCGACTGATTGCCCATTTTCAATGTAATCTGGGCTACAGCATCCGTTTCATAGTCCTGACCGTCTGCAGAAACGACTACCTGGACAGTCTGCGAACCGGCTTTACCCGACATGGTAGATTCTTCAAACTCACCGTCAACAAACTTACACCATCCGGCATCACTCGTCAACGTCCAGTCCATATTAGCCTCGAAAGAAATCTCGTCATTTCCCCCCGCAGGAATGTTTATTTCCTTCAGTTCAGGAAAAACCGGTGTTTCATCCACGGTTTCCTCTTCGTCAGAGCAGCTTGCAAACGCTACCATACACACCATGGCCCATACTACGAACCAACTCAAGTTCTTTAAATTCAATGTCTTCATAACTATCTGTTTTTATTTGTTCTGTTTCTCATTTTCTCAATATCCCTGTTGTTTCAAATCTTCTGCCTCGCCGTCGCTGATCCACTCCAAGATATTCACATACGTGCCTACTGTACCGTAAAGCGCGCCGTCAGTATCATATACATTCAGCGTAACATACTGAAGGACAAAATCCTCGCATGAGCTGAAATACGAAGTGTATGCCGTGGGCTGGCTGATCATCAAATTACCGTCTCCGTGCACATTCCCCAGAAACGCATCAGCGGTAGTGGCCACCATCTGCTCTTCCATTTCCACCAACGGCTCCATGTCGTCTTCCGTATCAAACTTCATCTTGATGTCGTAGCCGTCATAATACAAATCATGAAGCACGATGGTGTTTTCCTCACCCTCCACAATGTCGGTCGTAATCAGACGCATCGTGGAAACGCCCGTCCAGTTGTCGCTGGAAAAGAATGTGGAAGTGACCACACAATATCCCGTAAAATCATGAATGTCAAACGGGCAGACCTTCTGAAGCACCACTTTCGCCTTTGTGCCATACAAATCCCATTCTTCCGACTCGGGCACTACCAGATGCAAGGCAAAGCCCAACGAATCCGTATTGGAGATGTTGTCATAATTACCGACAACCTGCACGTTGGCAGCCAGTTCGCCGGCCTTGACTGTCACGGTGTTCGACAGCAGCCGGTAATGCTTTCCCTCTACTGCGTTACTTTCCTTGTCAATTATCTCTACAGCCAACGTACGGTCGTAGTCTGCCGACTTGGTGGCAGAAACCGGAATGTTGAACGTATCTTCCGTCTCTCTGACTCCACACTGATACAGTGTGTCTGAAAACATAAGATAACTAGGTCCGTTGTAGGTCACTCTTTTCGGTTCACATCCCGAGAAGACTGTCATTGCGGCAACTGCCGCCATCACTCCCATAAATATTTTTCTCATTACCGTATGTCTTTTTTATTTGTTACTTTCATTCGGTTCAATCTGTGAGCCCGGTGCCTCGATTTCATGCTGAGGAATCGGCCATACGAACATCGGGTCATCGGCTTCCACACGCAAGCGGCTTTCGCCGTTCGGGTCATTGTCCAAAGACTGGTCCTGCGGTTCACGCTCAAAGCCTTTGTGCCAACGCTTCAAGTCATGCAGACGGAAACCTTCCATATAAAGCTCCCTTACGCGTTCTTCCTCGATAACCTCCATCGCATTGTCCGCACTCAACGAAACCGAACCTCCCGCCTGGAAACGCGATGCACGGAGTGTCGAGATATCCTCGCTGGCCCCGCTGTAATCGCCCATCTGCGCACGTGCCTCGGCCCGAATCAGATACTGCTCGGCCAGACGCAACACCTTCGGCATACACAGGCAATAGATGTTGTATGACTGGAACTCCGTGTTCCCCCAATATTTTTTGAGCAAAGGCCATGTCAGGCCGTATGCCGTAGTGGCCGTAGCGAAATAAGACATTCCGCGGAGGTCGTTCGTCTCATACATATTGAGCACCCACTCAGCCGGCACGTAGTCGGGACGGTAGCTTGTCTGGTCATAGTTGAAGAAAACAGTTCCCAGCGCCCCTCCATACGAGTTGATGGTAAACGACACTTTCCAGATCACTTCCGTACCATGGTCATTGGTCCACATATAATCAAAATAACTCTGAGAAGAAGAAACCAGCTCCGTACAGCTGGACAGGAAATAATTTCCGCTGTCTATCACTTTCGAAGCATATTTTTCCGCTTCCTCCCAGTTTTTCATATACAAAGCCACACGGGCACGGAGAGCACAAATCGTATATTCATTGAAATAGACAGTATCGAACAAAGCTCCGTCGACAGCCGGGTCAAAATCGTCTTCCAGCTGCAGCAACTCTTCCGCACGGTCCAGATCATCGAGAATGAACTGATAAGAATCTTTCAGACTGGCCCGAACCATCGGCTCCGGATTGTCATAATGCTCGTTGAGCACCACTCCAAGCTGGCCGGCCGCATCCTCATCGCTCTCGTATGCCTTGCAGAACAACTTCACCAGTTCTGAATAAGCCAGCGCACGGGCAAAGTAAGCTTCCCCACAATATTGTTCCAGACGGTCAAGATCATCATCGTCGGTCACTTCCGCCCTCACCTTGTCTACATGGTCGAACAGGAAATTACAACGGGCGATTACCGCATACAGCGCACCATATACCGATTCGATATCCGTATTGGTGGGCTTGATGTCGTTCCAGCGCCAGATGTCCCCATAAGTATTCGTACTTCCGTTTACCGCATACACCAGGTCGGTCTGGATGTCGGGCAACAACGTCAGATTACCGGAATACAGCGCACTGCTCTTGAACGAATCGTAAATGCCTATTACCAACTGGTTTACATCGTCCACCGTGTTGACCGCCTCGTCCGAGGGGATGGCATTTTCGGGATACTTGTCCAGACAAGACGAAAAAGTCAGAGCAGCCGCAGCCAACACCATATATAATTTAAAATTTCTGATTGTCATCTTTTCTATACCTTATTATATATTAGAATGAAACTTCCACACCGAAAGTAAACTGACGGGAAGGAGGATATACGCCCAGATATACATTTCCCGCATATTCAGGGTCGAATCCCGTGAATCCCGTAAATGTCAGCAGGTTCTGCCCCTGTACATAAATTCTGGCAGCCGTGAAGAACTTGCTCTTCTGCAGCCACAACCGGGGCAGAGAATAAGCCAGTGTGACATTTTTCAGACGCAGGAACGACGTGTTTTCCAGGAAACGGTCGTCAAGCTGGGCGATTTCCCCATAACGGCCGATATCCGTCACATCGCCCGGCTTCTTCCATCCGTCATACAACAGCCGTTTCGACTGGTTGTAGCCAGAAAAACTTCCGTTGTTCTCTTCGAAATAACGGTCATTGTTCATCACCCAACGGTCGGCCAGCCAGCTGAACTGTGCCGAAAGCGACAGTCCTTTCCATGAGAATGTAGTACCGAAACCTCCCGCCCAAGGAGTATCAAATGTCTTTCCGGTCATCACGCGGTCTTCTTCACGATATTCGTTCGTAATCTCGCCGTCCTTGGTGTACCAAAGCTGCTCGCCATTGGCAGGATTGACTCCGGCATAACGGTTCAAATAAAACTCGTTGACCGGACGTCCCACTTCAAAACGGATTCCGGTAGTGGAGTTTACATATTCCGACACGCCGTTGTAAAGCTCTTTCAGTTCATTGTCATTATAGGATATGTTCGCGTTCAGATCCCAAGAGAAGTCACCCGCCCGAAGCACATTGGCATTGGCCGTGATTTCCACACCCCGGTTCACCATCACACCGATATTTTCCCAACGGTATCCTTCACCGCTGATGGCGTATGACTCGGGCACATACATCAGCATGTCGGTTGTCCGTTTGTGATAAAGTTCCACATCCAGACTGATACGGTCAATGAAACCCAGATGCAAAGCCAGATTGGTAGTCCACGTCTTTTCCCAGCTCAAGTTCTCATGGCTGCTCTGTGCCGGATAGATACCCGCCTCGTCATTATAATTGGGTCCTCCCGCCACAAGTGCCAGATGGTCATAATCGGGAATCTCCGAGTTACCCGTCGTTCCGGAACTCAATGCAACCTGCGCATTCGAAAGCCATTCCACATCTTTCAGGAACTGCTCGCCCTTTACGTTCCACATCAGACCGACCGACCAGAATCCTCCCCAACGGTTGTTCTTTCCGAAACGGGAAGATGCATCCGCACGGACAGAGAAATCGGCATAATACAAATCCTTGTAATTATATTCCGCACGTCCGAAAAACGACAGATAAGAATACGACGTATAAGAATTTGCCCATGAAGAAGCGCGCACACCCGACGACAAGTCTGTCAGCAAATCGTTGGTCTGCCCGTCTGTATATACCTGGAAACCCTCCGACATATAATTGACAGCTTCTTGTCCTACCATAAAATTAAACGCATGGTCATCCTTGTATGTCCAGCGGTAATTGGCGGTAGTCGTTTCTGTCAGATTCATCGAATCATACGAACTGCGTCCGGCCGACCCCATGCCATTGTTCAGCACATAACTCGGGAATGACTGCGCGGAGCTGGCCGTATGAGAATAATCCACACCAAACTGAGAACGGATAGTCAGATTCTCAATCGGAGTGATTTCTGCATAGACAGTGGACAGAAGCTTGTATTTCTTATTCATCACCGGATTGTTGGCCAGCCATTCCAACGGATTCTGCCCGGTTCCGGTCCATGTACCGTCGGACTGGGAAGCAATCGACCCGTCCTCTTTATAAGGATTCCAATAAGGAAGCATCAGACGGCAGGCAAAAATCGGACTTGACAGGCTCGGACTTCCTTCATCACTCTGTTCGATTTCTTCGTAGGCGGCCATCGTGTTGGTTCCCACCTTCAACCAGTTGCTGGCTTTCACTTCCGCATTCGCACGGATATTGTAGCGGCGGAACGAAGATTCGGGAGCAATCCCCTCCTGATCATAAAAACCGCCCGACACATAATAATTCACCTTTTCCGTAGCACGGTTGATGGAAACTTCATAACTCTGGAGCGGAGCATTGTCTTTAAAGATTGCGTCCATCCAGTTTATATCAGTGCGCGAAAGCAAGTTATAATCCTGCCCCGTATCCATGCCTATCATCTTTTCAAACTGGATACGCTCATCGGTGTTCATCATATTCCACTCTGTACGGGCCAGCTGCGAAAAACCATACTGGGCACGGAGCGTCACCTTTGCCTTGTCCATCGAAAGGCCGCGCTTCGTAGTTATCACTACCACACCGTTGGAGGCACGTGCTCCATAAATGGAAGTGGACGACGCATCTTTCAACACGGATACCGATTCAATATCACTCGGGCTGATGGTGTTGAAATCAGAACTTTCAATAGGTACACCGTCAAGAATAAACAACGGAGCCGTACCCGAATTGATTGAATTGGTTCCTCGGATCTGGAAAACAGCCGCCTTGCTCGGCTCACCGGAACTGGATATGACAGACAGCCCGGGCGCCTGTCCCTGCAGAGCCTGGTCAAAGCTCGGCGCGGGCACGTTTTCTATCTTCTCCGCCTTCACGGAAGAAACAGAACCGGCAATCGTCCCCTTCTTACGCACACCGTAAGCCACTACCACGACTTCCTCCATCAATTGTGAATCGTCTTCCATCATCACATTCAACACTCCGGTCCGAGAGTTTACCCGAAACTCCTGCGACCGCATACCAATGTACGAAAATACCAGAGTGGCATCTCCACCCTGAATCTTCAGCTCATAATTACCGTCCATATCGGTAACCACACCATTTGCAGTTCCTTTTTGCAAGATAGACACTCCTACCAACGGCTCGTTCCCCATTTTCGAGACCACATTTCCTTTCACCCGATACGATTGGGCAAAAACAGTCTGAATGCCTAACAAGACAAAAAAGACCCACCAAAGACATAATCTTCTCATCTTTTGTCTGTTAATAAATATATTTAGTGAATAAAATTTATAAGGCAAGCCTTATGCCTGTCGTCACAGGCAGAAATTGTAGATAAAAAGACGGACTTTAGAAAGTATCACGAGATTTTACACTCCGCCATACCAAATCAAGATTGAAAAATGTCCTATTTACACAGAAGAATTTATCCATTGCCATTTTCATTTTTTATATGAGTGCCAAAAATACAATATAAATTTTATTCTTGTTTTATAAGATTTGCTTTTTAACAATAAAAAAAAGTGAAAACCCGTCCTGGCAACGATACAATTAAACAAAAATGATGGAATATTGAATAAATTAAAGTTTCAGCCAAATATTTTTTTTCAATTCACTCGAGACTTCAAGAATGTAGAACCGCATAAAAATCCAACACTGAAACAAGGAAGGACATCCTCTGCAAAAATGCCGAAGCGTTTTCCCTTAAACGCCGAAGTGTTTTGAAGAAAATGCCGAAACGTTTTTAAAAACCACAAAATCCGACAACGGAGACATACATCATTATGAATTTTTATTCACAGCCAATTTCCCGTCTCTTTGAACCAATTTTTCTTCTGCCAGAAGATAATCGACTGCCTCCAGCAGCAAATCTTCCGGAAAACCGGTCTTCAGCTCCAGCTCCTGAAGCGACAAGGCCTCTGCAGAAAGCAAGCCGGCCAATTCCCGGCAAACCGACTCAAACTCATTCTTCCGGCCAGTTCCTTCCGCCCGACGGCTCAGGCAGACATCACACTGCCCGCAATTGTGTTCATTCCTTTCACCGAAATAACGCAACAGCATACGGCTCCGGCAATGCATCTCATCTGTAGCATATCCCAACATGGCCTCTATACGCCGCGCATAACTGGCTTTCCGGTCATCATAAACCTCCTTACTGAAATATATCCGGCCTGCTTCCTGCCTTTCACGCGTATAGATAATATAAGGAGTCTTCTTCCCGGGAATATAATGAAGTATCCTCCGCTTGCCAAGCCACACCAAAGTATCATAAATCTGCTGCCGCGACAAACCTGTACGCGAAGCCAGAGAGTCTTCATTGATATAGACATAATCGGAAAACAGTCCGGTGTAAGAACGCAATATCACCTGAATGAGCTTTTCTGTATCCGGATTCTGCTCACGGATGCTATACAACTCGTCTCTCCGCAACAAAAACATCAGCCTCGACGCATTGTCCTGCTCATCGGTATACTCCAGATACCCCGCACGGGTAAGGATTTTCAACGCACTGTCGGTCTGCACCGGATAATGCTTGAAATTACGGCAGAACTCATCCATGTTAAATGCAAACATGCATCCCAATCCGTCACCCATCGCCATCTGATAATAATAATTGATGTCTTCATACACTTTACGGATGTATTCCTTTTCAGGGAAAGTCTCATTCACCCTCCTTTTCAGAGTCACCTTGTCCCTTCCGCAAAAGAGCAGCACGGCATAGGCTTTCTGCCCGTCACGGCCCGCACGGCCCGCTTCCTGAAAATACGCTTCCGGAGAATCGGGCACATCCGCATGAATCACCAGACGGACATCCGGCTTGTCGATTCCCATACCAAAAGCGTTGGTAGCCACCATCACCCGGTATTCCCCTTTCAGCCAAGCCTTCTGGCGAATATCTTTCGTCTCATCGCTCAGCCCCGCATGATAAAAAGTAGCCGTAATGCCGCTTCGTATCAGAAGAGAAGTGATTTCTTTTGTCTTTTTCCGGTTACGTGTGTACACGATGGACGAACCGGACATACATTTCAAGATGTGCAGCATTTCTTCTTCCTTGTCTTCCACATGCCTGACCACGTATGCCAGATTTTTCCGTTCAAAACTCATGCGGAAAACATTTTTTTCCCGGAATTCCAGACGAGCCTGTATGTCATCCACCACCTCTGGAGTGGCGGTAGCCGTCAACGCAAGGACAGGCACTCCCGGAAGAAGCTTCCGTATATCGGCTATCTGCAGATAGGCCGGCCGGAAATCGTAGCCCCACTGCGAAATGCAATGCGACTCATCAACAGTAATCATCGACACGTCCATCCGCCGGAGCTTCACTTTAAAGATATCGGTAGCCAAGCGTTCGGGAGAAACATACAGAAACTTGTAACCCCCGAAAATGCAATTCTCGAGAGTCACGACAATTTCCTCGCGCGTCATTCCGGAATAGACAGCCGCCGCCTTAATGCCGCGCCCCCGCAGATTCTGTACCTGATCTTTCATAAGCGCAATCAGCGGAGTAATGACCAGACATAATCCCGGGCGGGCAAGAGCCGGAACCTGAAACGTAATGGATTTCCCCCCTCCCGTAGGCATCAATCCGAGCGTATCCTTCCCTTCACCGATACTCCGGATAATATCTTCCTGAATGCCACGAAAGTGATCATACCCCCAATACCGTTTCAATATTTCCTGATAGTCGGCCATCTCCGGTCAAAAATTTCTGCTTGGCTTGATATCCTCTATCTGCAGCTGCACTTCTCCACGCTTGTGGGTATTCTCTTCTATCGTATAACAGATATTGAACGATTGTTTCGACTTGATATACCTCACCTGTGAACTCTGTCCGAAAGCGATACCGTTCATCACATTGTTCGACTTGTTGTCCACCAGCTCCAGTTTGATATGTTCCTGCCCGCGTCCCACCACCTTGCTCGTACCATAGTCATACACATTCAACGTGGCAAAAATCGGTTTATGATTGTCAGGACCAAACGGATTGAATTTTTTCAGGTCAAAAAAGAACTTGGGCGTAATGTCACGGAAATCCAGCTGCGCATCAATGTCAATCGTCGCACTTGTCTGTTCCGGAAGAATATGGTCTGTCACATACTCTTCAAAACGGCGGGAAAATTCCGCGACATTCTCCACTTTCATCGAAAGTCCCGCAGCGTACGTATGCCCTCCGAAATTCTCCAACAAATCACGGCAATATTCAATCGCCTTATACACATCGAATCCCGACACCGAACGCGCCGACCCTGTAGCCATATCACCCGTACGTGTCAATACGACAGCCGGCCGGTAATATATTTCCGTCAGACGGGAAGCCACAATCCCGATGACTCCCTTGTGCCAAGCCTCATTGAATATCACGATTGACCTCCGCTCGGACAGATCAGACAAATGGTCCACGATTTCATTGGCCTCCTCGGTCATGTTCTTGTCCAAGTCCTTCCTTGCCTCATTATACCGGTTTATCTGATTGCTTTTCGCCAAAGCAGACAAGAAATCCTTCTCAATAAGCAAATCCACCGCCTCTTTCCCGTTCTGGATTCTTCCCGAAGCATTGATACGGGGGCCAATCTTGAACACAATGTCGCTCATTGTTATTTCTCTGTCAGCCAATCCGCAGACATCAATGATTGCCTTCAGCCCGACACTTGGATTCATGTTCAACTGACGCAGGCCATGATAAGCCAGCACCCTGTTTTCGCCCATAATGGGTACGATGTCGGATGCAATGCTTACCGCAACGAAATCGAGCAGCGGAGTAAGCTGATGAAACTCTATACCATTGTTGACGGCAAATGCCTGCATAAATTTAAATCCCACTCCGCACCCCGACAAATGTTCATAAGGATAAGTGGAATCGGCACGTTTCGGATTCAATATAGCGACCGCGGGAGGAATAACCTCATCGGGCACATGATGGTCGCAAATAATGAAATCAATACCTTTTTCTTTAGCGTATGAAATCTCTTCCACGGCCTTGATGCCGCAGTCCAATACAATCACCAGCTTGACTCCGGTCTCGTATGCATAGTCCACCCCTTTCCTCGATACGCCATATCCCTCTTCATACCGGTCGGGAATATAGTAATCGATGTTTGAGTAGAACTGCTGAAGAAATTTATACACCAACGAGACAGCGGTTGTGCCGTCCACATCATAATCGCCATAGACCAATATACGCTCTTTACGCCCCATCGCCTTGTTCAGACGCTCAACGGCCTTTTCCATGTCATTCATCAGGAACGGGTCATGAAGCTCACTCAACTGGGGACGGAAAAACCTTTTAGCCTCAGCAGCTGTCCGTATGCCTCTTTCCTGAAGCAAACGGCACAGTATCGGACTGATACCAAGCTCGCGGGACAACGCCTTAGCTGCTTCCCTCTGAACCGGTGTAGGAGGTTGATAGTTCCATTTGTACTTCATTTATATCTGTTTTTTCTTTCTTTTTCTAATCCAACAAAACGGACAAGCTGTGGTTCATACAAAACATCCTCTTTCATATACAACCTGTTCCTGCATATCCTTCTCCGGACATTCACTTTCCGCTTCAACCCGTAAAATTAATAAAAAAGAAAGAAACAAGCGGCCAATCCTACCTTAAAATTGTAGAATTGGCCGCCCGTTATTTAAAACAAGTCTATCTATTAGGCAATTAGAGACCTAACTTTTCAGCGATGTCAGCAGGGATAGCATCCTTATGCACAAGAATGTTCAACGTCTTGTATTTCACAAAAGTTTTTGAAGCATACCAAATACCTTTATACTTTCCGCTGAATCCCCATGAATTCTTGACCATATAATATTCCTTTCCGTTCTGGTCTTTCGCAATGCCATAAATGAGCATGCCATGGTCATCCGTTGTCTCCCAATTGTCGAAAGCCTGCTGACGCATTTCCTGAGTGACTTCGATTTCCGGAAGCGGTTTGGCCGTAAGTTCTTTACGCTGGTCGGCTTTGCTGAGCCCCAACCAATGAGCCATATCTGACCCTGTCAGTTCGGCACCTTTCTCCACATCAGGACAAACTGCAATTCCGTCGCGTGTAAATCCTTCTTCACTCACATCAGCACCCCACGCAAAAGTATATCCGTTTTTAACGGCATTGTCCATTACGGCCATAAACTCATCAATCGGCAAATTATATGAAAGTGCGTTGCGCCAATTATCCTGCACCTCCACATTGAATTCCGTATAGAAAGGATGGTGTGTGAAAGAAGTCAATGACACATAATCATCCATATTCAATCCAAGCACTTCATCTGCAAAAGATTTCGGAGTATAATTTTTCCCTTTGTAGGTAAAATTCTTCGGGCATTCCCCCAGATAGGTATCATAAATGGCACACAAACCATTCTTCCACACCGGAGACAGCTTTCTCAATCCCCCTTTGCCGACAGCTTTCACGTAAGCCCCAGCCACAGCGTCCAGCTCGTTATGTACCGGCAACGAATCGCCATACATAATACCCGGCATCACGTCCTGAGGAACCATCCCGTAATTCTTATAACAATACACAACGTCTGAAAAGCTTCCTCCAGGCGAGAAAGAAGCATCGCCATGATAACGCACATAATTTACGGCACGGTCTTCCATCGTCTTATGTACAACAAACATTTCCGACAGGTCAAATTCCCCTTTATTCAATCGGAGCAATTCAGCTTCCAAAAATCCCAAAGAAGAAAAAGCCCAGCACGTACTCGACTGATTCTGGTCTTTGATGGAAGTAATCGGATTTTCTTTTACAGTAGTGAATGTGAATCCTTCTTCCGCCTTATCTTTCTTCGGGTTCTTTGCAGAAAGATTTCCTACACAAAGGCCCACGGCAAGAAGTGCAACCAATTTGTTCATAGTCTTTTGTTTTTTAGTGATTAATATTTCATTGAATTCATTTATATGCGATGCATGATTTTTACAATCATTCGTTCATAATATCCTCCACCTCACCGATAGTAATAGGAATATGCTTGTGCCCGGTAAATCGAGAACCTTCCGGAGTGATCAGAATATCGTCCTCCAGGCGGATTCCTCCGAAATCCTTGAATTTGTCAATCGCATCGAAATTCAAGAAATCCGCATGTATCTTTTCGGCTCTCCACTTGTCAATCAAAGCCGGAATGAAATAGCATCCCGGTTCGTCTGTGATTACAAACCCCTCTTTCAACCGGCGGCCCATCCGCAACGAGGAAAGCCCGAACTGGGCGGAAGGCTGAATCTCATCGTCATAACCCACATAACATTGCCCCAGATCTTCCATGTCGTGTACGTCAAGCCCCATCATGTGGCCCAATCCATGAGGAAGGAACAAAGCATGTGCACCTGCTGCAACAGCCTCTTCCACATCCCCCTTCATCAATCCCAAGTCTTTCATTCCCTGAGCCAACACCTTACAGACCTCCAGATGTACCGACATATAAGTAACCTCCGGACGTGCCAGCTCCAACGCCTTGTCATGACAAGCCAACACAATACTGTACACATCCCGCTGACGGGCCGTAAATTTTCCTCCTACCGGAACAGTACGTGTATGGTCGGAACAATAACAGTTCATCAATTCAGCACCCGCATCGGTCAGCATCAGGCGTCCTTCCTGCAAGACATGGCTATGATCATGATTATGTAATGTCTGCCCGTTCTGAGTCAGAATTGTGGCAAATGAAACCATCCGTCCGTACGATGAAGCAATACCGTCAAGGACTCCGGCAATGTACTGCTCAGAGATGCCGGGCTTGCACAAACGCATAGCCGCCGTATGCATTTCATACCCCACATCACAAGCCTTGTCTATTTCAGCTATTTCACAAGGTTCTTTTGACGAACGCAAATCCACAATCGCCTTAATCAGTTCTACCGATGCATGCTTGGGAGTCATGGATGCACGTATTCCCGTCATTTCTTCCACAAGAAGCATCTTGTCATGACGATATAAAGGAAGGAAATGCACTTTTCTTCTTTTCGCGATGGCACTCCCGACAAAATCCTTTAATTTATCGAAAGGATAGCTCTTGTCCACTCCCACTTGGGCGGCCAGTTCTTTTACGCTCGGCTGAGGTCCCATCCAGATGATATCGTCCATATCCACATCATCCCCGAACAGATAATCCTCACCGCTGTCCACGTCTAATATGCCGGCAAATCCCGGATGCTGCAGTCCAAAGAAATAAACAAATGAACTGTCCTGCCGGAACTTATATGCATTGTCAGGATAATTGGCCGGGGCTTCATTGTTTCCCAAAAGAAGTATGATACCGTGACTGACTTTCTCACGCAAAGCCTTACGGCGTTTCTGATAAGTAAGTGAATCGAACATTTTATCTCAATTTTATTTCATAAAGATGAATTTACAATTGCAAATGTAGCAAATAAAAACTGATAATCGAATGAAGTTTTCCCAGAAAAATATATATTTGCAGATAAGGGACAAGAAAATGGAAAACGTATGGAGGTGAATTTTCAAAAGATGGGTCTCGTTCTTGAAGGAGGAGGAATGAGAGGCGTGTTTACGTGTGGAGTGCTCGACTTTATGATGGACCGCCACATCGAGTTTCCGTATGTAGTAGGAGTTTCTGCCGGAGCATGTAACGGACTGTCATATTTGTCGCACCAGCGGGGACGCGCAAAATACAGTAACATTGACCTGCTGGAAAAATACCATTACATCGGACTGAAATACTTCTGGAACCAGCACAGCATACTTGACCAGCATCTGCTCTACGAACTATTCCCGAACGAAATTCTTCCTTACGACTATGAGACATACTCTCATAATCCGACCCGTTTTGAAATGGTCACCACCAATTGTGTGACCGGAAGAGCATGCTATCTGGAAGAAAGGCATGATAAAAACCGGCTGATTGCCATTGTGAAAGCATCAAGCAGTCTGCCTTACGTTTGCCCAATCACGTATGTGGACGGACGTCCTATGCTTGACGGAGGAATTGTAGACTCCATTCCCATCTTACGTGCTGTCAGTCAAGGATTCGAAACCAACATTGTAGTGCTGACACGACATAAGGGTTACCGCAAAACAGAAAAAGACATACGCGTCCCCCGTTTCATCTACCGGCGTTACCCGCGGCTGCGTCTAGCTTTAAGCCGACGCTGCCAGGCATACAACGAACAGCTGGAACTGACAGAGCGTATGGAGCAAGAAGGAAAAATATTGGCCATCCGCCCGGAACATCCGGTCACTGTAAATCGGATAGAAAAAGATATCCGGAAACTGACCGCCCTTTATGAAGAAGGGTATTCCTGTGCGGAAAAGGCATTGAGCCCGTATCTCCAGAAATGACACAACCGACCCTATCCACACATAATTTCTGAATGTATGCCGATATTAGACAGACTTAGGAAAATCTTGAAGGTCAAAGACTCCAACGATGTCCCGGCGGGAGAAATTATGCCTGCACCGTGCCATACTCAACCGCATTATGCCATCGTAGATATAGAGGTTGGCGTAAATGACCATAAAATCCATGATATAGGGGCGTTGCGTGATGACGGAGCCATTTATCACAAACCATCTTCAAAAGAACTGTTTGAATTTCTTTCCCACACAGACTACCTGTGCGGACATAATATTATCCACCATGATGCCAAATATCTGTTTGCAAATGAAACATGCCATTGGATTCTGGTTGATACACTTTATATCTCCCCCATCTTATTTCCCGAACGCCCCTACCACAAACTTGTAAAAGACGACAAACTGTTCAGTGATCAGATAAACAATCCGGTGAACGACTGCGAAAAAGCAAGAGATCTGCTGCTGGATGAAATAACGCACTGGGAATCATGGCCGGATAAAAAGCGCAAGCTGTTCGCTTCTCTACTGAAAGGGAAAAAAGAATTTGAAGGATTTCTCAGTCTGGTAAATGCCCAATACACCCATGAAGATTTGTCAGAACTGATAAGAACACTTTATAAAGGCAAGTTATGTCCACATGCCGATTTGGGAATGCTGCTCCGACGGTATCCGTATGAACTGGCATATGCCTTGGCACTCATCGAGACTGCCGACCATCGTTCCATTACTCCCGGATGGGTGCTCTTCAATTATCCTGATGTGGAATATGTCATAAAGCTATTACGCCATACTCATTGTGATGAAGGATGCACATATTGCAATACACAACTGAATATACATTTTCATTTAAAACGATTTTTCGGTTACGAACAATTCCGCACATACGAAGGAGAACCACTCCAGGAACAGGCTGTCCAAGCTGCCATAGACGGCAAATCACTGCTGACAATAATCCCTACCGGAGGGGGGAAATCGCTCACTTTCCAACTGCCTGCACTCATGGAGGGACTTTCCGTACACGGACTTACGGTCATCATTTCTCCCCTACAGTCACTGATGAAGGACCAAGTGGACAACCTTGCAGACAAAGGCATCACCGATGCCATAACCATCAATGGTCTGCTGGACCCTATCACACGGTCGCTGGCCATACAAAGAGTGAAAGACGGAGAAGCATCACTTTTATATATAGCGCCCGAAATGCTCCGTTCAAAAACCATCGAAAAAATTCTGACAGCACGTCATGTCGTACGATTTGTAATCGACGAAGCGCATTGCTTTTCGTCATGGGGGCAAGATTTCAGGGTAGACTATCTCTATATCGGCAAATTCATCCGGGAATACCAACAAAAGAAAAAATGCAAGAATCCCATACCGATATCCTGCTTCACTGCTACGGCAAAGCAGAAAGTAATACAAGACATACGTGACTATTTCAAACAAACACTGGATTTGGACTTGGAGCTGTTCGCATCCACAGCTTCAAGGACAAACCTGCATTATTCCGTCATACACACCGAAACGGATGAGGAAAAATATTTAAAGTTGAGAACACTTGTGGCGAGCACCAACTGCCCGACAATCATCTATACATCACGTACTAAACGAACAAAAGAGCTAGCGGAAAAATTAACCCGCGACGGTTATAGAGCATTGCCTTTCAACGGCAAAATGGATGCCGATGAAAAGACAGCCAACCAAGACGCATTCATGAATGACCGGACACGAATTATTGTAGCCACATCTGCATTCGGCATGGGAGTTGACAAAAAAGATGTAGGACTTGTTGTGCATTATGACATTTCTGATTCACTGGAAAATTATGTTCAGGAAGCAGGCAGAGCAGGCCGTGACCCCAATCTCAAAGCCCGTTGTTATGTACTCTACAACGACAATGACTTGGACAAACACTTTATTCTCCTAAACCAGACTAAACTGAGCATAAGCGAAATACAGCAAGTATGGAAAGCCGTCAAAGACCTTACCAAACAGCGTAAGAGAGTTTGCTGCTCAGCCCTGGAGATTGCACGCCAGGCAGGATGGGACGATTCAGTAACCGATATTGAGACCCGAGTACGGACTGCCCTGGCAACCTTAGAGCAAAGCGGATATCTGACAAGAGGAAACAACGTGCCTCATGTATATGCAACAGGTATCACAGTAAAAAATATGGACGAAGCAAGAAGCAGGATTTCGACATCACTGCTATTCGACAATAATGAAATAGAAAAAGCCGTCCGGATCATACAATCGTTAATCTCACAAAAGTACATCGCCAAAGCTCAAGATGCCGAAGCCGAATCGAGAATCGACTACCTGGCCGACATGCTGGGACTGAGCAAAAAAGAAATCATCTCTGCCGTAGAACGGATGCGCCAGGAAGGTATCCTGGCAGACAGCAAAGATATTTCCGCTTATCTGCTGGATAGCGGAAACTCCGAAAAGAAATCACGGATGATTCTCGAACGTTTTGCAAGACTTGAACAATACATCCTTACACATATCCCGGACGAATCTCTCCGGATATCATACAAACAACTGAATGACAATGCAGTGAATAACGGAATCAGCACATCTAAAGAGAAAGATATCCGAACCCTGCTTTACTTCCTTACCATCAAGGGGTATACTCGCAAAAAAGAGGATGCCGCGCATAATTTGGAAGTCAGCCGACAGACTGACCTGGAAGTAACTATCCGGCGTTTCGAAAAGCGACTGGAAATAAGCCGTTTCGCTGTTGAATGGCTATACAGACTAGCTGTCGACAAAGAAACCTCAACCGACAAAGCTGTCCAATTTTCTGTCGTTGAACTTTTAAGCCAAATAAAGTCTAATCCCCATCAACTTTTCAGCCAATCCGACGACATACAGCTGGAAGATGTGGAAGAAGCCCTTTTATATCTGGCAAAAATCGGCGCACTCAAGCTGGAAGGCGGTTTCATGGTTATTTATAACGCCATGGACATCCGACGGATAAAAGACAACAAATCCAGATACAAACTGGAGGATTACCGGATGCTCAACGAGTTCTACAAGCAAAAAATCCAGCAAGTGCACATTGTGGGGGAATATGCCAATCTGATGGTAAAAGACTACAATGCTGCTCTACAATATGTAAAAGACTATTTCCAGATGGATTACAAGAAATTTGTCACAAAATACTTCAAAGGGGATAGAGTAAATTATATACAGCGCAATTTGACACCTGGAAAATACAAACAGATATTCGGACAATTGTCGAAATGCCAAATGGAAATCATTTCCGACAAAGATTCGCGCTGCATCGTGGTAGCGGCAGGTCCAGGAAGCGGGAAGACACGGGTACTGGTTCACAAACTTGCATCTCTTCTGATGCTTGAAGACGTAAAACATGAACAACTTCTGATGCTGACATTTTCAAGAGCTTCCGCCACAGAATTCAAACAACGGCTTATGGCACTGATTGGCAACGCTGCAAATTTTGTAGAAATAAAAACCTTCCACGCTTATTGCTTTGACCTTCTGGGACGGATAGGAAACCTTGACGAAGCAAAAAACGTGGTCACAAATGCTGCCAGCATGATTGAACGTGGAGAGGTGGAACCCAACAGAATTGGGAAAACAGTGCTGGTCATAGATGAAGCGCAAGACATGAGCTCGGAAGAATATGCACTGGTCAAAGCCCTGATGACCAGAAATGAAGAAATGCGTGTAATAGCAGTAGGCGATGATGACCAGAACATCTATGGATTCCGAGGGTCAGACTCCGCATACATGTACCAACTGACGAAAGGACCGCAAAGTCGATTTGTCGAGATGACTGAAAATTACCGCAGTGCACGCCACGTGGTGGATTTCGCCAACGGATTCGCAAAAAATATCACTGGAAGAATGAAAGGTTCACCCATCATTTCTATGAAAAAAGAAGACGGATGGGTAGGAGTGACATATTACCGGTCAACATACATGTACAAACCGCTTGTCAGGGAATTAATCCGCAATCATGAGAAAGGCACTTCGTGTGTGCTCACCCAAACAAATGAAGAGGCCGTTATCATGACAGCTCTCTTAAGAAAACATGGAATAAACAGCAAACTAATCCAGTCATTGGATGGAATACGCTTCTGGAACTTGGCTGAAATGCGATATTTTCTGAAACATATTGACCAACAAAAAAGTATACCACTGATTTCAGACGAACTGTGGGAACATGCCAAACATTCCACTTTTTCCGTTTATGCAGAAAGTCAAAGCCTGCCATACGTGAAGCGTTGTGTAGAACTGTTTGAACAGACAAACAAAACCAAATACATCAGCGATTTCAAAGAATTTGTATTCGAGTCTTCAATTGAAGATTTCTGTGACATCGCAGGTGCTGATGTGGTAGTATCAACCATTCATAAAGCAAAAGGCCGAGAATTCGATAACGTATATATGCTTGTATCTGATAATTTTCAGAAAGACAACGATTTGATGCGCCGATACTATGTAGGAATAACTCGTGCAAAGAATCGATTATCCATTCATACAAACTGCAATTATTTTGATCGCTTAAGTACGGACCAATATCTTATTGATTCAAAAGAGTATGGGTTGCCTGAAGAAATCGTTTTGCAACTCTCTCATAAAGACGTTTACCTGAATTTTTTCAAATACGTCAAACGGGAAGTGCTAACTTTAAGAAGTGGTGATTCATTGGTCTACAACAATTTCACCTTGTATGACACTTCAACTCACAAGCCAGTAGCAAAATTATCGCAGGACATGCAGAAAGCATTGATTACCTGGAGGGAAAAAGGTTATAAGGTGAAATCTGCATCTGTCCGATTTATCGTAGCATGGAAACCTAAAGATGCACCCAAAGAAGAACCGGAATCAGCTGTTCTGCTGGCTGATTTATCTCTATCTTTGTAATATACAGAAACGTTTTTTAGCCTTCTTCATCCGTTCATACGTCACCGCAGAATTTACACTTCCCTTGTCTTGTCACAAACAAAAAAGGAATAGAAAACATAAACGCAAAAAGCGTGCAGCTCGTTGAGCTGCACGCTTTTGCTTGCGATTTTGTATGTCTTTACTTATCGGAATCACTTGACCTCCTCAAAGTCAGCATCCTGCACATTGTCATTGTTTTTTCCTGAACCCTGACCGGCATTGTTGTTTGCCTGACCAGCGTTAGGACCAGCCTGTGCACCTCCTTGAGCACCTGTCTGTGCATACATTTCAGCACTTGCGGCCTGGAATGCGCTCTGCAATTCTGCACTGGCAGCATCAATGCCGGCCAAGTCCTGAGCCTTATGCGCATCTTTCAGCTTCTGGAGGGCTGTTTCAATAGGAGCCTTCTTGTCTGCCGGAATCTTGTCACCAAGGTCTTTCAACTGATTTTCTGTCGTGAAAATCAAGCTGTCTGCCTGGTTCAGCTTATCCACTTTCTCACGTTCTTTCTTGTCTGCTTCCGCATTAGCTTCAGCTTCCGCTTTCATACGTTCAATCTCATCCTTACTCAAGCCTGATGATGCTTCAATACGGATGGCCTGTTCCTTACCGGTTGCCTTATCCTTTGCAGACACTTTCAAGATACCGTTGGCATCGATATCGAAGGTTACCTCAATCTGGGGAACACCACGGCGAGCCGGAGCGATACCTGTCAGGTTAAACTGACCGATTGACTTGTTCTGTGCGGCCATCGGACGTTCACCCTGCAACACGTGAATCGTCACTTCTGTCTGATTGTCAGCTGCCGTTGAGAAGATTTCACTCTTCTTGCACGGAATAGTCGTATTGGCATCAATCAGCTTGGTCATCACGCCGCCCATCGTTTCAATACCCAGAGTCAACGGAGTGACATCCAGCAATACGATGTTGCCTACACCTGCCTCCTTATTCAACACTGCACCCTGAATAGCTGCACCTACGGCTACCACTTCATCCGGATTCACACCTTTAGAAGGAACTTTACCGAAGAAGTCCTGTACAAGCTTCTGCACAGCCGGTATACGAGAAGAACCACCTACAAGAATAACCTCGTCAATATCTGATGTATTCAGTCCGGCATCACTCACAGCTTTTTTGCACGGTTCAAGACATGCCTGAATCAAATCGTGAGCCAACTGCTCAAACTTTGCACGCGACAGAGTCTTCACCAGATGTTTGGGCACACCGGCTACCGGCATAATGTACGGCAGGTTGATTTCTGTAGAAGTGGAAGAAGACAATTCAATCTTTGCCTTTTCAGCAGCTTCTTTCAGACGCTGCATAGCCATCGGGTCTGTAGTCAAATCGGCTCCTTCATCGTTCTTGAACTCCTGAACCAACCAGTTGATGATAGCCTGGTCAAAATCATCACCGCCCAGATGAGTATCACCGTTAGTAGCCAACACTTCAAACACACCGCCGCCGAATTCAAGAATAGAAATATCGAACGTTCCACCTCCAAGGTCGAACACAGCCACCTTCATGTCTTTGTTTGCCTTGTCGATACCGTAAGCCAAAGCAGCCGCTGTCGGCTCGTTGACAATACGCTTCACATCCAGACCGGCAATCTGACCGGCTTCCTTAGTGGCCTGACGCTGAGAGTCTGAGAAGTATGCCGGTACAGTAATCACGGCTTCTGTCACTTCCTGTCCCAGATAGTCTTCAGCTGTTTTTTTCATTTTCTGAAGAACCATAGCCGAAATTTCCTGCGGAGTGTACAGGCGTCCGTCAATGTCCACACGCGGAGTGTTGTTGTCGCCTCTTACCACCGAATACGGAACACGGGAGATTTCTTTCTGCACCTGATCGTAAGTTTCACCCATGAAACGCTTGATGGAGTAAACTGTACGTTTCGGATTTGTGATAGCCTGACGTTTGGCAGGATCTCCCACCTTACGTTCACCACCGTCCACGAAACCTACCACTGAAGGAGTAGTACGCTTGCCTTCGCTGTTGGCGATTACCACCGGTTCGTTACCTTCGAACACCGCTACACATGAGTTTGTAGTTCCTAAGTCAATACCAATAATCTTTCCCATAATTGTATCTATTTTTATTTGTTTGCTAATTAAGTTGATTCTGTAACGTGGAAACGCTACGCCCACTTTAAAACAAATGCCGTGCCAGAAAAGAAACAGCCTGCACCGAAAGGAATTTTCCGGCACAGGCTGACAAAATGTCCGTTATCCTGACAAAAATCACACTTATAACATGACACTACCCAAGAAAGGCGAATCAAAAAAGACAATCGTTCCTACGATAATGGCGACAAGCCACACCAATATAAGGACGAGTTTCGCTACGGTTGACATCGGTTTCCAGTTTCCGAACACTTGCATGAGTATCTGCAGAAGTCCCGCAATAGGAATACCTACAGCCAGCAGAGCACATACAGCCATCACTCCCGAAGTAATCGGAAAAGCGCTTACCATGCTCCAGTCTATAACCGGAGAGAATTCATAGAACAGGGAAGGTACACTCACCAAGATGCCTACTGCGGCCAGCAACAGGGCAAACGCCACAATCAAAGCCACGAACAATACCGGGAAGCAGCAAACTGCCAGCAGAATAAGACAAAGCTTCAGAATAAAGCCGAACACCTTCACGATGGCATTACCAATCTTATACCATACTGCCTGAGGAACTTCAGCACTATCCTTCCCTTCAAACCCTCCGGTCACCGTACGCCCGATATTCTCCATGTTGACCGGTTCTCCGCGCATCTGCAGCTTTTCCGTGGCAGTCCGTGCCAGCGGAATGATAATCCATGCAATCAGATAGGCCAGCAACAGCCAATGGACAAATACGCCCAATACGATGAAAAGCAGCCGAAGTGCCACGACATCCCACCCGAAATAAGCGGCAATGCCCGATGCCACACCTCCCAGCACCCGGTCGTCCGGATTGCGGAACAGACGGCGTTTCACTTCCGATTTCCCTTCCGAAGCGGATGTGCCGTCCACGGCTTCCTCTTCCACATCGTTCAAATCTTCCGGCTTACCCATGCGGGAAATTACGGCTTCCACATTTTCCACCGTCACTACCTGACCGCCTTCACGGATATACTCGTCAAAAAGCTCCGCGATACGCGTTTCCATGTCCCGTACAATCTCCTCCCCTTCCGGGTTCTTGCGGAAATGATAGCGTAAATTGTTCAAATAATTGTCAAGAAGGAGATATGCGTCCTCATCTATATTATAAACGGTTCCTCCCAGATTTACTGTCAATGTCTTTTTCATTGTAATTCAATTTTAATGTGTTGTCTCAAATGATTTACCGTATCCGAGAGTTCATCCCAGGCGGCTTCCAGACCACCCAAGAATTCTCCCCCCTCATCCGTCAGCCGATAATACTTGCGTGGAGGCCCTTGCGTAGACTCCACCCACTCGTACGAAAGCAATCCGTCGTTTTTCAGCCGAGTCAACAAAGGATATAGCGTACCCTCCACAACAATCAGCTTCGCTTCCTTCAGCCTCTGGATAATGTCTGAAGCATACGAAGGTTCCTTGTGCAACAGCAGCAAGATGCAATATTCCAGCATCCCTTTTCGCATCTGCGATTTTACATTGTCTACATTCATCTTATTGTTATTTTGTATGGCACAAATATATGCATTATATCAATACTATGTATTACATAGTACTATAATTTATCTATTATTAACATAAATGACCATCCCCTCCACTTTCACAAGCCGGATAAAAATGTAAATTTGCAGACGAAAGACAGGTGAGACTTCCTTTCCCGGATACGGAACAAGCCGCAAGCCTGCATGAAACTCACCTTGTACGACTCTTGGAAACAGTTCCCGGGAATGCAAGTTTCATGTGCCTTCTACAGAAAACGCCGAGACGTTTTACCCCAAACGCCGAAGCGTTTCCCCTAAAACGCCGAAACGTTTTTCCGGCAGAGACAAACAACCCATTTGAAACCAATTAAAACAACGATAACTATGTTTACTATCAGAAAAGCAGATACGGCCGACATCAGCCTCATACACAAACTTGCCTGGCAAATTTTTCCGGAGACCTACAAAGATATACTTTCAAAAGAACAGACCGACTATATGATGGAGTGGATGTACTCGCCCGAAAATATCCGCAAACAAATGGAAGAAGAGGGACACATCTATTATATAGCTTACGAAGAATGCGAACCGGCAGGATATGTTTCCATCCAACCGGAAGGAGAAAACCTCTACCACCTGCAGAAAATCTATGTGCTCCCCTATTATCAGAAATATGGACTGGGAAAACTGTTGTTCCGGCAAGCCATCGAAGCCATCAAGGAGCTTCATCCGGAACCTTGCCGCATGGAACTGAACGTAAACCGCAAGAATCCTGCACTTGGGTTCTATGAGCACATGGGGATGAAAAAGGTGCGTGAGGGCAATTTCCCGATCGGGAACGGCTACTATATGAATGACTATATCATGGGAATCGAAATCTGATTCCAGTCAGAAAAAAAGAGAGGCCTGGATAAAGACCATAGCCTCTCTTACCTATTTATATCATCCGATTTTACTGATGCTGTTCACGCAACAAGTCGTTGACTGTCTTTACCGGATTGAATGTGCTCAAAGGCACTTCCACGAAAATAGTGCTCCAGTCACTCATCGAACCGTTCCACAATCCAGGAAGTTCAAGCGCTTTCAAATCCTTGCCGTTCTTCGACTTATAGGAAATAAATCCTGTAGACTTGTCCACATGCGCCAACAAATCGAACTTGTTTCCCTTATAGTCACGGATTGCACAAACCAAATCAACCGGATTGAAGTGGGTGCCCTTCTCGAACATAGCTTTCTTTTCCGGGTCTTTCATGTCAATCTGTGAACTTTCAAGAATTTGCAGAGACACGGTTCCGTCAGCATTATAAGCCAGGAACGGACCTCCGCCCGGTTCGCCTACATTCTTCACCATACCGCATACACGCATCGGACGGTTCAATTTCTTGCGGAGATAAATGACCAGATCTGCATCTTCCATATCTTTGATGTCAGCTTTCCGGCAATGCAACTTCTGCTGCACGAAACGAATCATTTCTTCCAGCTCATCATGGCTGTATTGTCCGCCGTCCAACACTTCAAGATAACCGAACGCCTGCTTCTGCAAGGTTACCAGCACACCGGCAATCAATTTCTTGTATAAAACGGTATCACCCTTCAAACGGTCGGGAACCACATTGTCAATGTTTTTGATGAACACAATGTCCGCATCCAAATCATTCAAATTTTCAATCAGCGCACCATGTCCGCCCGGACGGAACAATAACTTGCCATCTTTGTCACGGAATGGTTTGTTGTCCATATCTGCCGCAACAGTATCCGTACTGGGTTTCTGCTCGGAGAAACTGACGTTATACTTTACGCCATATTTTGCCTCATATTCCGCAGCCTTCGCATCCACCAGTTTGGCAAACAATTCGCGGTGTTCGGTGGAAACCGTAAAATGTACGTTCACTTCGCCGGTCTTCCCTGCCGCATACAAGGCACCTTCCACCAGATGTTCTTCCAACGGAGTACGTACACCGTCGGCATAACGGTGGAACTTCAACAATCCTTTCGGAAGAGCCCCATAATTCAGTCCGGCAGCCTCCAGCAAATTAGCGACCACCGCTTTATATTGTTTCTCGCCGATCAACGCATCAATATTCTTGCCCGTATTGTCCATGCAGGCAGCATTCAAGTCATTGTAGAAAGCGAAATCATGGATATGATCGAAGAATTTTTTCTCAAAATCCGTAGTAGGAGCGTCATAGTCTGCGCCCAAAAACTCAAACATATTCTTGAACATACGGCTCGCGGCACCTGAAGCAGGCACGAACTTGACAATCTTCTTGTCACCTTCCTTGTAGGCATCCCATGCCGCCAGACATGTTTTCTGCATTTCCTCGTCAGCCACGACAATGCCGCCGTTGTCTACGGAAGCTGCCGCATACAATTTCAGATAAGGAAAACCTTTTTCAAAACAAGCCAGCTGTTCGGCAATTTTTTCTTCGGAGATACCTTTCCGGAGCAACAATTCTTTATCTTCCTGTGTCATCATAAAAAAATTTATTTAGGTTATGAAAATCCGAAATCAATGAACGCTCAAAAATATAAAAAATCCCGAAAAGAATACACCGAAAAGAAAGAAAAAAAGTAACTTTACCCACAAACTAAACGAATTAATGAACTAAAGCTTATGGAGAATCATGATTTTTTTACTCCGGAAGAGCACAAAGAGCTGATTTCCTTATACAAGAAACTGCTGGCTCTTTCGAAAGACACACTTCAGAAAGATGATTGCCGCAAACTGAAAGCACATCTGATAAAGGATATGTCGACCGGCTCCATTCCACGCAATGCATTCGGAATGAACCCCATCATCGAGGACATGCAGACAGCAGTGATTGTGGCGGATGAAATCGGTATGCGCAGGGCTTCCATCTTGGGAATCATGCTCCATGAATCGGTGAAATACAACCGGTGTACACTCGAAGACATACGCAACGAATATGGGGAAGACGTGGAAGGTATTATCAGGGGACTGGTAAGGATCAACGAACTATATGCCAAAAGTCCGACCATTGAATCTGAAAATTTCAGGAATCTCCTGCTTTCGTTCGCAGAGGACATGCGCGTAATCCTGATTATCATCGCTGACCGTGTGAACCTGATGCGTCATATCAAAGACAGTCCGAATGAAGAAGCCCGGCTGAATGTAGCCAATGAAGCCGCTTATCTCTACGCACCGCTCGCGCACAAGCTAGGACTCTACAAGCTGAAGTCGGAATTGGAAGATCTTTCACTGAAATATACCCAACACGATATATATTATCACATCAAGGACAAACTGAATGCCACTAAAGAAGCCCGCGACCGATATATAGAGGCGTTCATTGAACCGATACGCAAAAAGTTGGAGGCGGCAGGATTGAAGTTCCACATGAAAGGACGGACAAAATCCATCCATTCCATTTACCAGAAAATGAAACGGCAGGGATGTCCGTTCGAAGGAGTGTACGACTTGTTCGCCATCCGAATCATCCTCGAGTCTCCTCTCGACAAGGAAAAGCAGGAATGCTGGCAGGCCTACTCCATCGTAACCGACATGTATCTGCCTAACCCCAAACGCCTTCGCGACTGGCTCTCCGTACCGAAAAGCAACGGGTACGAATCACTCCATATCACAGTGATGGGACCGGAAGGGAAATGGGTGGAAGTACAGATCCGTACGGAACGCATGGATGAAATTGCGGAGAAAGGGCTGGCTGCCCACTGGAGATATAAAGGTATAAAAGGAGAAACCGGACTGGACGAATGGCTGAATTCTATCCGGGAGACACTGGAAAATGCAGACAACGATTTGGATGCCATGGACCAGTTCAAACTCGACTTGTACAAAGACGAAGTATTCGTGTTCAGCCCGAAAGGTGACCTCTACAAGTTACCGAAAGGAGCCACTGTGCTCGATTTTGCCTTCTCCATCCACTCCAATCTGGGTTGCCGGTGTACCGGAGCCAAAGTGAACGGAAAGAATGTACAGCTCCGCCAGAAACTGAACAGCGGCGATCAAGTAGAAATCATGACGTCCGGCACTCAAACGCCGAAACGTGACTGGCTGAATTTCGTAACCACATCAAAAGCACGCAACAAGATACGTCAGGCACTGAAAGAAATAGCTGCCCGCCAGAGCGAATTTGCTAAAGAAATGCTGGAACGCAAATTCAAGAACCGCAAAATCGAATACGACGAGGCTATCATGATGCGTCTGATCCGTAAGCTGGGCTACAAAACCGTAACCGATTTCTACCAAAGTATCTCCGACGAATCGGCCGATGCCAACAATGTCATCGACAAATACGTGGAAATGCAGAAGCGGGAAAATGACCTGCGCGAGGAAACGGTATATCGCAGCGCAGAAGGATATAATCTACCCGACCCGACAGAGACGAAAGACTACAAGGAGGATGTGCTGGTCATAGACCGGAACCTGAAAGGGCTCGATTTCACTCTGGCAAAATGCTGTCACCCCATCTATGGAGATGATGTGTTCGGCTTCATCAGTATCAGCGGAGGTATCAAGGTTCACCGGAACGACTGCCCCAATGCGAAAGAACTGAAATCAAGATTTCCTTACCGCATTGTAAAAGCACGGTGGGCCGGAAAGAGTCAGGGAAAACAATATCCCATCACCTTGAGGGTCATCGGACATGACGACATAGGTATTGTCACCAACATCACCTCCATCATCAACAAGGAAGACAATATCCTGCTGCGTTCCATCAACATTGACTCGCACGACGGTCTGTTTTCGGGTATGCTCACGGTGACGGTAGATGACAACGCCAAACTTGAAGCCCTGATAAAAAAGATAAAAACTGTGAAAGGTGTCATGCAGGTTAACCGATAAATGATACCTTTGCAAAAGTTTTACAAACTAAAAAAGTACACACATGAAAAAAGTTTTACTCGTAACTTGCATGCTGGTAATGAACGTATTTTTCATTTTGGCACAAGGTACTGCACAGATTACGTTCGAAAAGACGACTCACGATTTCGGCTCCTTTCCCGAGTCAAGTCCGAAAGTGACTTGTAAATTCAAATTCAAGAACACAGGTGACGGACCGCTGGTTATCCATCAGGCCATCGCCTCGTGCGGATGTACCGTCCCCAAATACCCGAAAGAACCTATCAAACCGGGTGGAAGCGGAGAAGTCACCGTCATCTATAACGGAGCCGGCAAGTTTCCGGGACATTTCCGCAAAACCATCACAATCCGTACCAACTCAAAAAACGAAATCACACGACTGATTGTGGAAGGCAACATGACTTCTTCCGGAAAGAAATAAGAAAAACTTTTTTCCAACGCCAAACAATCCTTTTCCGCTATTTTATCTCTAGGATAAAAGTGGAAAAGGATTTTTTTATTACTTTTGGACACTTGAAAAGAATATCAAAAAAAATAATGCACAAAATTCATGAAAGAAGAAAACGAAAAACCGACGGGACTGCACGAAAACGCATTCCGTCCGCTCAAGCCGGGTGAAAAATATGAGCCTTTGATGTCTCCCGGAAAAACGTATCCTGAAGTCAACGCATGGTCCGTGTCGTGGGGCATCGTCATGGCAGTCATTTTTTCCGCTGCAGCCGCTTATCTGGGACTGAAGGTAGGGCAAGTGTTCGAGGCGGCCATTCCCATTGCCATCATCGCGGTAGGAATCTCCAGCGCCACCAAGCGCAAGGGGGCATTAGGCGAGAACGTGATGATACAATCCATCGGCGCCTGCTCGGGGGTCATCGTGGCCGGAGCCATCTTCACCCTTCCCGCCCTCTATATCCTTCAGGAAAAATATCCTGAAATGACCGTCAACTTCATGCAGATGTTCATCAGTTCTCTGCTGGGAGGAATATTGGGTATCCTGTTCCTCATCCCGTTCCGCAAATACTTCGTAAAAGAAAAGCACGGGGAATATCCGTTTCCTGAGGCTACAGCCAGCACACAGGTGCTTGTGTCGGGTTCCAAGGGAGGCGACCAGGCCAAGCCGCTGCTTATGGCAGGACTGGTAGGCGGCTTGTATGACTTCATTGTCGGCACGTTCGGATGGTGGAACGAGAACTTCACAAGCCGCATCTGCGGACTGGGAGAAACCGTAGCCGACAAGTTCAAGCTGGTATTCAAAATCAATACGGGAGCCGCAGTTCTGGGACTGGGCTACATCGTAGGACTGAAATACGCAGCCATCATCTGCGCCGGTTCGGTAGCCGTATGGTGGATTATCGTACCGGGAATCTCGCTTCTCTGGGGCGATCAGGTATTGGACGCATGGAATCCGGGAATCACCATGGCCGTGAAAGACATGTCGCCGGAAACCATCTTCAGCGAGTATGCCAAAAGCATCGGTATCGGAGGTATCGCCATGGCGGGCATCATCGGCATCGTACGCTCATGGGGCATCATCAAAAGTGCGGTGGGACTTGCCGCCAGTGAGATGAAGGGGAAAAAATCGGAAGAGAATGTGGAACGCACTCAAAAAGACCTTTCCATGCGGTTCATCGCATTCGGATCCATCTTCACCCTCCTGCTCACCCTGCTTTTCTTCTATTTCGACGTAATGCAGGGCAACGTACTCCACACGATAGTAGCCATCCTGCTTGTGGCTGGCATCTCCTTCCTCTTCACCACCGTAGCCGCCAACGCCATCGCGATTGTCGGAACCAACCCCGTGTCAGGCATGACACTGATGACATTGATTCTTGCATCGGTCATCATGGTAGCGGTAGGACTGAAAGGAGCCGGAGGCATGGTAGCGGCATTGGTGATGGGTGGAGTGGTCTGCACGGCATTGTCCATGGCCGGCGGTTTCATCACCGACCTTAAGATCGGCTACTGGCTGGGAAGCACCCCCAAGAAACAAGAGACCTGGAAGTTTCTGGGCACACTGGTCTCGGCCGCCACGGTAGGCGGAGTCATCATGGTGTTGAACGACTCATACGGATTCACCAGCGGCCAGCTTGCAGCCCCTCAGGCCAATGCCATGGCTGCGGTCATTGACCCGCTGATGAACGGAGTGGGCGCACCGTGGCTGCTCTACGGCATCGGCGCGCTGCTGGCTCTGGTACTGACTTTCTGCAAAGTGCCCGCACTGGCCTTTGCACTGGGCATGTTCATCCCATTGGAACTGAACCTTCCGTTGCTGGTAGGCGGTGCCATCAACTGGTATGTGACCACCCGCAGCAAAGACACAGCCGTAAACAACGCACGCCAGGAAAAAGGTACATTGCTGGCTTCCGGATTCATCGCCGGAGGTGCCCTGATGGGTGTGGTCAGTGCCATCATGCGCTACTGCGACATCAACTTCATCCACGAAGAATGGCTGGCCAACCCGATGAGCCAAGGAGTCTCATTGCTGGCTTACATCCTGCTGATCACTTATATGGTGAAGGCAAGCATGAAAATCAAATAAGCAAATAATTCGCCGAAGGCTTTGTGGAACAAATAAAAAGTCGTACCTTTGCGCCGCCAATACGGGTTATTGGCACAATTCAAATCATTATTAACATTATAATTTAAAGTTTAAAATGGCAACTAAAATCAGATTGCAAAGAAGAGGACGCAAAGGTTATGCGTTTTACTCAATCGTAGCTGCAGATTCAAGAGCACCACGTGATGGTAAATTCATTGAAAAGATTGGTACATACAATCCGAACACCAATCCTGCCACAGTAGATTTGAATTTCGACCGCGCGTTATACTGGGTTATGGTAGGTGCACAGCCTACTGACACTGTTCGCAACATTTTGTCTCGCGAAGGTGTTTACATGAAGAAACACCTGCTGGGCGGTGTAGCAAAAGGAGCATTTGACGAAACTGAAGCTGAAGCACGTTTCAACGCTTGGAAAGAAAATAAGCAGTCAGGTCTGGATGCTTTAAGAGCGAAAATTGAAGAAGCTAAGAAGAATGCTGCAAAAGAGCGTCTGGAAGCAGAAAAGAAGATCAACGAAGAAATAGCTAAGAAAGTAGCTGAAAAGAAAGCTGCTGAAGCTGCTGCCAAGGCTGAAGCTGAGGCTGCTGCAGCCGCTGAAGCTGCTCCGGCAGAAGAAGCCCCGGCTACTGAAGCTCCGGCAGAAGCATAAGTCTTTGTACACTGCAAAAAATCAAATAGGAGATAAACGCTTACAAAAGTGTTTATCTCCTATTTTCATATCTATACCTCATGCGCCTCATCCCCAACTACAAACAAAAAGGGACGTGCCATAAAGAAGTACCTATACAAAGCTTCTACAATTTTTCCTGCGTGAGTATAGAACAATGATTCTTCTCAAGCACCTCCAGGCAATGCTTCAGGTCATTAGGCTTGATAACCACATGTGCCTGCTCATTCTGTGCGAAAGCATACATGTATTCAATGAAAATCTGTTCTTCCGCCAGATATTCCAGAATGACAGCCAATGATCCGGGCACATTGTCACAGCTCAGACAAACCACATCAGTCGACATCACGGCAAAATCATGGGCACGGAGCACTTCAATCGCCTTGTCCACATCTGAAACAATCAGGCGGAGAATACCGAAATCGGCCGTTTCAGCCATACTGAAAGCATGCATGTTGATTCCGTTCCCACCCAATGTACGCACCACTTCATTAATACGTCCGGTCTTGTTCTCCAAGAAAACCGACAATTGTCTTATTGTCATAACAGTAAGATTTTAAGATTAAACGACTCTTGAAAGTTTCACACCAGCACGCGCTTGTCAATGACACGCTGGGATTTCCCCTGACTCCGGGCTATGCTGTTCGGTTCCATCAGCTTCACATCGGCACTGATGGAAAGCACACTCTTCAGCTTGTCGGACAATGCTTTCTTCAGGTTCAGCATCGCACTGATATCGTCGCTGAAGTAGTCACGGCGTACCTCCACCTGTACTTGCAACGTATCCAGATTGTTGACACGGTCGACAACCAGCATATAGCGCGGCTCGAATTCCTTCATACCCAGAATCACGCTTTCCACTTGCGACGGGAATACATTGATGCCTCGGATAATCAACATATCGTCGCTTCGTCCCATAATCGGAGTCATGCGCACGCTGGTACGCCCGCAGGAACATACTCCAGGCATGAGTGATGTCAAGTCCTTGGTGCGGTAACGGAGCAACGGCATCCCCTCTTTGGTCAGCGTGGTGAACACCAGCTCCCCTTGCTGCCCGTACGGAAGGGTTTCCAACGTATTCGGGTCAATGATTTCCGGATAAAAATGGTCTTCATGAATATGTGAGCCGTTCTGTTCCTCGCATTCACATGACACACCCGGTCCCATGATTTCACTCAGCCCGTACAGATTATACCCCTTCAGTCCCAGACGCTCCTGAATCTCCTGCCTCATGTGTTCGGTCCATGGTTCTGCCCCGAAAGCACCGATACGCAGACTCAGCTCATCCTTGCTGATACCCATCTTCTCCACCGTCTCCGCCAGATAGAGCGCATAGGAAGGCGTACAGGCAATGCCCGTAATCTTCAGGTCGCGGATAAGGCGCACATGTTTTTCCGTATTCCCGGTAGAGGCCGGAATGACCGTAGCACCCAGATTTTCCACTCCGTAATGCGCTCCCAGTCCCCCGGTAAAGAGTCCGTATCCGTAACTTACGGAAAACGTGTCCTCACGGGTCACACCGTATGCCGAAAGACATCGTGACATCACTTCCGACCACACGGCCAAATCCTTGCGCGTATAGCCCACGATGGTCGGATTTCCTGTCGTACCCGACGAGGCATGCACGCGCACCACCTCCGATTTGGGTGCCGCCATCAACCCATAGGGATAATTGTCACGCAAATCCTGCTTTGTAGTGAAAGGCAGCTTCACTATATCATCTATGCTCCGGATGTCATCCGGCATCAGGTCCATCTCCTGCATCTTGTGCCGGTAGAAAGGCACATTGTGATAAACATAGGCAACCAGCTTCTGCAGCCGTTTGCCCTGCAGCTCACGCAACTGTTCGCGCGGCATGCATTCTTTGTTGGGATTCCAAATCATATAAATGAAGAATTAAGAATGAGGAATGAAGAATCAAGAAGAACGAAGAATAAGCTAACCCATTCTTCACTCTTAATTCTTCATTCTTAATTTATCTATGGTCTTCGCGGAACGCTTTCATGCGCTCTTCCAGCACGGGATAAAGTTCCTCGCGCATCCGGGAAGTGCAGGCGCGTACTCCTTGCTGGTCGCTTCCTGTCGTAGACAGAGAAATGCTGCTCACTCCATAATACATCAGTTCCAGAAGCAGCTCACCTCCCGTCATACCCGGATAACCGAGCGTAAAGAAGAAACCGTCGCCCACACGCTGTGTCACGTCATGGTCGTAGACAATCGTAAAACCGTTCTCCGTAAAAATCCGTTTCATGCGGCGGGCGCGGCGTTCATACTCGCGCACATCCTCCACAAAATTGATTTCTCCCGACACTGAACGGTCCAGCATCTCCGCCATGCCATATTGGGTGGTCGCCGTACATCCCGATGTAATCATATACATGATAGACGCTATGAACGTCGGTCCGAACACGCCCGCATCCTCATAACGCTTGGCCAGAGCCGGATATTGCTTGTCGAAAAGTTTGTCGGAAATACATGCCAACGCGATGCGCTGGCCGGCATAACTGAATATCTTCGAAGCAGAAAGCATCAGAATATAGTTGTCGGTATAACGGGCCACGGTAGGCACGAACGGAGGCTGATAGGGACGTCCGTAGGAGTGACGGAAATCCATGCAGAAATAAGCCTGGTCCTCCATCACCACCACGTCATACTTCGTGGCAAGTTCACCGATAATCTCCAGTTCTTCTTCCTCCAGACAAATCCATGCCGGATTGTTCGGATTGGAATAGACCACGGCGGCGATGTCTCCTTTCATCATGTAGCTTTCCAGCTTGGCGCGAAGCGGTTTCCCGCGGAAGTCATGGATGTCGAAGAACTCCCACTCCACACCCAAAATCCGCAACTGGGATTTCTGGATGGGAAAACCGGGGTCAATGAACAGCACCTTGTTCTTCCCCGGTATGCGCTGCGTACAGGCAATGAACGCTCCGAACGAAGCGGCCACCGAACCGGTGGTGGGCACACATGCACGCGGAGAGATGTCAATGTCAATAAACGCTTTCACGAAACGGGATGCCGCATCTTTCAGTTCCGGGACTCCCGCCGCTGCCGGATATTGCGCGCCCAGCCCTTTGTCGAGGGCTTTCTTTTCAGCCTCGATACCAACCTGGTTGGCCGGAAGTCCGGGCGATCCCTGATCCATACGGATAAAAGGGATTCCCGTCAGTTCCTCCAACTTGGAAGCCACCAGCAACACATCGCCGATAGTAGCGTTCTGCAAATCGGCCACATTCATTTTTTTGGCCACATCCGCCACCAACTCTTTACTGAACACCTGACTCATAGGCCCAAACTTTTTACATACTCATGACCGATGTCAAAAGCACGGTAATTCATGTTGACCACCTCTTCTCCTTTCGACGCGAAAATCCGTCCTACACTCTCACGCAACGTAACCGGATCCAGAATTTTCAGAAACGAAGCTGCCGCACCCAACAGAATCACGTTGGCCGACTTCGGCATCTGATTCTCCTTGGCAAGTCCCTCCACATCAAGCGACACCAGATGAGGCTGGGCCTTCAGTTCATCGGCCAAAGCCTGCTCGTCAGGATAGTTCGGTATATTCTTGAACGGAGCGGACGAGGTAATGATCCATCCGTCCTTGGAAAGATAAGGCAAATAACGCAAAGCCTCCATCGGTTCCAGCGAGATAATCATGTCGGCTGTACCCAACGCAATCAGGTCGGAAGCGATAGGGGTGTCCGAAAGGCGCAAATTCGACTGCACGTCTCCCCCACGCTGGCTCATTCCGTGCACCTCGGCCTGCTTCAAGGCCAGCCCCATCCGCGTGGCCGCCTCACCGATAATGGTAGCGATGGACAAGATACCCTGTCCTCCTACTCCTGAAAGTATAATGTCTGTTTTCATTTCTTCTCTGCTCTTTTCTTTTTCAACTTACGGTTCAATGTCTGTATGCACTCACGCCGGGGAATGATGACGGAAACCCCGTTATACTCAATCTCTTCACGGATGACACGGGTTATCTCTTCCATGTTTTTAGGCAGAGGCACCACTACGCGCACATGTTCCGGCTCCACTCCCAAACCGAGACAGATGGCCTCGAACTTGTTGGTTCCGGCGGAATCCTGCCCTCCGGTCATGGCCGTGGTGAGGTTGTCCGAGATGACTACGGTGATGTTCGCCTTGTCATTCACCGCATCCAGCAAGCCCGTCATACCCGAATGGGTGAATGTGGAATCACCGATAACGGCAATGGCCGGGAACTGTCCGGCATCAGCCGCACCCTTCGCCATGGTGATGGACGCACCCATATCCACACAACTGCTTAATGTGCGGAAAGGTGGAAGCGCACCCAGCGTATAGCAGCCGATATCCCCGAAAATCTTCGCCCCCGGATATTCAGCCGCCACACGGTTCAACGCCTCATACACGTCTCTATGTCCGCATCCTACACACAAGGCGGGCGGACGAGGCACCAGATTCTTGGCCGGAGCATACACCTGTCCGCTTGCAATGCCCAAAGCCGCCTTCACGTTATCGGGAGTAAGTTCTCCGGTGCGCGGCAAATCACCGCTCAAACGTCCTTTCACCACATATCGGGAAGGAAGCAGTCCTTTCAGCTGTTCTTCCACGAAAGGCTGGCCGTCCTCCACCACCAGCACCTCTCTGCACGAATCGGCAAGACGGGTAAGCTGGTCCATCGGCAAAGGATATTGTGAAATCTTGACAAGAGGATACGGACACCCGTCCGGATAATTCTCCATCACATAATTGTATCCGATTCCGCACGCCACGATCCCTTTCTCCTGAATCCCGTCTTTGAGAACGGCTTTGTTGAAAGGCGAACTCTCAGAAAGCGCAAGCAGCTGGGGCTGTTCCGCAATCACTTCCAGATAACGCCGGCGCGCGTTTCCCGGCAACAAGACCCAATCGGTAGGAACAGACTCCTTACCCGTGCAGGTCACGTCCAGGAATTTCTCTTTCACCTTCACCGCCGCACGGGAATGAGCCATACGGGTCGTGATACGCATCAATACAGGCAGCTTCTCTTTTTCCGACAAATCGTAAGCATACTCCATCATGTCATACGCTTCCTGCTGGGAAGACGGCTCGAGGATGGGAACCATGGCAAACTTGCCGTAGAAACGCGAATCCTGCTCGTTCTGGGAAGAGTGCATCGACGGATCGTCCGCAGCCAATACCACTATTCCTCCATTGACACCCGTAATGGCCGAATTGACGAACGCATCGGCACACACATTCATTCCCACATGCTTCATGCAAACCAACGCGCGCTTGCCCACATACGAAACGCCCAGAGCCGCCTCCATAGCGGTCTTCTCGTTCGTACACCAACTGCTGTGCAACCCTCTGGCCTTGGCCAAGGGCGAATCCTGGATATATTCAGTAATCTCAGTGGAGGGGGTTCCCGGATAGGCATATACACCGGAAATCCCCGCATGAATGGCACCCAAGGCTATCGCCTGGTCGCCCAATAACAAAAGTTTATCGCTGTTGTTCATATTTTTTATTTATTCAAACGCAGAGACGCAGAAGTGCAAAATCTTATACCTCGAAAGCACAAAGGACACAAAAGAAAAACACTCCTCCACGACTTTGCGTCTCTACATTAAATTTCCAATTATATCAATGCAAAACCGTCCGCATCGTCCAGCACCGGAAACTTTTTGCGGAAAGTCTCCAGCTCATCCATACGGACAGATGCCCCGGCATATTCTTCCTTTCCGTCCTCACAGGCCGCCAACGTATGTCCGTAAGGGTCGATAACCGCACTTCCCCCACTATACTCGCAATAAGGGTCCTTTCCTACCCGGTTGACGGCTATCACATAACACTGGTTCTCGATGGCACGCGCACGGAGCAAAGCTTTCCAGGCTTCCACTCTCGGTGTCGGCCAGCTTGCCACATAAAGGATGGCGTCATAATCTCCCCGGTTGCGCGACCAGACCGGAAAACGCAGGTCATAGCAGACCTGCAACAGGAAACGCACTCCCCGGAAAGAAACGACCACACGTTCCTTTCCTGCGGTATAGCGTGTATGCTCCCCTCCATAAGTGAACAAATGCTTCTTGTCGTACCACTGTGTCTGCCCGTCGGGCGTGACAAAATAAAAACGGTTATAGAATTTTCCTTCTGTTTCAGTGGCGACACTTCCGGCAATGGCACAATCCATCCCGGCCGCCTTCCGCCTCATCCACTGAAGCGTCTCGCATTCTGTCTCCGCCACCCCTTCGGGCTGTGTACAGAACCCTGTGGAAAACATCTCGGGCAACACATACAAGTCGGCATCCGGACAGGAATCCATCAGTTCTTCCACATGCGCCCTGTTTGCCCCAGGATTCGCCCAGCGAATATCAGTCTGCAATATGATAACTTTCATGTCTTTCATAATATAGTTTTTCATGTTTAGCAAGGCCAAAGGTAATAAATTAACATTAACAGCCCAAAAATATGAACAAAATATTTTATCTGACCCAATCAACAGGAAGTATCAACAAAAGCATTTCAGCATTCCGCCTCTCCCTGTACCGCAAAATCCAAAACGCTTCGGCGTTTTAGTTGAAACGCCGAAGCGTTTTGCCTGAAATGCCGAAACGTTTTATTCAAGAATCTTCACGAGAAGAATGCCGGTCCATTCCATGCAACAGCCTCAAACCGTTCATTTCCAATTATTCTCACCCTTTAACCGGATTTTCACATGCACTTATAGGGATAATTTGCAAAATGTTTTTTATTTTTGTAGCGAAAATGAGTTAATGTACTGAGAAATGAACGTATTAGAATTAAGCGAACAGGAGATTATCAGACGTAACAGCCTGAACGAATTGAGAGCGATGGGAATCGACCCGTATCCCGCCGCCGAGTATGTAACCAACGCTTTTTCAACTGACATAAAAGCAGAATTCAAGGACGAAGCCGAACCGAAAAAAGTGTCGGTAGCCGGACGTATCATGTCACGGCGAATCATGGGGAAAGCTTCGTTCGTAGAACTGCAGGACTCCAAAGGACGCATCCAGATTTATATCACCCGCGATGACATCTGTCCGGAAGAAAATAAAGACTTATATAATATTGTTTTCAAACGCCTGCTGGATCTGGGCGATTTCATCGGTATCGAGGGATTCGTATTCCGTACGCAGACGGGAGAAGTATCCATCCATGCACAAAAGCTGACTGTGCTGGCAAAATCACTCCGCCCGCTCCCGATAGTGAAATACAAGGACGGAGTGGCATACGACAAGTTCGATGACCCCGAACTGCGCTACCGCCAACGGTATGTGGACCTGATAGTAAATGACGGAGTGAAAGACATTTTCCTGCAACGGGCCACAGTGATACGTACCATCCGCCGCGTATTGGACGAGGCCGGATATACAGAAGTGGAAACACCTACCCTGCAGAATATTGCGGGAGGAGCAAGCGCAAAGCCGTTCATCACCCACTTCAATGCCCTCGATACAGACATGTATATGCGTATTGCCACAGAACTTTACCTGAAACGCCTTATCGTGGGCGGATTCGAAGGGGTATACGAGATAGGCAAGAATTTCCGCAACGAAGGTATGGACCGCAACCATAATCCGGAATTTACCTGCATGGAACTCTACGTGCAGTATAAGGATTACAATTGGATGATGTCGTTCACTGAAAAACTGCTTGAAACGGTCTGCATTGCCGTAAACGGAAAACCTGAACGTGAAATCGACGGAAACGTCATCAGCTTCAAGGCCCCCTACCGCCGCCTGCCGATACTGGACGCCATCAAGGAAAAAACCGGCTATGACCTCAACGGCATGGACGAATCACAGATACGCGAAGTATGCAGGAAATTGAACATGGAGATTGACGAAACCATGGGCAAAGGCAAACTGATAGACGAAATTTTCGGCGAGTTCTGCGAAGGGACATTCATCCAGCCCACTTTCATCACAGACTATCCGGTAGAAATGTCACCTCTTACCAAAATGCACCGCTCGAAGTCCGGTCTGACCGAACGTTTCGAACTGATGGTGAACGGAAAAGAACTGGCAAACGCCTACTCAGAGCTGAATGACCCGATTGACCAGGAAGAACGTTTCAAAGAACAGATGCGCCTGGCAGACAAGGGAGATGACGAGGCGATGATTATCGACCAGGACTTTCTGCGTGCGCTCCAATACGGAATGCCTCCTACCAGCGGAATCGGTATCGGAATCGACCGGCTGGTCATGCTGATGACAGGCAAGACTTTCATTCAGGAAGTATTGTTCTTCCCCCAGATGCGCCCCGAAAAGGTAACCCCGAAAGATACAGCCGACAAGTTTACCGCACTCGGAATCCCGGAAGAATGGATTCCGGTCATCCAGAAAGCCGGCTATAACCTGATTACAGACATGAAAGAAGTGAATCCGCAGAAAGTACACATGGACATTTGCGGAATCAACAAAAAATACAAACTCGAACTGAAGAACCCAAGTGTAGACGAAGTCGCAAGCTGGATTACAAAGATATGAAACTTCCTGGGAAAATAGCAATTATGGGGGGAGGAAGCTGGGCCACGGCAATCGCTAAAATCATGCTGACCCAAGCCGAATCGATAAACTGGTATATGCGCCGCGACGACCGTATTGAAGACTTCAAGCGGTTGGGCCATAATCCGGCTTACCTGACAAGTGTGCGCTTCAACATCAAGTGCATCAACTTTTCTTCAGACATCAACAAGGTGGTGAGAGAATCGGACACGCTGATTTTCGTGACCCCTTCACCTTATCTGAAAAGCCACCTCAAAAAGCTAAAAGTCAAACTGAAGGACAAGTTTATTGTGACCGCTATCAAAGGCATTGTTCCGGATGAGAACATGATCATATCCGACTATTTCCATCAGGTTTACGATGTGCCTGAAGACAATATCGCCGTATTGGCAGGTCCCTGCCATGCGGAAGAAATCGCACTCGAACGCCTGTCATATCTCACCGTCGGCTGCAAAGACATTGAAAAGGCCAAGATGTTCGCGCGCCAACTTGCCGGACATTATGTCAAGACTTCGGTAAATACCGACGTGGCAGGCATAGAATATGCTTCAGTACTGAAGAACGTCTATGCCATTGCGGCGGGAATCTGCAGCGGACTGAAATACGGAGACAACTTTCAGGCGGTCCTCGTGTCCAACGCCCTGCAGGAAATGAACCGTTTCCTCGATACCGTTCATCCGGTAAACCGCTGCACCAATGACTCCGCCTATCTGGGAGACCTGCTGGTCACCTCCTACTCCAACTTCAGCCGTAACCGGGTATTCGGCACCATGATCGGAAAAGGATATTCCGTGAAAAGTGCACAGATAGAAATGGAAATGATTGCGGAAGGATATTACGGCACCAAATGCATCAAAGAGCTCAACAAACATCTGCATGTAAACATGCCGATTGTAGATGCCGTATACAATATCCTTTATGAACGCATCTCCCCAATGATAGAGATTAAATTACTCACTGATTCTTTCAGATAAAATTTACAGTCATGGAAAACATTAAACTGAACATTGAAAAGACTTTAGATTTCATTTCTAAAGACAAGTTGGCTTCTTACGAAGAAAAAGTAAAAGCTTGTATGGAAACGCTGGAAAAGGGTACCGGATTGGGCAACGACTTTCTGGGATGGCTCCACTTGCCTTCTTCCATCACAAAAGAACATTTGGAAGACTTGAAAGCTACAGCCAGCACCTTGCGCGAAAATTGCGAAGTGGTCATTGTAGCCGGTATCGGAGGAAGCTATCTGGGTGCCCGGGCAGTTATCGAAGCATTGTCCGACAGCTTTGCATGGCTGAAAGAAAAAGAGGCAGGACATCCGACCATCATCTTTGCGGGACACAACATCAGCGAAGACTATCTGTATGAACTCACAACTTTCCTGAAAGACAAGAAATTCGGAGTCATCAACATCTCCAAATCAGGAACAACAACTGAAACCGCACTTGCATTCCGACTGCTGAAAAAGCAATGTGAAGACCAACGCGGCAAGGAAATGGCGCGCAAGGTAATCGTAGCGGTAACCGATGCCAAGAAAGGAGCGGCACGCACAACTGCCGATAAAGAAGGATATAAATCATTCATCATCCCTGACAACGTGGGAGGCCGCTTCTCTGTACTGACTCCGGTAGGTTTGCTCCCAATCGCTACAGCAGGATTTGACATTGACAAACTGGTAGCGGGCGCCCGCGATATGGAAAAAGTCTGCGCCAATGAGAAAATGTGCGAGAATCCGTCGGCCTTGTATGCGGCTACACGCAATGAATTATACTGCGGAGGAAAGAAAATCGAAATACTGGTCAATTTCCAGCCCAAGCTCCATTATTTCATGGAATGGTGGAAACAGCTGTACGGAGAATCAGAAGGGAAAGACCACAAGGGCATTTATCCGAGCTCTGTAGACTTTTCTACTGACCTTCATTCAATGGGCCAGTGGATTCAGGAAGGCGAACGTACAATTTTCGAAACGGTAGTTTCCGTAGAAAATACCACTCATGAACTCCACTTCCCAAGCGATGAGGAAAATCTGGACGGACTGAACTTCTTGGCCGGAAAACGTATTGACGAGGTCAACAAGATGGCAGAACTGGGCACCCAACTGGCTCATGTAGACGGAGGTGTTCCGAACCTGCGTGTCAGCGTACCTGAACTGAACGAATATTATCTGGGCCAACTGATTTACTTCTTCGAAAAAGCCTGCGGTATCAGCGGTTATCTGCTCGAAGTGAATCCTTTCAACCAACCGGGCGTAGAGGCTTACAAGAAAAACATGTTTGCCCTGCTGAACAAACCGGGTTATGAAAAAGAATCAGAAGCCATTCAAGCACGTTTGAAGAAATAATCAAACATGAAAGAATAATCTTGGGCACGAGTTCCACGGAATACCGGCCAATCCGGCCAACTACCGTGAAACTCGTGCCTTTTAATAATAAATGAAATTATCTGGAAATGTTTCAAGAAGCAATCAAGAACTATCTGCACACACACAATTACCCGCAAATCAATCTAAAGGCCATACTTTTTGACATGGACGGGGTACTGTTCGACTCCATGAAAAACCATGCCGTCGCCTGGCAAGAAGCTATGAAACAATATGGTATGCGCATGACCCGTGAAGAAGCTTATCTGCATGAAGGAAGAACCGGATCAGGCACCATCAACATCATCAGCCAACGTGAAAGAGGTTATCAGGCCAGTGAAAAAGAAGTTAAAGAAATCTATCAGACAAAAAGCGACCTGTTCAACAGTCTTCCGAAAGCAGAACCAATGCCAGGAGCCCTGGAAGTGCTTCAGAAAATGAAGAACAGCGGACTTACACCAATGGTAGTAACCGGTTCCGGACAACTGTCTTTACTGGACAAGCTCAACCACTACTTTCCTGAAATCTTCAAGCAGGAACTGATGGTTACGGCTTTTGACGTAAAATATGGAAAACCCAATCCCGAACCATACCTGATGGCATTACAAAAAGCCGGTATCCATGCCAATGAAGCAATTGTAATAGAGAACGCCCCTCTCGGTGTACATGCGGGAGTGGCAGCCGGGATTTTTACCGTGGCACTCAATACCGGACCTCTGCCGGACAAAGCATTGCTCGACGAAGGGGCCAATGTACTTTTCCCCTCCATGCAGGCTTTCAATGAAAAATGGGATACGCTCTATCAAGAATTTCTGAACAATAATCCGCTATGACAAACAGAAATTCCCACGCACACAAAAACTTGAATGCTTCACAACAGATTGCACGGATTTACTTTTTCCAAGAAAGCCTGTTTTAATCCGTGTAATCTGGAGTGAAACGGAAAACAATCCGCCGCGGGCCGATCAATCCAAAGCAAAGAATTTGCTCCGCGCCAACAAGGCTGACCCGATTGCATTCGCTTTCTCTTTCAGCTCAGAGATGGTGATGTCTGAATCACGATACATCAAATTCAATGTGTAACGACGTATAGAAGCAATTACGGGAGGAAGCAGATACACTCCTACCCTTGAAAACTCACCGCCAATTATCACTTGTTCCGGATTGAAAATATTCATCATTTCTCCGATATGACGGCCCAGTTTGGCACCGATATCTTCCACTATCTCAATCGCCAGCACATCCTCACGCTGCACCGCGGATATAATATCATCAAACGTAATCTCATCGATAGACTTTTCCTTCAACAGAATGGAATTCTCTCCTTTGCGCAACCTCTCGATGAACTTCCGGTAAAGAGCGGAGCATGACACTTCTGTTTCAATGCAACCCTTTTTCCCACAATCGCAAATCTGCTGATTGTCGTAACCATAATTATGGCCAAACTCACCGGCAAAACCGGACATGCCCGTATAAAGCTTTCCATCTATGATGATGGCCATGCCCAATCCCCAATTGACATTGATGAAAATCAGATTTCTAGCACATTTATCAGTCCGCATAATATATTCACCGTAAGCCATGGCCCGGCTGTCATTGTCTATGCAGACATTCACACCCAACCTTTCTGTAAGTTCTTCAGCCAATGGCTTTTCCGTAAATGTCAGGTGTGTATAGCTGTATCCTTTTTCCGGATTGACGCGTCCCGTGATTCCTACACATATATTCAATATCTTTCCCTTGTCTATTTCAAGTTCAGCGATGAATCCGGACACCACTTCACAGATTTTGTCCAGACATTCGGGGGTATTTACCAGTTCAAACGGGATATCCGCTGTCGTTTTCAACACATCACCTTTAAAGTTAATCAGACATACCCTCAAGGAATTGATAGAAACGGCTACACCTATAAAATATCCGGAATCGGCATTCAACCCATACAAGCTAGGATGACGCCCTCCATTTGTCTCCAGTTTTCCATAATCATTCACATACCCGTCATTAAGCATTTCATCTACAAACTTCGTCACAGTAGGCACACTCAAGCCTATCGCCTTCGACAATTCAGTAATTGTGGTGCAACCCACATAAATGAAATGAGAAATAATACGGCGTTTTATCAAGGCACTCTTTACCCCTTTCTGTATCTCTGTCAACAATACCTGTCCCATATTTTTATGTTTTTGTAGAAATATCCACAAAAATAAGATTTTTATTTAATAAATCAAGCAGAAAAAATCTTTTTTTTTATTTGTCTTTCTAATTTTCCTTTGATATATTTGCAATGAGTTCAACAGGTTACTGCGGAACCAAATATAATTTAGAGTATTAACTTCAAAATTCTATCTATCATGAGACTTATTATTGAATCAGACTATCAGGCATTGTCCAATTGGGCTGCCAATTATGTAGCTAACAAAATCAATTCAGCCAATCCGACGAAAGAAAAACCGTTCGTATTGGGACTTCCTACCGGCTCATCACCTCTGGGCATGTACAAAGCATTGATTGAGCTCAACAAAAAAGGTGTTGTGTCTTTCCAGAACGTAGTTACATTCAACATGGACGAATACGTAGGATTGCCCGAATCACATCCTGAAAGCTATCACTCTTTCATGTTCAACAACTTCTTCAACCACATCGACATCTGCAAGGAAAACATTCATATCCTGAACGGCAATGCAGCAGATCTGGAAGCAGAATGTGCCAACTATGAAAAAGAAATTGAAAAATTCGGCGGTATCGACCTGTTCTTGGGCGGAATCGGTCCGGACGGACATATCGCATTCAACGAACCGGGCTCTTCCCTTTCTTCACGCACTCGTGTCAAGACACTGACAACCGATACGATTATCGCCAACTCACGCTTCTTTGAGAACGATGTAAACAAGGTTCCGAAAACTGCATTGACTGTCGGTGTAGGCACCGTTCTTTCCGCAAAAGAAGTGCTGATTATCTGTAACGGACATAACAAAGCACGTGCATTGCAACATGCAGTAGAAGGTGGAATCACACAGATGTGGACTATCAGCGCATTGCAGATGCACCAGCATGGAATCATCGTATGCGATGAAGCCGCTACAGAAGAACTGAAAGTGGGTACTTACAGATATTTCAAAGACATCGAAAAGAACAATCTGTAATCCATCGGAGTTCATCGACTTCAAATTATCTTAACATCCTTTACACATGAGAACAAACCTTAGTTCACAAATTTCACTGAACCGCGTTTCTCCACGCTATTACAGACCGGAAAACGCGATTGAACGCTCTGTCCTGACGAGGCTGGAAAAAATTCCGACCAACATCTACGAAAGCATAGAAGAAGGCACGGAACAGATTGCCAATGAAATTGTCTCGAAAATACGCGACAGACAACGTGAAGGGAAGTTCTGTACCATTGCCATCGGTACAGGGGCTTCACTGCGCTATCTGTTTACAGCCCTGATTCGGAAACATAAAGATGAAGGTGTGAGCTTCCGGAATGTCGTTTTTTTCAATCTCTATGAATATTATCCGCTGGCTGAAGGAGGTGGAAGCAGTTTCACACAACTCAACAACCTGTTCCTTTCGCAAATAGACATAGACCGGCAGAATGTATTCACCATGGACGGAACAATTCCGCAAGAAGCGATTATGGAACACTGTCGCCTATATGAACAACGTATCCAAACTTTCGGCGGACTGGACATAGCGATTATGGGAATTGGACGTGAAGGGAACATCGGCATGAACGAGCCGGGATCGCACATGAACTCTATCACCCGTCTGATTTTGATTGATGCCACTTCCCGTGCAGAAGCAGCCCACAATATAGGTATAGACAACCTTCCTCCGTGCTCTATCACAATGGGAGTGAACACGATTCTCAGCGCACGCAAAGTGTACCTGCTGGCATGGGGTGAAAACAAAGCAGAAATAATCAAACGTGCTGTCGAAGACAAAGTCAGCGACACTTTGCCGGCTTCTTATCTCCAGCTTCATTCCAATGCTTCCGTATGTGTGGATTTGGCCGCAGCGGCACATTTGACCCGCATCCAACGCCCTTGGCTTGTAACCAGCTGCGAATGGAATGACAAACTGGTCAGAAGCGCTATTGTCTGGCTTTGCCTGCAGCTTAAAAAGCCGATTCTGAAGCTGACCAATAAAGATTACAACGAAAACGGTTTGAGTGAATTGCTGGCACTTTATGGTTCTGCCTATAACGTAAACATCAAAGTGTTCAACGATTTGCAACATACCATCACCGGATGGCCGGGAGGAAAGCCGAATGCAGACGACACCTATCGTCCCGAGCGTGCCAAACCGTTCCCGAAACGTGTCATTGTATTTTCTCCGCACCCGGACGACGATGTAATCTCGATGGGAGGTACACTCCGCCGTCTTGTACAACAAGGTCACGAAGTGCATGTCGCTTATGAAACTTCAGGCAATATTGCTGTAGGCGATGAAGAAGTGGTTCGCTTCATGCATTTTATCAACGGATTCAACCAATTGTTCGCAAACAGTGAAGACAAAGTAATCTGTGACAAATATGCAGAAATCAAGCAATTCTTCGCCCAAAAGAAAGAGGGAGACATAGATACGCGTGACATTCTGACAATTAAAGGTTTGATACGGCGGGGAGAAGCCCGTACGGCTTGTACATACAATAAAATTCCATTGAGCCGGTGTCATTTCTTGGATCTGCCTTTCTATGAAACAGGTAAAATTGAAAAGAACCCGATCAGTGAAAAAGATATAGAAATCGTATTGAACTTACTGCGCGAAATAAAGCCCCATCAAATTTACGTAGCAGGCGACTTGGCAGACCCGCATGGCACACACCGTGTCTGTACAGATGCCGTTTTCGCAGCTATCGACGAGGAAAAGAACGGTGGAGCCGAATGGTTGAACGATTGCCGTATCTGGATGTATCGTGGTGCATGGGCTGAATGGGAAATCGAAAACATCGAAATGTGCGTTCCGCTCAGCCCTGAAGAATTGAGAGCCAAACGCAATTCCATCCTCAAGCATCAATCTCAAATGGAAAGTGCTCCATTCCTTGGTAACGACGAACGTCTGTTCTGGCAACGCAGTGAAGACCGCAATCGGGGAACAGCTGCGCTGTACGACCAGCTGGGACTTGCAAGCTATGAAGCAATGGAAGCATTTGTAGAATACGAACCTATTTGACAATCTTTATTTTAGTATCATTTTGACGTCATTCCAAGAGTGGACTGCCCTTTGCAACAGCCTGAGCTTGGAATGACATCATTTTTTATTTACCATGATATAATTACAATGAAAAAATTCTTTTTATCAGCCGCCTCAATGGCTCTTGCCATTTTCTTTTTCGCGTGCACCTCTTCCGAACATTTCTTGAAAGAAGAAGATTACCGGGCAAAAGTGGAAGCTGATTTTGCCGCCAAACAACAAGCTTTACCCACAGGTAATCTTTTTGAAGTATTCAACCAGGATTTGAGCTTGGAGGAACGCGAAGCTTTGACTTTTCTCTATGCCTATATGACGACGGGAGACATTACAGACTATTCAGGTGACTTCTATCTGAAGAACGTAAGACTTTCATTGGAAACACGGAAAAACATGTCTTGGGGAAAAGAAATTCCTGACATGATTTTCCGCCATTTCGTATTGCCTATACGTATCAACAATGAGAACCTGGACAATGCGCGTGAAGTTTTTTATAAAGAACTTGAACCCCGTGTCAAAGGCTTGTCTACACTTGATGCCGTACTGGAAGTCAATCATTGGTGCCATGAAAAAGTGGTCTATGCACCAACCGACATCCGTACAAGTGCTCCGTTATCTACAGTCAAGACTGCATACGGACGCTGTGGGGAAGAATCTACATTCCTGGTAGCTGCCTTACGCGCAGTAGGTATTCCGGCACGCCAGGTTTACACACCAAGATGGGCACATACAGATGACAATCATGCATGGGTAGAGACATGGGTAGATGGAAAATGGCATTTTCTCGGTGCCTGTGAACCGGAACCGGTACTCGACCTAGGATGGTTTAATGCCCCGGCCAGCCGAGGCATGCTTATGCACACAAAAGTATTCGGTGCTTACAATGGTCCGGAAGAAGTAATGCAGAAAACAGCCAACTTTACGGAAATCAATATTATTGACAATTATGGTCAAAGTGCAAAAGCTGTTGTAACAATTACTGACAAAGAAGGGAAACCGATTGAAGGAGCCAATGTAGAATTCAAAATCTACAATTATGGAGAATTCTATACGGTATCACGCCAGACGACAGACAAAGACGGACATGCCAGTCTGTCAGCCGGATTGGGTGATATGGTCGTTTATGCTTCTGCAGGTGACCAATTCGGTCTGCGCACTGTATCTTTCGGAAAAGATAAGGAAGTAACTCTTGCTTTAAATCACAAAATAGGCGAAAACTTCACTGAGGACTTACAGATTGTTCCTCCTGCAGAGAATACGAAAATGCCTGAAGTGACAGAAGAGCAACGTGCAGAAAACACCCGCCGGATGGCACAGGAAGACTCTATCCGCAATGCTTATGTCCACACTTTCCCGACAGAGGAAGCTGCCAAAGCTTTTGCTGAAAAGAACAAGTTGGATATAACTCAGACTGTCAAATTCATCAGCCAGTCTAGAGGAAACTACCAGGACATCATGAACTTTTTGGCTAATGCTGCCGGAAAAGGAGAAGGGAACCGCGCGCTCGACTTGCTGGGAACCTTGACAGAAAAAGACTTACGTGATACTCCTTGTGCCATCCTTGAAGACCATCTGTATGCAACAGACAGCAAAGCTGATGTCAAAGAAGTGTTGGCTCCGCGCATCAGCACCGAACTGCTTACTCCTTACAGAAGCTATTTGCAGGAAAACATTCCCGCTAATCTGGCAGAACAATTCAAGAAAGATCCACAACAGCTCGTCAACTGGTGCAAAGACAGTCTGACTATCCGAAATGACTTGAACACTGTTTTCACACTCGCTTCTCCTGCCGGAGTATGGAAAAGCCGTGTAACAGACACTGCATCAAGGGGTGTTTTCTTTGTTGCCGTTGCAAGAAGTCTGGGAATACCCGCTTGGAAAGACGAAGTAACAGGAAACATTTGCTACCGTCAGGACGGTGAAGAGAGAGTGGTCAATTTTGAAGAAGCCGCAAGTGCAAAACCGGAAGAAGAATTGCTGAAAGCTACCTATAAGGCAATTCCTCGTCTGAGCGACCCGAAATATTACACTCATTTCACGCTCTCGAAGTTCGACAACGGAACATTCCGTCTGCAGAACTACCCGGAAAATGCTTCCTGGAGTACACTGCTGAAAAAAGGTACAAAAGTGGAAACTGGCTACTATATGCTTGTCAGCGGAAGCCGAATGGCAGATGGCAGCGTATTGAGCGAAGTGGCCTTTGTAAATGTAGAGAAAGGGAAACCGGCTACTACTACATTAAAAATGCGTGAGAATAAAGAAAACCTCAGGGTTATCGGCAATTTCAATTCTGAGAATAAATTCTACCTTCCGGGAAAAACTGATCCGACTACTGTATTGAGCACTACAGGCCGAGGATATTTCATTCTGGGAGTTCTGGGAATCGGACAGGAACCGACCAACCATGCATTGAAAGATATAGGCATTAAAAAGGCTGATTTCGAGAAATGGGGACGCACTATTGTATTGCTCTTCCCGGATGAAGCCTCTTATAACAAGTTCAATAGAAAGGAATTCTCGAACCTGCCTTCCAATATCGTATTCGGCATTGACAAAGATGGCAGCATTCAGAAAGAGATTGTGGAGAACATGAAGCTCCAGAATGCCCGACAGCTTCCTTTCTTCATCATTGCCGACACGTTTAACCGTGTGGTCTTTGAATCACACGGTTATACGATCGGCTTAGGCGAACAGATGCTTCAAGTTATCCACGGCCTATAAGTGCCTGAATTGTATTCCTAACCCTTGTGGGGGTAGTGACAGGAAGTTGATATTCATCGATGGTCACTGTCCCTCCCATAGACAAAGCCGGATTGCGCAACTGCATCCGGCTTTGCTTGTTTTCCCGGGCTGAGAAATGGAACTCGGAAGCTCCAGTCCGTGCTGCAAGTTCCGCAATATTTGTTTCGTTCACACCGCAACCAGGCATGATAATGATTCTTCCGGCCGCCTGCTCCACAAGTTTCTGCAAAAGAGCGGCACCCTGCAAGGCTGTTGGCTGCTGTCCCGAAGTAAGGATACGGTCGACTCCCATTTCGATCAATTCTTCCATAACTTCTGACGGATTTTTCACATAATCGAACGCCCGGTGGAAAGTGACAGACAGGCCCTCCGAAGCCTTCATCAGACGCTTCATCGCCGCCTTGTCAAGTTCACCGTCAGGAGTCAGACACCCAAATACAACTCCGTCCGCACCAGCCTGACGCGCCATCCGGATATCTTCTTCCATGATATCAAGTTCTACAGGAGAATAAAGGAAATCCCCTCCTCTAGGACGGATAATCACATGCAGGCGGATATCAATCAATTTCCGTGCAATACAAATTTCGCCATACGAAGGAGTGGTTCCCCCCTCAGGCATTGCAGCGCATAATTCCACACGCTGTGCACCTCCTTGCTGTGCCGCAACGCAACTGTCGGCAGAATTGGCACAAATTTCAAATGTATACTTCATAAAACTGACTTATTTGATAATTACAAGATTTAAAGATACAAAAACAGATGGAACATAAAAATAATAATGAAAGAATATGCACATTCAGAAACAAAGGCATTCTTTGTAAGAATAGAACCAGGAATTCCATATTCGTGCCCGCCGATAAGTCACAGACACAAAAAACAAAACGTTCCGCCAATTCTTTACGGGTTTGGCGAAACGTTCCACTTTGTACGCCCGTGGGGAGTCGAACCCCAATCGAAGGAACCGGAATCCTTTATTCTATCCATTGAACTACGGGCGCAGAACTTATCTGCATTTTTCAAATGTGCCACAAAAGTACAATTATTCGCGTTTATCTCCTAATTTTTCGGCAAAAAAATATCACATCCTTGAAACTGTCAAATGAACGTCAAGCGGAATGCTAAAACTGGAAATAGATAAACGGCTGAATGTCACTGCTTTTCACTTGAATAACCAAATAAATCAAACCAATTACCACCACAGCTTGCAGCACCAACGGCAAACGTGTCATGCCACGGCTGCAGACATTCTGCCAACTGTCCGGACACCAATGCAAGACAAATCCAAGCATCATCAATACAAATACCTGCCAATAACCGGTCACCACCTGCATGAACAACTCCGGATGGAAAGCGGTAAAAATCTGACGGATCATCACCGTAGAAGCTTCGAATGTAGCGTTACGGAAAAAAATCCAGCAGAAGCAAACAAAATGAAAAGTGAAAGTAACCGCAAAGAAACGCTTGATTCCAGAACTCCGATAGGTTTTCGGGCGGCCAAGCAGATTTCTGAAGAATTTATGTACAGCCAACGCAACTCCATGAAGTCCTCCCCATACAATAAAATTCCACGAAGCACCGTGCCACAATCCGCCCAACAGCATGGTAAGCATCAGATTGATGTATGTACGGATTTTTCCTTTCCGGTTTCCGCCTAAAGAGATATACAGATAATCGCGCAGCCAAGTAGAAAGAGAGATATGCCACCGGTGCCAGAAGTCGGTTACGCTCTCTGCCTTATACGGTGAATTGAAGTTAGGCGGAAAACGGAATCCGAGCAGCAATGCCAGACCGATAGCCATATCGCTATAACCGGAAAAATCGCAATATATCTGAAGCGCATAGCCATATACGCCGAACAGGTTCTCCAGACCGGAATAAAGTCCCGGATTATCGAAAATACGCTCCACAAAATTAATGCTTATATAGTCGGAAATCACCGCTTTCTTAAACAGGCCGCTCACTATGAAAAACAGTCCCCGACCGAACATTTCGGAAGAAACAAACAGCGGCTGACGGATTTGCGATATAAAGTCACGGGCACGCACAATCGGACCGGCCACCAACTGGGGGAAAAACGACACATAAAATGCATAGTCCAACAAACACGACAACGGTTTCAGGTTTTTCCTGTATACATCAAGCGTATAGCTGAGCGACTGAAATGTAAAGAATGAAATCCCCACCGGAAGAAAGATGTCAAGCGGACGAAATGTACCGTTCCACAAGGGTGCCAGCATCTCATAGAAGAAGTTGGTATATTTGAAATAGCACAATAATCCCAGATTGATGCACAGACTGGCCGCTACCAGCATCCGGCGCTTCCATTGCGTTTCTGTCCGCTCCATCCGGCGCGCCAGAAAAAAGTCTGACACGGTTACAATCCCCAGCAGGAAAAAATAAATTCCGCTGCTCTTGTAATAGAAATAATAAGAAAACAAGGTCACAAACAGCAGCCGTGCCGTCATTTTCTTTTGGAGCAACACATAAATGAGACTGAATCCCAGAAAAAGAAACAGAAAAAGCCCGCTGTTGAAAATCATAGGCTGCTGCGGATCGTACGTCAGTACATCCATAACCTTGTTCCAGTCAATTCCCAGTTCCGTCCAGTTGAATTTCCACATAATCGTTATAAGCTTTTATAATTGCTTCATGCAATAGTTGTCCTTGCAGTCTGTACCCTTCTGCCGTAAAATGAATCTTGTCACGCTGATAATAGTCACCGCTGCTCCAGTTCAGGCAAGCATTTTGCCTGCCCCCCACAATGTCATACAAGTCCCAGAGAGCCAGACCATGGGAAAGAGCATATTCTTTCTCTGTCTCCACCACACGGGAAGTGCGCGGATTGACAACTCTGGCTCCACGCCGTCCGTTGCGCATGTATGCGCCGGGAGGAGTGGTCAATAGAAAGACCGTGTCAGGACACTTCTTCCGGATACCCGACAAAAGGACCTCCATGCCTGCCCGGTGCGCCTCGGCAGAATAGCGGCGGCCATGCGCTTCGTTCGTCCCGAACGACACGATGACCATATCCGGATTCAAGCCCGTTATTTCGTCAATGCGCTCAGGAGTGGAGAATGATTCGAAAGTTGCTCCGTTCATTCCTATTATATGATATACAAGGCCCGGTTTGCCTGTTTCACACGCCAGACCGGAAGTCCGGTAAGTCACCGGCACATCAAATACAGCATCCTTGCCAAAGTCTTCTTCCAGCAACTTGCGCACTACGTATGGATATATATGCCCTCTCACGTGTGAGTCTCCGACATGCACTATCCGGACCGGTCTGTCAAGCACCGACAGTTTTTTCCAGAATGCATCCAGTTCTCTTTCCGGATCCAGAATCTGATTGCCCGATGTTCCCTGAAAGCCGGCCGGCATTCCACTGGCCACAGGCACATAACGCATCAGCATCTGCATGGCCTGGCTCCCATACACAGGTCCTGAATTACGGTCGCGCGGTGCCTGGTCCGGCAACGAGTCCTGGGCGGATACACACAAGCAGAAGCAGACCGAACATCCTAACAAACACCATCTTCCCAACTTCTCAATCAGCTTCATACGCTTTCCGTCTTTCATATTGCTCTTTACCGTACATCAATGACTCAAACAAAAGTCCCGCCAAATATTTTCCGCCACGGAAATTGATGTGGGTATAGTCATAATTAGCCAGCGAGGGTTCACTCTCAACCATCCTGACCATACTTCCGTCACCTCCCATCGCATCAAACATATTCCAGAACGCCACATGAGTCTCTGCAGCCAGCAATTGCTGATAACGTATCAGGCTCTTCACGGCAGGCATGGTGCGCAATTCTCCATTCTCATCTTTCGACTCGCGGTCGCCTACCCCCACTATCAGCAAGGATGCCTGGGGGAATGCCTCTTTCAGATAATTGACGACTTTCTCCATAGCTTCTGTATAGTAGGCATAGTTCAACAAACCTTCGGAAGCTACATTCAATCCATACTGAAGAACTATCAGATCGTAGGTGCGCAAACGGTTATATTGCTGCAATACAGACAAAGGCACATTCCGCAACTGCTGCCCGCTGCTGCCGCGTGTACTGAAATTATCCAACACGATTCCGTCTGCCGCATCCATTGAAGCCGCATAGAAGACAGGGACCGAATCAAAACGTTCCACCGTCCATCTTACCGCTCCTATCTGCGCGCCGACAGATACTGACTGAAGTTCCCCTGTACCTTTCAATTTGAATTCCTTGAATTTTCTTCCATTGACCGATGCGCTCAGCACCACCGAATCAGGAGCGATGAAATAACAGGAAGAAACCTGGCAAGTGTCGCCTTTCAGCTCTACGTACGCCCCCTCTGAAGGGATTGCATACCGGTTCGACATATCCTGACGCGAACGGTCAAAATGAACAGAATCAGTTATGGAATGGCTTTCCCACCCGCCAAACGACTGGCGGACTGTCGGACGGAATCCGGCAATCTTTGTGGTCATGCTCACATATCCCACCCCGTTTCCTCCGAAACGTCTTTGCAACATCCGCCTCAAATCGCCTGTCAGGATGTCCGCTTCAATGAAGGAATCCCCGAAATAAGCGATACGGACAGGACGCCCCATTGTCTCCCGCTTACAGAGAGCTTCATAAAAATGAGACATTCCATGGCATGTGGAGTCTGCATAGTCCTCAATGCAGACAATCCCGCTCTTGCACGTATCCACAAAAGCGGGCTTTTCCGGCGGAGGAGGCAACATGACCGTATCGGAATCAGCCGGTTCTGCCACTTCCGGACGAATATCCGAAAGCAAGTCGACTCTCCGGAGCGGTTTCCCTCCTACCGACATGGAAGGAAGAAAATGCAAAGCCAGCAGTCCTACTACTACCAATAGTGCCAGCATGAAGGTGGCAAGCAATTTATTTTTCATGAAAACACTTTATGCATAAAAAGTGCTGCAAAGATAGGCAAATTCAGAGACGAAAAAACGTTGGCCGTATGTTTTTTCACAAAAAGGAAAGGGAGAGTGTGTCAAGATCCGGAACTTTCTTTCCGACACACTCTCCCCTTTATGCAGTCCACCGCCGTTTAGCGGATGATACCTAATTTGGAACTCTCCACAAACTCAATGATGTTGTTGATTTCCTTACTGTTCGGCACCTGTTCACGGATACGGATCAGCGCATCGTGCTGAGAAGTATTGGCCTTATACAGAATACGATATGCCTGCGCGATGTGTTTGATCAATGTTTCCGAAAAACCGGCACGTTCCAGCACGATGGTATTGATGCTGTAGAACTCAATCGGTTCGTGAGCCGCCACAATATAAGGGGGGATATCTCTCACGAAACGGCATCCGCCCTGCACAACCGAGAATGTACCCAGCCGGGTGTTTCCCTGCATCAGCACATTCGAGGTCAGGATGGAATAGTCATAAACCGTACAGTTACCGGAAATCTGCGAACCGTTCCCGATAATGCATTTATTTCCCACTGTCACGTCATGCGAGATACGTGCTCCCGTCATGATGAAGTTCCCGTCTCCGATTGAGGTATCATGCCCGGCGTGAGTCGCACGGATAATCACCGCATTCTCTCGGATTGTATTGTTGTTTCCTATACGGGCAAAAGTCTCCTCACCCGTATAAGTGAAATCCTGCGGTGTAGCGGCAACTACCGCACCCTGATAAACGGTATTTCCGTTACCCATACGTGTACCGCTCATCAAGCTCGCATACGGCATAATCACGTTGTCATCGCCTATCTCCACATTCTTGTCGATATAGGCGAACGGATGAATCGTTACGTTTTTCCCGATCTTTGCAGAGGGATCCACATAAGCTAAAGGGCTAATCATAGTCATATACAATTTATTTTAAGGTTTTTAATTTCTGCCTCCGCCCAATGCACTGTACAGGTTGATGACAGCCTGCAGACGCTGGAAGTTATCCGACACTTCCGTCAGCTGGGCGCTCAGCAGGTTCTGCTGTGAGGTCAGTATTTCCAGATAAGTGGCGTCACCGCTCTGGAACAGGGCCTTCGTATAAGTGACGGCCTTATCCAACTGATCCACCTGCTGACGGTCATGCAGCATCTTCTTGTTCTGTGTGTCATACAGCATCAGGGCATCGCTCACTTCCTGACCGGCTTCGAGAATTGTCTGCTGGTAGTTCATCTGCGCAATCTTTTCTTCCGCTTTCGATACTTTCAGGTTCGCAATCAGTTTGCCGTTATTGAAAATAGGCTGGGTGAGTGAAGCGATGGCGCTGAGAATCACCTTGCCCGGATTGACAATCGCCGCACCCGCACTGTTGGTCCATCCTGCCGTACCGCTGATGGTGATGCTCGGATAGAATGCCGAACGGGCCTGGTTGGTCGTATAGTACGCGCTTGCCAACGACATTTCAGCTACCTTCACGTCCGGACGGTTTTCCAGAAGCTGCAAAGGCACACCCACCATCAGTTCGTCGGGTACAGTCTGGGCATCCAGCGTACTGCGGTCGATATGCTGGGGTGTCTTGGCCAGCAGCACACACAGAGAGTTCTCGGTCTCGCGTACCTGGCGGCGCAGGTCAAGCAGCGAAGCCTCTATCTGATGGTAGGCGGCACGCATCTGCGCCACGGCTGCCTCGGTAGTCATGCCGGCAATCTTCATGGCTTCCATCGCACGCACATTCTCCTTATAAATATCCACAGTCTGTGCGGTAATGTCCACCTGACGGTCCAGCATCAGCAAGGAATAATAAATGTTGGCAATGCCTCCGATAATCTGCGAGCGTACAGCCTGCTGCGAATACTGGCTCTGCAGATAGGCCGCGCGCTGCCCGCGTTTCGCATTCAGCAGCTTGCCGAACAAGTCAATCTCCCAACTTGCCGCCACAGGCAACTGATAGGTCTTGCTGGTCTTCGACTTGTCGAAACTGCTCAAGGTCCCCTGAGGCACCAGATTGAACGACGGCAGATAAGCCAGTTTGGCGGCGGTCAGCATCACCTTCGCTTCTTCCACACGGAGAATGGCAGCCTGCATGTCTACATTATTCGCCAGTCCTTCTTCAATCAAAGCCTGCAACTGCGGATCGCGGAACACTTCTTTCCACGGAAGATTGCCCATATTCGCCGTATCGGTAACAGCCAACGTGTCCGTTTCTGATACCGGGTCACGATAGATGCCTGAGGCATCTATCGTTTCCGGACGATCATAAGCTCTGTAGATGTGGCAGCTGCTCATCATGGCAGCCAGACACATCATTCCTATTATCTGTTTCTTCATTATCGTCATCATTTAATATTAGGAGAATACTGTTCAATTTCTGCTTCCACTTCGCTTTCATCCAGGCTATCCCATTCCATCGGCTTAACCTTTTCTTGCAGCCACTGGAACAATACGAACAGCACCGGCACAATGAATATCTGGAAAATCATACCGATCAACATACCTCCGATGGCAGAAGCACCCAGCGTACGGTTACCATGAGCACCTACACCGAAAGCGAACATCAACGGAAGCAGACCGATAATCATCGCCAACGAAGTCATCAGAATCGGTCGCAGACGGGCGGAAGCACCGAGGACGGCGGCCCATGAGATACTCATACCCTGCTTGCGACGGTCAAGGGCGAATTCCACAATCAGAATCGCGTTCTTGGCCAACAGACCCATCAACATGATCAACGCAATCTGCATATAGATGTCGTTCGACATGGTTCCCAATATCATCTTCAGTGCCGGGATGCTTCCCAGTGCGGAGAATCCGTTGACGAACAGGAAGCTTCCCAACAGACCGCAAGGGATGGAGAGCAATACGGCCAAAGGCAACAGATAACTTTCGTACTGCGCGCTCAGCAACAGGTAGACGAACACCAGACAGAGCACGAAGATGATGCCTGTGGTATTGGTGGTCTGGGCTTCCTCACGTGCCATACCTCCCAACTCGTAACCGAATCCGGCCGGCAGGTTCTGGTCGGCCACTTCGGCAATGGCCTGCAAGGCCTGACCGGAAGTATAGCCGGCAGCCGGAGAAACCATCACCTGAATGGATGTGTACAGGTTGAAACGGCTGATCACATCCGGACCGTAAATCTTCTTCATGGTCACAAACTGCGAGATCGGAGCCATCTCACCGTCGCTGCCGCGCACCTTGATGCCCTTCAGCGACTCCATGTTCTTCGTCGCATCCGGTTCTGCCTGGATCATCACACGGTACATCTTACCGAAGCTGTTGAAGTTCGACGCATAGATACCGCCGAAGTAACCTTGCATGGTGGTCAGGATGTCGCTCGGACTGATACCGGCCTTCTTACAGGCAGCCGCATCGATATCCAGCTGATACTGCGGGAAGCTCGGGTTGAAGTTGGTCGAGGCCGAATTGATTTCCGGACGCGCCTGCAAGGCGGCGATGTAATCATTCACTACCTGGAAGAAGTGGTCCAGGCTACCGCCGGTCTTGTCCTGCATGTTCAACTCGATATCGGTCGAAATGGAGTAACCCGGAATCATAGGAGGCGCGAAGAACAATACCTGCGCGTCCTTGAATAGCTTCTGTGAGCGCATGAACAGCGAGGCGACCACAATGTCCGAACTCTGCTGAGTGGTACGTTCTTCCCAGTCCTTCAGCTTGATGATGATAGAACCGTACGAAGGTCCCTGACCGCTACCGATGAAGCTGAAACCGGAAATCACGGTACGCGACTGCACGGCCGGATCCACCGCAATCAGGCTGTCCACCTTGTTCAACACTTCCTGCGCACGTTCCTGTGAAGTGCCCGGCGGCAAAGTCACGGCACCCATGATGGTACCGGTATCTTCGTTCGGAATCATACCTGTCGGAGTGATGTTCATGAACACTACCAGCAGGGCAATCGTACCTCCCACCAATCCGACAGACAGCCATCTCTTATGGATAAAAAACACGACACGTTTCTTATATTTGGCCAGAAGCGAGCTGTAGGAACGGTTGAACGACTGCTTGAACTTGTCGGTGGTCATGCCGGCCAAAGCCAGGATACTGATGATGATGAACAACGGGCAGAGCACCGGATGCTCCTCGAAGCTGAACATGCCGAAAATCATACCCAGAATGGCGACAACCGTAAAGAGAATCACCATCTTCGGGTTCATCCAACGGCCGAGAGCGTCCGTATACCGGGCCACCATGATCTTGCGCGACTCCTTGTAAGCCGTACCCATACGCTCTTTCAGCGTGGATTCAGAATTGTGGGGCTTCAGGAACAGCGCACACAGGGCCGGAGAAAGCGTCAGCGCGTTCAATGCGGAGAATCCGATGGAGATGGCCATGGTCAGACCGAACTGCTGGTAGAACGTACCGGCCGTACCGCTCATGAAACTTACCGGGATGAACACGGACATCATCACCAAGGTAATGGAAACGATGGCACCGCCCAATTCGCTCATCGCGTCGATGGAAGCCTCACGCGTGGACTTATATCCCTGGTCCAGCTTGGCATGGACTCCCTCGACGACGACTATGGCATCGTCGACGACTATGGCAATCGCAAGCACCATCGCGGACAAGGTCAGCAAGTTGATACTGAAGCCGATCAGCTTCAGGGCAAAGAACGTCGCGATCAACGCCACCGGAATGGCGATGGCCGGAATCAATGTAGAACGCATATCCTGCAAGAAGATATACACCACGATGAACACCAGAATAAAGGCCTCGATCAGAGTCTTGATTACCTCATGGATAGAAGCGAACAAGAAGTCGTTGGCACTCTGTGCGATATTGATACCCAATCCTTCGGGAAGGTTCTTCTCATATTCGGCAAGCACCTTTTCCAGATTCTGGATGGTTTCCGTCGCGTTGGTACCCGCCATCTGGTAAATGATACAGGACACCGCCTTGTGACCGTTCACCATGTTGTTGAAGTTATAGGTCAGACGGCCCAGCTCCATTTCGGCCACGTCGCCCAGACGGAGCACTTCACCGTCGGGGAGCGCCTTGATGACGATGTCGCTGAACTCGGTGGTGCTCGACAGACGTCCCTTGTAACGGATCGTATATTGGAACGACTGGTTTCCGCGCTCACCGAACTGACCCGGAGCAGCCTCTATATTCTGCTCGGACAAAGCGGCACGGATGTCACTCGGCACCAGCTTGTACTGGGCCATCACATCCGGCTTCAGCCAGATACGCATGGAGTAGTCGGTACCCATCACGTTCGCGTCACCCACACCGCTCACACGCTTGATTTCAGGAATCAGGTTGATGCTGGCGTAGTTCTCAAGGAACTCGATGTTGTATTTGTCCTCCTTGTCATAGATGGAGAAGATCATCAGCATGGAAGTCTGACGCTTCATGGTGGTCACACCGACCTGGGTTACTTCGGCCGGCAGCAGACCCTGTGCCTGTGTCACACGGTTCTGCACATTGACCTGAGCCATATCCGGGTCAGTACCCTGGTTGAAATATACTGTGATACGTGCCGAACCGTTGTTCGTAGCGGTAGACTGCATGTACATCATGTTTTCCACACCGTTGATCTGGTCCTCAAGCGGAGAGATGACGGAGTTCAACACAGCCTGCGCATTGGCACCTGTATAGGTCGCACTCACCGAAACGGTAGGAGGCGCGATGTCCGGATACTGGGTGATTGGCAGAGTAGCCAAACCGATAAGACCCAAGATTACCAACAAGATGGAGATTACGGTTGATAATACCGGACGGTTAATAAATTTATCTAGTTTCATTCTCTATATACCTTATATTATATAACGATATTACGTGCTGATCAATTAAAAGCAGTGGCCAGATTTCCTTCCTTCTGGTCTTTCAATGCCTGCTGATACTTGGCTTCCTTCTGTGCCGGAGTGATCGGAGTGATCTTCATGCCGTCGCTCAGACGAGTGACACCCTCAATGGCAATCTTTTCGCCCGATTTCAATCCGTCAAGCACAATATAGTTCTTTCCGTCGTTCAGATTCGAAATCTTGACCTCTGTGTATTTTACAGTGCTGTCCGGCTGCAGGACATACACGAACTTCTTGTCCTGAATTTCAACGGTAGCCGACTGAGGAACCAGCAATACATTCTCCATCGTGTAAGGGAAGATCACATTCGCCATACCTCCGCTCCGCAACACATTCGCCTTGTTCGGGAAAATGGCACGCATGCTCACCGAGCCGGTTGTCTGGTCAATCACGCCGCTCACCGCATCGATTTTCCCTTGCTCGTCATAGATACTGCCGTCTGCCAGTTCAAGCTGCACGGCCGGCATCTTCTGCAGCTGCTCTTTCAGGCTGCCTCCGGCCTTTGTCAGGTTCAGCAACTCCTTTTCTGTCAGCGAGAAGTAGACATACATGTCACCGATCTGGGAAACTGTAGTCAGCGGTTCAGCCACCGACGGACTTACCAATGCACCGATACGGTACGGGAAAGTGCCGATCACGCCGTCCGACGGGCTTGTCACCGTACAGAAGTCCAGATTCTGCTTGGCTGAGGTATAAGAGGCCTCCGCCTGAGCCAACGAAGCTTTTGCCGTCAGCAGGTTGTTGACAGCGGTCTGGTATTCAAAGTCACTGATAATTTTCTGTTCGTGCAGCATTTTTTTGTTGGCTTCCGTCTCGGTCAGCGTCTTCAGATTGGCCTTTGCCGATTCCACTCCGGCAGCGGCCTGGTCAAAAGCAGCCTGATACTGGGTCGGGTCAATCTGGAACAACGCCTGCCCCTTATGCACAGTGGCACCTTCATCCACACAAAGTTTCACAATAAAGCCTGACACCTGCGGACGGATTTCGATATCCTGCAAACCTTTGATTGTAGCCGGATATCTCGTAGACTGGTTACTTGAGGTCGCCGTCACTTCCTGTACAGCAAACTCATCGTCACCCATTCTTCCGCTCTGACTGCTACAAGCAGCCAATGCCGATACCCCCAATGCCAAAAGGGTTACCCGGCCAAAAGAAATACACTTGTTTCTTTTCTTTTCCATATTATTCATCTTAAAACAATTAATATTTTACCTTAACCTTACAAAACCTTTTCCAGGTTTTACAGTCTACAGTGTGCAAAGATAGGGAAAAAAAACTCTGCAAAAACTTCCGTTAACTAAGAATAACCATAAAACGAAGTTTGAACGAATTTATCTGACCAACCGGCAAATTCAACCGACCAATTTTTTAACGCACAGCCTGTAATGCAGATGAAAAGGTGGCAATATGACAAAATTTCAGTCTGCAGGAAACCCGGATACAGGCAACGGGAAAACGCTTCGGCGTTTCCGGCCAAACGTCCCGTCGTTTCAACCAAAACGCCGAAGCGTTTTTCCAAAAAGACACGCCGGCGAAGCGAACTGACATTCTGTCAGAATTTCCTGCTTTCAGAAACAATTTACAGAAATTAAACATAAAAAATCTCCTATTTATCAATTTATTTCTACATTTGCGTGCATTTTCATCAGAAACTTACCTAATAGATATAAGTATGACTAAAATTACCAGAGAAGAGGCTCTGCTCTATCACTCGCAGGGCAAACCGGGAAAAATTGAAGTTGTCCCGACCAAACCTTACCAAACACAAACCGATTTGTCATTGGCATACTCTCCGGGAGTTGCCGAACCCTGTCTGGAAATCCAGAAGAATCAAGACACGGCATACGATTATACCGACAAAGGAAATCTGGTAGCCGTCATCTCCAACGGTACAGCCGTGTTGGGACTGGGTGACATCGGCGCATTGAGCGGAAAACCGGTGATGGAAGGAAAAGGACTGCTCTTCAAAATTTACGCCGGAATTGATGTGTTCGACATCGAAGTCAACGAAAAAGACCCTGACAAGTTCATAGAGGCAGTAAAAGCCATCGCGCCGACTTTCGGAGGCATCAATCTGGAAGACATCAAGGCACCCGAATGCTTCAAAATCGAACAGCGGCTGAAAGAAGAACTGGACATCCCTGTCATGCACGATGACCAGCACGGAACAGCCATCATATCAAGTGCCGGATTGCTGAACGCACTCGAAGTGGCCGGAAAGAAAATCGAAGACGTGAAGATTGTGGTGAACGGAGCGGGCGCATCGGCCGTATCCTGCACCAAACTGTATATCTCATTGGGCGCACGCCTGGAGAACATCGTGATGCTCGACAGCAAGGGTGTCATCTCCAAACAGCGCACCGACCTCAACGAGCAGAAAAAGTTCTTTGCCACCGACCGTACGGACATCCATACGCTGGCCGAGGCCATCAAGGGCGCGGACGTGTTCCTGGGACTCTCAAAAGGAAACGTGCTCACACAGGACATGGTGCGCAGCATGGCCGACAAGCCGATCGTGTTCGCCCTGGCCAACCCGACGCCGGAAATCTCTTACGAGGATGCCATGGCTTCACGCCCCGACGTATTGATGGCCACCGGACGCTCCGATTATCCGAACCAAATCAACAATGTCATCGGATTTCCGTATATTTTCCGCGGAGCGCTTGACACCCGTTCCACAGCCATCAACGAGGAAATGAAACTGGCAGCCGTACGCGCCATTGCCGGACTGGCCAAGAAGCCGGTGCCCGATGTGGTGAACACGGCTTATCACGTCAACAACCTGACTTTCGGTCCGGAATATTTCATTCCGAAACCGGTAGACCCGCGTCTGATCACCGAAGTATCCATGGCCGTGGCAAAAGCCGCCATGGAATCGGGAGTGGCACGCAAGCAGATCACCGACTGGGAGGAATACAAGAACCATTTGCGTGAACTGATGGGACAGGAAAACAAGCTGACCCGCCAGCTGTATGAAACGGCCCGCCGCGACCCGCAGCGTGTGGTATTCGCCGAAGGTATCCACCCGAACATGCTGAGAGCCGCCGTACTGGCCAAGTCGGAAGGTATCTGCCAGCCGATTCTGCTGGGCAACGAAGAACGTATCGAAAAGTTGGCCAAAGAACTCGACCTGAGCCTGGAAGGCATCGAGATCGTGAACCTGCGCCACGACCGCGAGGCAGAACGCCGCGAACGCTACGCACGTATCCTCAGCGAGAAACGTGCCCGCGAAGGCGCCAACTATCAGGAAGCGAACGACAAGATGTTCGAGCGCAACTATTTCGGCATGATGATGGTGGAAACCGGCGAAGCGGACGCGTTTGTCACCGGTCTGTACACCAAATATACCAACACCATCAAGGTGGCCAAGGAAGTCATCGGCATCCAGCCGGGCTACAAGCATTTCGGCACCATGCACATCCTGAACTCCAAACAGGGGACTTTCTTCATCGCCGACACGCTGATCAACCACCATCCGGATACGGAAACATTGATCGACATCGCCAAACTGTCTGCCAAAGCCGTACGTTTCTTCAACCAGGAACCGGTAATGGCCATGCTTGCCTACTCCAATTTCGGCTCCGACCAGGAAGGAAGTCCGGCAAGGGTACACGAGGCTGTAGCCTGTCTGCAGCAGGAGTATCCCGACTTGGCCATCGACGGGGAAATGCAGGCGAGATTCGCCCTCAACAACACGCTGCGTGACGAGAAATATCCGTTCACGCGCCTGAAAGGAAAGAATGTCAACACACTGGTATTCCCGAACCTGAACTCGGCCAACGCCACTTACCAGCTGATTCAGGGCATGAGCGAGACGGAAGTGATTGGCCCGATCCAGATGGGTCTGAACAAACCTATCCATTTCACCGACATCGAAAGCTCCGTACGCGACATCGTCAACATCACGGCCATCGCTTGCATCGATGCTATCGTTGACAAAAAGCTTCATGCCGGGAAATAACCGTCTGCGAGCGATATAATCACACAGAGGCACGGAGACTTCTCTTAAAGAGAGATTCCCTGTGCCTTTGTGTCTTTATGTTCTTTTTATCCTAACCTACCTGAAACACCATGCGAAAACCCCTCAACCACACACAATGTGTCATCCTTATCCTGCTTTGGGCGGCACTCTGCTTCATCGTCATCACCTCTTCCCCACAAATTGACGGGCCTTTAGTCGTGATGATTGTCATTTCGGCAGCTCTCGTGTTTATTCCTGTCATAAAGTCAATGAAGAGCCGGAACAAATAATCACTTCAACACAAGAAGCGAGACAAAATAATTAATTTGATATTTTTTCTTCATTTTTCTTGGTAAAATGTTGCACGAATAAAAAAAAAGATATACTTTTGCCACATCAAACAACAAGAGACAAATAATCAATAACAAACATAGAGATAATCTTTTGAATTATGAATGCAGCTAAAGTACTGGAAGATCTGAAGAGAAGATTTCCGAATGAACCTGAGTATCATCAGGCAGTAGAAGAAGTGTTGGGTACAATCGAAGAAGAATACAACAAACACCCCGAATTCGACAAAGCAAACCTCATCGAGCGTCTGTGTATTCCAGACCGCGTATATCAGTTCCGTGTCACCTGGATGGACGACAAAGGCAACATCCAGACGAACATGGGCTACCGTGTACAGCACAACAACGCCATCGGCCCTTACAAAGGCGGTATCCGTTTCCACAGTTCAGTAAACTTGGGTATCCTGAAGTTTCTGGCTTTCGAGCAGACATTCAAGAACTCACTGACCACTCTGCCGATGGGCGGCGGCAAGGGAGGATCCGACTTCTCTCCGCGCGGCAAGTCCAATGCCGAGGTAATGCGCTTCTGCCAGGCGTTCATGCTGGAACTGTGGCGCCATATCGGTCCTGAAACCGATGTTCCGGCCGGCGATATCGGCGTAGGCGGACGTGAAGTAGGCTATATGTTCGGCATGTACAAGAAACTGACCCGCGAGTTCAGCGGTGTGCTGACCGGAAAGGGACGCGAGTTCGGCGGATCGCTGATCCGTCCGGAAGCTACAGGTTACGGAAACATCTATTTCCTGCTTGAAATGCTGAAGACCCGCAACATCGACATCAAGGGAAAGACTTGTCTGGTTTCCGGAGCAGGTAATGTGGCACAGTATACGGTAGAAAAACTCATCCAACTGGGTGCAAAGGTTGTAACCATGTCCGACTCTGACGGTTATATCTATGATCCGGACGGAATCGACCGCGAAAAGCTGGACTACATCATGGAACTGAAGAACCTCTATCGCGGACGTATCCGTGAATATGCGGAAAAATATGGCTGCAAGTATGTGCCGGGTGCACGCCCATGGAACGAAAAGGCTGACATCGCTCTTCCGTCGGCTACACAGAACGAAATCAACGGCGACGATGCACGCGCCCTGATTGCCAACGGAGTGTTCGCCGTATCAGAAGGCGCCAACATGCCTTCCACTCCGGAAGCCATCCGCGTGTTCCAGGAAGCGAAGATCCTGTACGCTCCGGGCAAGGCAGCCAACGCCGGCGGTGTATCCGTATCCGGTCTGGAAATGACCCAGAACTCCATCAAGCTGAGCTGGAGCCAGGAAGAAGTGGACGAGAAGCTGAAGAGCATCATGAAGAACATCCACGAGGCTTGCGTGAAATACGGAACCGAGCCCGACGGCTACATCAACTACGTGAAAGGCGCCAACGTGGCCGGTTTCATGAAGGTGGCCAACGCAATGATGGCGCAGGGCATTGTATAAATTCAACAATTTTTGTTTCTGATTCTCATATCCCCGGTTCTGTCCCCGTGACAGGACCGGGATTTTTTATGGACAAAAAATACCCCTTGACAGCCGGACACTTCACATGGTCCGAAACTGTCAAAGGGTAAAATGAACTATTGGCAATATTGAGAAAAAATGAAAGGTTTCATCCTCTTGTCGTTCACTCCGGACGGAAATGAAAGACAAGCGTATAGCATTTTCCGTTCTCTACACTCAGCTCGCCGTCCATCCGCACGTCTTCATTATCCTTGTTCCTTGAAGTCAGAACATACTGCGCTTTTGTGTCGCCTTCCATATAGAAATACACATAGTCCTCACCCGTAAAAAGCGGATAATCCAACGTGACCGTTCTGTCATTGCATGAAATTTCAACTTGAGTAACATCCGTGTCGAAATAATCCGAAAAAGTTTCATCCAACCGGAACGAAATGCCTGAGTTGTGCATATATACCAGGACGGTCTGTTCTGCAGGCACTTCGCTTTCTGCAACAGAAAACTCGTCTGACTCGCCATAGAACACAGGGTCGCCTAAAGCACCGTCTTCCAACGACTTGAATGTAGTATAGGCTTCATTATAGGCTTTAGCCGTATAAATTCCTTCGGGAAGTTTGATCCGTTCAGGAATCGTCTCTCCGGGAGCGTATGAAAGGACTTTCTTCTCCCCTTCCCAAACTTCCACATACAGGTCTTTAGAATTAACTGCCGGCAAAGCACGGCTGGCCGGAGCATTCACATTCTCCACTTCCGCCACCACGCTTTTCAAGGAGAGATAGCCGTAACGGCTTTCCTCACCCGGAAGTTCTTCCTGCTGGCAGCTTGCCAGCAGGAAGATTCCTGACAAAATGTATAGTATGTTTTGTTTCATATTTGTTTGCTTTTATTTGTCGTAAACTAATGAAATGTCGTCAATGGTAAGTACACTTCCTACATATGCAGGACTATAAGTTCTATCACTCAAAGCTCCATTTTCCGACAACACATAGAATGTCTGGGTAATCTCACGATATGGCATATTTGCTCCTTCATTTATGGTAGATTTGAATATTACATATATATACTTACATTTGGCATATGTTGTATCATCCGCATAATCCAACTCAACGCTGAAAGGTTCTTCCGACCAGTCATTCACTGTTTCTGATGATGTTTTCTCATTCTGAATAATGACATTCTTGTTCTCATCCAACAATTCTATATGCACACTCCATGAATCCGTGTTATATGGAATATATTTATAATAGAATTGCAATGCTGTAGGACGGCTTGGAAATGATGCGTTCTTTTCTTCCATATAAGTATCTTTCCCACTTATATCATTCCCTGTCATTTTAACATTAGCTGTACCTGTGAACAACGTTCCAGCTACCTTATTCAGGTCAAGCTCTTTACGTTCTGAAAATATCGAAAATTTAATAGTATTTCCACGCCCATTAGCCGTACTTCTCAGCTCTGCTGCCAATCCTCCATTACGTCCCTGCACATAGGAAACCGCATGAAAGCCATTATAATTAGCCATAGTTAACGAAGAAGAATTATTTCTATGTCTTGTTGTATAATCATTGTTTGTATCCCAGAAAGGAGTTTCACCGTCATTCCACGGATTAAACGAATATCTATCCCCTGTATAAGTTTCATAACTCCATTCCTCCATATCCGAGTTCGGCAACTGCTCCGGCACTTCCAAATCAAAAACAGTAGGTTCACATTCTACCACATTCCGATAAACGGCACGCACTTGCATTTTGCTGTCGCTTGGATGATTGGCCATCATAGCCACATTACCCTCACAGTCCTTCCATGTTCCGTTATCATTGAACTGATATTTCAAATTCCCTTTAATTGTAGCCTCATCACCTGATTCCACAGTAATTCCACTAACTGTAAGTGACTTCGACCAAACATCTTCAGGACGAGCCGCTATGACCACTTTCGGAGCAAGTGTATGAATTTCAAACACATCGGGAGTATCTTCCTCACTGCTCCAACGTTCGTTAGCCTTTACACGAAGCTTGATACTATGAACAGTCTCATTTCCCGATGCAATCTTCAATTTTCTTGCCAATGCGGAAAAATCAATGTTTCCAGTAACAGCACTTCCTAACTCTGGCAATACAATTCCGGCATCCGATAAGGCTGTTTTATCTTCTTCCGTCAACGATGACAAAAGATAAGTCTTATTCAAAGAAATAAAATCCTCATCTTTCAAATCTAAAGTAAGCTCTACATCCTGAATCGCCATTTTTCCCGAAAAATTCAACACGGCAGGCACATCTTCAACAGATGTTTCCACATGAGACACAAATTTAGCCCCATCTTCATTAAAACCTCCAACTCTCGGTTTCGGCAACCACTCCATCGGAATGGTATCCTCCAACGTGACATGCGTCACCTCTACCTGTATGGACAGAGGAATGTCATATTTATCCAACTCCGGCATAAGAGTCAGTTTCAGATGATCACCGGCCTGAAGCGGAAGTTCCTCGATTCCGGACAAATCCAGAGCAATGCCTTTCTCTTCACCGCTTCCCTTCAACATTCCATGGAAAAATACCTCTATTTCCGACCCTGCACGGAAATAGGCACTTTCCTTACCGTCCTTTTCCAGGAAAACCGACTCCGCACCTTCCGTCTTCACTTCCACTGAATAATCACTGTAAATATCCTCAAACGATTCCTTGGAATTGTCGAATGTCACGGAAAGCAACGAGTTGGCCACCTTACAAGGAATCTCAACAGAAGTGGTTTCCCCACCTCTTACAACCGCGTCCTTCACTTCCCCCTTAAAATAAGGGGCATCAAGAGCCAACACCGGATTATCACCGTATGCAGCTGTCAGATTGTAAACGCCGCTCATGACAGGAATCACCCCTTCTGTCACTTTATCTTCATAAACCGGATCGCCTGTCGACGAATCAGTAATGGTAAGATCGAAATCCGCCGGCTGGATATCCAATATTTCTTTCAACTCGCCCGGAGCAGTACGTGAAGCGGAGGCTTGCGTACCGTCCGTCAACGAAATCAGGAAACCGGTTTTTCCGGACTGCTGAAGAGATTCTTTTTCCTGACAGGCGAACATCATCCACGCCATGCAGCACAGGCTCAAATAATTGATGTATTTCATATAATTTCCTTTCGTTTTTATTCATAAATCATCTCCAGGTTGTCTACCCACATTTTGCTGTTGTCGCCACCCGTAAAGAAGTTTCCATATTTGCTCGCACTGCATACGACCACGACATAACGTGGAGTCACATCCGTATGATAATATTCGAATGGAATATCAATCTGTTTATAGCCATTCTGCTCGCTTCCTGTCACGTTTGAACCCGACTGAAACTCTCCATAAGCCACCACCTCAGGGGCTCTCCGGTCAAACACTTCAAATTCACGAGTACGAAGAGAAACTTTTTCCGTTGTCAATGCTATATATACATGGCAAGTATCATTCTGTCCAATCATATAATCCCAATCCTCTTTATCGGAAGAGGAGTGGTTGATTTTGGAAGTCTGATACTTTACATGCATACGCAAAGCGGAAGGAAATGCCGAAAACTCACGCCCGAAATTGAGGACACCGTGTGTTCCGTCCACCTCAAAATCACCTGTAAACAGATTCCCGGCAGCCAGCTTCATAGTCAGCCATTTAGTCTGCAGCAAAGCGGCACGTCCGCTGCCGTCGCAAGTTTCATAGGTAGGTTCCGTATTGCTGTCCGCAATGATTACGGCCCCCGAATTGCCTGTACTCCAATAGGTAGATTCACCTTGGGCTTCCGGGCGCCACATTATCCGCCCCCCACTTGTCGTCTCGCTCCACCAGTCATCCAGACCGGCATTTGTAAGCTGCTGGGCGGGAGCTGTAGTGAATGTATGCTCCTGTCCTTCCAGACCTTCCACCTTCACCCGATAGCTATAGCTTCTTCCCCCATTCAACCCCGTAAGCTGAGCCACATAGTTAATTCCGTTTACCTGTACATCGTCCACTTCCGACCAGGAAGAAGCCCCCGCTTCCTTATATTCCACTTCCACTGTCTGTCCGCTCCTGACGGTTCCTTTCAGTGTAGCAGAAGTCGTTCTGGGAAACAAGTCTGCCGATGAAGCCTCTTCATCCGAATGATACACATATACTTTCCATTCATGTGCCGTTTCCTCCCATCCCTGCGACACCTGGAATTTCTGGACCTTCGAATAGTCACGGATGGCTCTCGGGTCGGGAGTTACCGTACCCGAAGCACCGCCCAGGTCCATGGCGTTTACGGTGAGGTCGGTCAGGTCTGTATCAGTCGATACATAGATGATGGCCACACGGTTTTCCGTATCTATCACCGAACGGATCATTCCTGTCACATCCACATTGCGTTCGATGAGCTGCGTTACGGTGACCGTCCAACGGTAATCCTGATAAGTGCTCAGCGTGAACCTCACCGGGTCGGTAAAGTTCATACGCGTATCGGCCGTATTGTCGAGCTCCTCAAATCCGGACGTAGGGAATTTCGAATAATCCACACACACCACGGAATCCGCCTGAATTTCGGCATCCGACGAAACGGTAAATCTCGTGATACGCAACCGGGTGAGGTCTACCGTATCGTCTACATAAAGCGTTACCGTGCGGTTGGATGTATTGATTTGCGCCGCCTGACCAGCTGCTCCGGGACCTGCACACTGGCCCTCCACTTCAAAAGATTCGATATTTCCCTCCACAATGGGATAAGGAATGTCATTTTCTATCTTGCAGCCCTGCATCGCCAGCAGTCCTGCTACCATATAATAACAAACTGTCTTTCTTGCCATATCCTGTCCGTTGATGATTATAAATAGAAGGTCATACCAATGTTGATGGAAAACAGGTTGATTTTAAAATCACCTGAAGAAGTGCGACGCTTGCCTTGTTCCACCTGATTTGTTTTCTGATCCACCCATTTGAAGTCGAATCCCATCACACCCATGGAAACTTCCACAGCTGCCCAATCGGTCACGAAAGCTGTCACACCCGGTGCAAAACCGATTTCCAGATTGTGACAGGTCTCAAATGTTCCGTCATACGATGCACCGGAACCTGTGGAGTTCTTGCCGCGGGCATATCCATAAGTGAGACGGCACTCGTTGAAGAAACCGAAAATCTTGCTTCTGCCCACGGGCATATAGGTACGCAGAAAGGCGGATGTCTCGAACTTGTGTTCCAGATAATACACATCCTCCAGATTGATGTTGAAGTCCTCACCCAGATTCAGGTCGAAGTTCCCGAGATCAAGATAGGTACGGTTGTAGGCGAAGCGGACACCGGCGGCCATGTTGTCGCGGAAGAAATAACCCACGTAAGGGCTTACGGCGAAATCGTATCCGAGTCCCTCAATGTTTTTCAGCACGGTGAAATTGAGGTTGTCCTCATCATGCTCTGAATAGGAAACCGTACCTCCGGCAATGATCTGTCCCTTGGGGATGAACACGCGTTTCTGAATCTCACGGTCAATGCGCTGCACGCGGTGCGGATTGATGGCGGAAGCGGTCACCGCCCCACCCATCAGCAAGAAAAAAAGTAAAAGTTTTGCTTTCATTTATTCATAAGGATAACCGGAAGAAGTAATCGCTCGGACACCTCTTCCGGTTAGGTTATTTAAAGAATTGTTTATTTCCAAATGGTCGGTTCGCCGTCGTAAACAAGTTCAAAATCATCAAGATAGAGTGTACTACCTATCGCACCTGTGAAGTAATCACCATATTTGCTAGAACTGCATACAACAATCAGGTGCGTCGGTTTTTCACCCAATTGATCTTCTTTATATTGCAAAGGAATATTAAAATCCTCCCACTCTCCTTTCGTATCGACACACTGTTCAGCAGGTAATTCCCCGTAAGCAATGAACTGCTCATTCTTCCAGACATTTTCAGCCGTAAGAAGGGTTTCTGTATCCGTATTATTAACCTGATGTGTTCCTTTTGATAAAATAATGTAGATAGAACATAAATCAGAATCACCGTCCTTAACAGTATTTGCAGGCTGGTCTGCACTTATTTCCGTGCGTTTCTTACCTTCCTCATCCTTTCCATCCAAAAGATTCGGATCATATTGATAATATCCTTTCAAGGAAATTGGACGAGAAACAAACGGTTGGCCAAAATCAATCTTGGCACCACTTAAACCTACCAAACCACCAAAACGACCATAATACAAACTAGCCGCAGCTAATTTAATAAATGCATACTGAGTCTCCAATTTAGCAGCTGAACTACCACTATGTTTAACTGTTGTACTTTGGATTGTTGGATTAAAGCCAAAATTTCCAGAACCCGGATTACTAGTATCCCACATATAAGTTCCATTCTCATAATCAGATTTTGTTGAAGCATACCATATTTTTCCGGCCTGATACCAATCCTCAAAACCACCATTCTGCAATGCCGTAGCCGCTTCCGTAGTAAATTTCTTCACCTCACTTACCAACTCTTCTTCCCCGTACACCATACGATACTCGTAGGTAGTTTGTGGATCAAGAGAAGGTGCCACACCTTCGTAAGCTGTATATACAGTATCATTCTGCACAGCGGTTACAGAAATCCACTCAGCCGCATCTTTCTTGCGATACTGGAACTTCATTTCAGAAGGATCAGCATCCTTCGCATTGACAATATTACCTGACAGATAAGCGAACTTGGCCCATGCGTTAGCCTCATCCACAACGAGTTCACTGTCCATAGAAATATTGAACGTATAAGTATAGGTCTTGGTGGTCGGATCAACGGTGACAGTCACATTTCCGTCTCCTCCCTCCACTCTATAGTTCAAGATATAATGATCGCGGGCTTTCACATCCTTAATTTCATCAGTCTGGCTGTTGGTGATACCCTTCTTGTTCGTTGCAGAAACGACAGCCTTCAAATCTGTTACAGGGAAGTAGCCCGACTTGCCGGTTTCTCCCATCACAAAAGTCAACGGGTCAATTCCGGCGTTGTCCGCATTGTCATCCACCTCAACTTTAGCTTCATCAAACACATCAAGGAAAGACTGCTCGAAATTAACGGTCACCTTCACATTGGCCAATGTACAGGTAATTGTCTTGTTAACTTCCTTATCCTTTTCAATCACGATGCTTTCACTTCCGGCATAATAAGGTTTGTCGAAACCGGATGTGGCGCCGTCAAATCCGGCAGAAGAAGCTTTCAGTGTATAATTTCCAACCGGAAGCGCAATCTGCAGATTAGCCCAATCCTCCCAATCGGATGTTTCCTTTACAACCTCACCCTCTTCCGAAACAATCTGCACAGCAATCTGCTCCGGATTGTAGATCTCTTCATCGGCACGCGTATTGGTAGAAGCGTTCACACCCAACGACAAACGCAGATAACCGACATTGCTGCTTGAAAGTTCATCTTCATTCTGGCAGGCCACCATCAGCAACATGCACAGAAAAAGAGAACATCTAAATATTATTTTTTTCATAATTGTCTATTCTTTTGAGTATTTTACTTATTCCACAGCCGGATTGATTGTAACCAACAATTCTTCTTCCAGTGTATTACCCTCTTGGTCCTCCAATGAAATTATAAATTTATGTGCATTAGGAGCTGTCGCACCAAAGCCATTCATCAATCCAAAGAAAGCACCTACAGGAAATGTATATTCAGTATCACCGGTGGCAGGAGCACTTACCGGAGCTCCCCCTAAAAACGAACTAAGTACCTGACCAATAATCATATTATCCACCATTTCTACGCCATCGTTTACAAAATCTAGCCCCATCGATGGTAAATCATTAATAGTTTCGGAAAAGTCATCATTTCCTGCCACAATCTTGACATTCATTGACTTCAGTCCTTTGGGTGCTTTAATTTCCACATTCGCAGAAGCCGGCTGGTCATTCCCATTTAAAGTATAAATGATATGTCCATCACTCGGCATAATCATGGTAGGCATGTCAGGATTTTCCGGCTGTTCCGGATCTTCATCACCGCCCGGCTGTTCCGGTTCAGTCACATCCACTACCGGAATTTCAACCGTTTCATCCTTATCCGTGAATCCCAGTTCTACATCTACATCGAAACTGATTTGCGGACGGTTGTCTTCCGGTACGTCTGCACCGTCTACATTCAATGTAATATCCAGAATTTCACCACCTGTAAAATAATCCTCCACATCATCATAAACCTCATCCGCATCAGTTTTTGTAAACGACTTCTGCCAAGTCAGTTCAGCACCGCCGTCAGCAAGTGTACCGGTGAAATTCAGAGTCAGTGAAGTAACCTGATCTTCTGCCAGATACCAATATTTAGGAGCAGTTCCGTCAGTAAAAGTCAGCACACTTTCCTTTCCGTTGTCCAGTGTCACTGTCCAACTGGAGAATGTACCGCCAAAGCCGTCTCCCAGATTCAGTATCACCTTCGTATTCATAATCTTACAGGTCACCTCAGCTTGAGAAGTAATGTCCTTGGTGATAACAAGTTCATCGTCACCGCCGTAATACGGAGCATCCATTTCTTTCGCAATTTCGCCCTCCGTATGTGCCTTTACGGTATAAGTCCCTACCGGAATACGCATCGGGTTTTCCAGATCACGGTAAAAACCGCCATATACAGGTTCCGCACCGTCTTCCGTGCTCACCACCTCTACATACATATCCTCCGCTGCAGGCACAGCCTCTTCTGCACGGGTTTCTTCGCCCTGCACCTTCACGGCCAATTCCAAGGCACCCATTTCCGAAGCACCGTTACGGTCGCCTGTCAGTTCATCCTTCAATTCGCATGAAGAAGCGCAAGCCACCAGGACAGCACTCAAAGCGAATATATTAATCTTTCTCATATATACTGTTTTTATTGTTCGTTATGTTCTTATTATTCTGTAGCATTTGCCCAATCAGACGGTACCTCCACATCTATTTCATGGTCGTTGGTCGTGGTATCAATGTCAATGGTCACATTCAGCGAACCCTCTACCTGCTGAACCACCGGATTAATATGGATAGTCATTCCTGTTTGCGGACTCATCAAATATTTCTTTTCCACACTGTCCGATTTGCCGGATTTGTCAGTATAAGAAATAAGTGCAACCACCGTTTCCTCCTGACCCACTTTCAGATAAACCGGATCCGTATTGTCTTTTTTCCAGACAAAGCTTTCTTCACCCAAAGCCGCAGTGGTGAAAGTCACGGAATAATCTGTGAAGTAAGTGTCCATCTTTTCAGAGAAGTCCACCGACACCTTTGCGCAAACAGGCTTGCAGGTCACCGAAACAGCCTTTGTTTCATTATCCGCAAGAGTCACCTCCTCGCTTACCCCTTCCACATACATAGTTTCAGTAGAAGCAGCCACGTCTTCGCCATAAAAAGCCTTCACCTGATAAGTTCCGGCATCCACCTTCAACGATTCAGGCAGTTCCGTATATTTCCATTCATTCTGCACTTCCCCACCGCTCAGCAACTGAACCGTGTAGTTATCCAAATTCTGATAGTCCGCTTCATTCAGAGCACGAGAGAGAAAGCCCGTTTCTGTACGGATATCCAATGAAACCGTGCCTTCGCCCGAAGGAGTCAATTCTTCGTCCGAAGAACAGGAAACGATGAATGCGCCCGCACATAGCAGCGCCCCACCCAATAACATCTTCATGTTTACCATATCATTATAAATTAGTCATTTTTACGGATGCAAAGTAACAACAGTCCGGAAAAACGTACAAGGTCTATTTTTATTATTTTTGTTCCGTTTTTTACCACAATCAATCTTTTCAAGTCGCAAATTGCCGATTTTCAGGTATTCCGCAAGAAATTCCGCAATATTTTTAGTCTAAATTTCAAATTTGATGTTTTAGGGCAGAAGCGGAAAAATGAAGAGTGAAGTGCCTCCATGTATCCATTCTGGATGCAGTGGAACCGTAAGACCGCACGTTTTATAAAAACAGGAAACATTGCGGTGGAATTACAGCGAAATATAGCTTATACATAAAAAACACACTTACCGCAGTTTACAAAAACAACAAAATTTTGTATTTTTGCACCTTTGCAGCAAAATAGTCCATGGGAGGTTGTACGGCTGAATGGACGGAATACAGGGTAAAAGAGAAAAGCAGTCAAAACTGCTTCGGGAAGATGTGCTAATCGAAAAATATGTCATATAATGACGGTTTTTCCGATTAGAATTTGTCCGCTTGGTTAAAAACATCTATTTTTGTAATCGAAAACTCTGTCATAAACTGACATAAATTTCGATTATCATGGCACATATAGAAAGAAAAAAATATCTGGACGAACTCATATCCTTGCGGCATAACGGCATGATCAAGGTCATAACAGGTATGCGCAGATGCGGCAAGTCCTATCTTCTCTTTGAAATATTCGCCTCTTGGCTCGAAAAGGACGGCATCGCTTCAGACCATATCATAAAAGTGGATCTGGAAGACTATAAGAATCTGGAAATGAGAAATCCCGATAATCTGTACGCATTTGTGGAAAATCGCATTACAGATGACTCCATGTATTATCTCTTATTGGACGAAGTACAGATGCTCGACCATTTCGAGGATGTACTGAACGGTTTTTTGCGTATGCGGAACATGGATGTTTATGTGACAGGCAGCAATGCAAAGTTTCTGTCAAAGGATATAGCCACGGAATTCCGTGGACGCGGTTTTGAAGTAAAAATGTATCCGTTGAGTTTCGGCGAGTACATGTCGGTTTATCCCGGAACCGTTCAGGCAGGCTTCAATGAATATATGCTGTATGGCGGTCTTCCGCAGATACTGTCGTACAACACGGATGAGCAGAAAGCGAAGTTCCTGAAGTCATTGTTTGACGAGACCTATATCAAAGACATCAAGGAACGCTATGAGATACGCAAGGACGACGACCTGGAGGAACTTGTCAATCTCATGGCTTCCGGTATCGGCGCACTCACGAATCCGAACAAGCTGGCGAACACGTTCCGGAGTGAGAAGAAATCTTCCATATCATACGATACGGTCAAGGAATACATCGACTACCTGTGCGACTCATTCCTGGTCGAAAAGTCCACGCGCTATGACATCAAGGGGAAGCGGTATATCAATTCCCCATACAAGTATTACTTCATGGACTTGGGATTGCGCAACGCCCGTATCAATTTCCGTCAGTCGGAAAGAAGTCATCTGATGGAGAACATGGTTTATAACGAATTACGGATACGGGGGTTCAATGTGGATGTCGGTGTCGTTCCGGTGGTGCTGACCGATGACAACGGCAGGCAGCAGCGTGCCCGTCTCGAAGTCGATTTCGTCTGCAATCTGGGAAGCAGGAGGTATTATATACAGTCAGCCTACAGGATGGAGTCTGACGAGAAGATAAGACAGGAACGTGCCTCCTTGCTGAAAGTGGACGATTCGTTCAAGAAGATTATCGTTATCGGAGAAGAAAGTCCTGTCATACGGGATGAAGCAGGCATTACAACCATCAGTATTTTCGACTTCCTACTGAAAGACAATTCACTCGAATTATAATGGAACCGAGGTTGGTGTCCTTGATATTGGCGAGTATAGTGGTAGGCTTGTCCTGTCTGACCGGATATTGGCAGCGGAAAGCCGGGAATGCCGCATTTGCCGCCGCCCTGTCGGTGGACACCGCTTCCTGTCATGTCATGTTCATGCCGTGCAGCAACTGGATAAAGTACGGCCAGCGGTTCAAGCGGCTCGAATGAAGAGTGAAGAATGAAGAGAGAAGAGTGATGAATGAAATCTTTGTGGGACTCTACGCCCTCTGTGGTGACTGAATCCAAAAAGATTGTATATTTGCAGGACAACAAGCAATTCAGAAGAACTCTATGGAAAAGGAACTGCCTAAAATAGACTTGCCCGAAGATTGGGTCATCGGGACGGACATCAACAAAGACCTTCTGAGCCTGTATACCAACTATCCCGTACGACTGAAATGCGAGATTTTCGTGCTCTGCCTGGAAGGAAAAGTGGAGGCATCGGTCAACCTGAACCACATCACGGTGAAAGAAAACAACTTTGTGACACTCACCCCGGGAAGTATCTTCCAGATTTACAGCATAGAAGGGAACCTGAACATTTATTTTCTGGGATTCTCGTCAAACTACATCGAACATGCCGGACAGTCAAGACAGATGCTGGATGCCATCTACTTCACAATGGGACGTCCGGTGTTCCAGCTACGCCCGGAAGGAGCCAAGCTATTGGAACAATACCTGCAATTCCTTATCCGAATGTATGAACTTTTCCCAGACAAAATCAAACAGGACATCACTCCGAACCTGTATGCCGACATCCATAAAGGAATTTCCATCATCTACAAAAGTCATAATACGGAAGAAACGGTATCCATCTCAAAAAGCGAACAGATTTTCAGGAGCTTCACCCAACTGGTCATGCAACATTACATGCATAACCGGAATGTAGCGTGGTATGCCGAACAACTGGGCATTACTCATGCCCATCTTTGCACAACGGTCAAGCAGGTATCGGGAAAAACATGTGTAGACATCATTTCCTCCATGGTCATCATGGATGCGAAATCACAACTTAAATCCACTCATTTATCCATACAGGACATTTCCGACTCGCTGAGTTTTGCCAACATGTCGTTTTTCGGGAAATATTTCAAACGCTACGTAGGAATGAGCCCGCTGGAATACCGGAACAACGGATAAGGACTAAATGAAGAGTGAAGAATGAGGAATGAAGAGTGAAGAATGAAGAGTGAGGACGTATGAGACATGTGATTGAAAAGATGAGAGAGGCATACCCACTGTCTGACGAGACGGTAAGGAAATTGCTTGCCTGTGTGGAGCGGTGCCGCTTCCCTAAAAAATATCAACTGGTGGAGGCGGGACGTTACTGCAGATACGCGTATTTCATCGAACAGGGAATCACACGCTCTTACTGGCTGGTGAACGGCGAGGAAATCACCACCTCGTTTGCCGGAGAGGGAAGCATCGTGTTCAGCATGGACGAGCTCTACTACCACAAGATAAGCGAGGAATATGTGGAGACCCTGGAAGAGACGGAAGCCTACCGCATCAGTCTGGACGACCTGCGGCGACTCTTCGAGACCAACATCGAGATGGCCAACTGGGGACGGGTAATCCACCAGAATGAGTACCGCCGCCTGCACCGCTCCCACAAGGAACGGCTCACACTTCCGGCCGCCGAACGCTACGAGGCTTTCATCGCACAGTTTCCCGAAATATCCCGACGGGTGCAGCTCGGCTACATCGCCTCCTATCTGGGCATCACACAGCCCACATTAAGCCGGTTGAGAAAAAAATAACCCACGGCTTTCATTTAAAATGTCATCAGTCACAGGTGTCACGGAAATGAAAACACCGTGCAGCCTGACTGCTTTTTTGTCGCAGGACAAATATTATGAGCGATAATATGCCTACCTTTGCAGCCGAAAAAAAGAATTAACACCATGAACAAACCATCTTCAGCCGCATTTGCGGACACCAAACCCCATTATGAGCTCCTCGACGGACTGCGAGGAGTGGCCGCCTTGCTGGTGGTATTCTACCACATCTTTGAAGGACTGTCGTTCGCCGCCGGAGGCACGGTCATCACCACCATCAACCACGGTTACCTTGCCGTGGATTTCTTCTTCATCCTTTCCGGCTTTGTCATCGGCTATGCCTATGACGACCGTCTGGGAAAGACAATGAGCCTGGGCAACTTCTTCAAGCGCCGTCTGATCCGCCTCCACCCCATGATCATCATGGGTGCCCTGCTGGGAGTCATCTTCTATTGCTTGCAGGGATGCGTCCGCTGGGACGGCAGCCATGTAGCTGTTTCCATGATCATGCTGGCCCTTCTGTGTGCCATGTTCTTCATCCCGGCCGTACCGGGCGCAAGCTATGACATACGCGGCAACGGAGAGATGTTCCCGCTCAACGGTCCAAGCTGGTCGCTTTTCTTCGAATATATCGGCAACATCCTTTACGCCCTCTTCATCCACCGCCTCAGCAACAAGGCGTTGACAGCAATGGTGATCATTCTGGGCATCGGTCTGGCAGGATTTGCCCTGTCCGATGCGGCAGGCTACGGAATGATCGGAGTAGGCTGGACGCTCGATGGAATGAATTTCATAGGAGGTATGCTGCGGATGCTTTTCCCCTTCTCTTTGGGGATGCTGCTGTCTCGCCATTTCAAGCCCATGAAGATACGGGGCGCATTCTGGATATGTACCGTCGTACTGGCCGTACTGTTCTGCGTGCCTTATATAGAAGGTAAGGAGCCGTTCTGTCTGAACGGAGCTTTCGAAGCCGTATGTATCCTTTTCATCTTCCCGGTTCTGGTATGGATCGGCGCATCGGGAAAGACTACCGACAGCCTCTCGACACGCATCTGCAAGTTTCTGGGCGACATCTCCTACCCTCTCTATGCCGTACATTATCCCGTGATGTATCTTTTCTATTCCAAGCTGATAGAGGACAAGCACTACACGTTCGTCGAAATATGGCCTACAGCTATACTCGTCTACATCGGCAGTATCGTACTTGCCTACGCCTGCCTGAAACTTTACGACGAACCCGTCAGACGCTCGCTGGCACGGTTCCTGCACACGAAAAAATCCTGACACCCGGATTCAGGCAAACTATATTCCACCACGGATTACACAGATTGACTTCTAGACTGACTGAAATCAGAATCCATGTAATCCGCGGTGGAAAAACAATCATTCCGGAAGCACCACCACACCGAGCTTCTTCCTTCCGTCCATCTTCACGGAAAGCGGTTTTTCAAAATGTACCCACCGTACAAACTTGGTTTCCTCCACTGCCGGCATACTGTCGAGTATCGCCATATTATAGATTCCCTCGTTGATATAGGCATTGATAGTGAAATACCCCACACCGAATGATGTCAGATTCTGGAAGAAATGCGTGCCCTGACTGGGGTCCACACGATAATTCGTCAGTCCGGCCTCCACAATGACACGGGCTGCCGAGATATTGGGCCATTTTACGGGAATCCCCAGCCACGTATCGCTGCTTCCCCAACGTCCGGGACCCACCAGCACATAATGCTTGCCTTCGTCCAGGAAACGCCGGTTCAATTTCTCGATGTCATAAGCAATCAGCTGGTTATTGGATGCCGAATAGCCGTCGGTCTTCACATATATCACATCCTGAATGTCTTCCATAATACCGTGTCCCAATGAATTCTCACTCTTCAACAGCAACTTCTCATCCGGAATCAACGTAAGGTCTTCCTCCAAATCCGCCTTCACATCTACCATCGGACGGATTTGCAGCATATAAAACGTGCCCGATTTGGTTCTGGAGTCAAAATTGACGGCAAACTCGATTTCCACAGGACGTTTCATCTCCCCCTGACCGTATTTCTGCACCAACTGCAGGATACGCGCCAACGGGAACACGTCGTGCTGCAGGATATTGGCAAATGTAATCAACTTTCTCCCCCCCGGATAGATGCCGTCACGAATCACCATGTCATACGGATCGTACGTCGATGCAATATAGTTGAGCGAACCGTCAGCTTCTGCATCCTTCACATTCAGTTTCAACAGATTAAATCCGTCATCAAGCGAAAAATTCTGTCCCAGATTCTTCAAGTCAAGCGCATAGAAACGAGTCTGCGTCTCGCGTAAGGCTATCTCCATCTCACTGGTCTGGAGCACCTGAGTAGGATGATACGGACAAACCCGCAAAGTCAGTCCGCCATCGACAATATATTTACCAAGTCCGAGCGCCAGACTGACAATTCCCTCCTCCGCCAACTCATCATTGATCGGATAATAGTTGATGGAACGGGCCACTCCCGAAATAGCCGGATAATAACGGTCGCCATACTGAGTGCCCACCACCTCCTGAAGGATGACCGCCATTTTCTCCTGATCGATGACATTGCTTGTAGCCTGCATATACGCTTTGCTGTCCTTATAAAATACAGACGCATAAACCCCCTTGATGGCATCGCTCAACATGCGGAGCATTTCATATTTGTCATCCAGATACGGAATCATATAAGTGGAATAGATTCCCGCAAAAGGCTGGTAATGGGAGTCCTCGAGCAAACTTGACGAACGTACGGCAATCGGTGACTTCACCGCATTGAAAAAAGTGAAAAAGTCCTCCTCAAACCGTTCAGGCAACCTGGCATGCAGAAATGCCTGCAGAATCGTCTCATCGTCCGCATCACTCAAAGCCACCTGATAAAGCTGGTTCGTATCCATGAACTCATCGAACACATCCGTACAGAGCACCACCGTCTTCGGTATTACAATCGACGCGTTCTCGAATTCCTCAAACTCACTGTGACGTTTCAGCAGATGGTCAATGAAAGCCAGTCCTCTTCCTTTTCCTCCCAACGAACCTTCGCCGATACGTGCGAAATTGGAATAGCGGTCAAAACGTTCGCGCTGGAAGACAGCCACCACTCCCTGGTTCTTCATCTTCCGATATTTCACAATGGCCTCGAAAATAATCTGCCGGTGCGCATCGATATCCTGCAGCGACTCCCACGTAATCTGTTTCAAGAACTCGGCTACCGGGAATATAGCCCTCGAATAAAGCCAGCGGGAAATATGGTTATGGCTGATATGATAGAAGAAAGACTCGCCCGGAATGGAAAACAGCACATTCTGCAGCTCCTTCAGGTTATGCACACGAGCGACCTCACTCATCGTCTTCGGATCGCGGAAGATGAAATCGCCGAAGCCGAAATTCTGTGAGACGGCCTCACGCAAGTCCACATCCATTTTCTTGGAATTCTTGTCGATAAAATGCGCATCAAGCTCCTGGGCATATTTACGGTTCTCCTCCTCCGATGACTCCAGAATCAGAGGTACGAAAGGATCATGTTTCCGGATCTCGCGCAGCAGCTCCACACCCGCCAACGGGTCTTGCACTCCGTAGACAGGGAAACGCACGTCAGAAATCACTCCAAGCACATTGTTCCTGTATTTTTCATAAAGAGCCAACGCCTCTTCATACGAACGGGCCAACACGATTTTAGGACGGCCGCGCATCCGCAATGTACGCTGATGGGCATTCAGAGCCTCCGTTGCAAACTCCTGGCTTTGCTGAAGCACGAACTTGTAAAGGTTAGGCAACACAGACGAATAGAACCGGATGGAATCTTCCACAAGCAGAATCATCTGCACACCCACCTCCTCGATGTCGTGTGCCAGGTTCATCTTGTCTTCTATCAACTTGATGATGGAAACAAGCAAATCATTGTTCCCCAACCAGCAGAATACATACTGGAAAATGCTCAAGTCTTCATGTTCCATACGTTCCCGGATGCCGTGCGAAAAAGGTGTAAGCACCACCAGCGGAATATGCGGATATTTTTCGCGTATGGCCCGGGCGATATCAAACGAATCACTGTTGTCGGAACCCGGCATACAGATAACCAAATCGAACATGGTATTGTAAAGCTGCTCCCATGCCTCCTCCAAGGTAGACACCTGAGTGAACCGCGGAGGATAACGGAGACTCAGGTTCATGTATTCATTGAAGATTTTCTCGTCGATACGTCCGTCATCCTCCAGCATAAAAGCATCATACGGATTGGCCACCAGCAACACGTTGAAAATGCGCTTGGTCATCAAGTTGGCAAACTGCGTATCCTTGAAATAAAGTTGGTTGAGTTTTATTCGCAAAGCATTAAGCATGGCTTTTCATATTTTAATCGGTTAATTGTCAGCAAAAATCGGGATTTCCATTGACATTTGCAAATACGCCCGTCTGCCCGACTCTTCCCCCTCACCCTGCGGCACCCATCGGAAGCTTTCATTTTATCATAAATTAAGCCTATTTTCACAGTCACAACCTTGGAAGAACCGAATGTTTTGCTAACTTTGCATAAGTGAGTATTTCATTTTGTCACACCTTTAAAACCATCTAAATTATGGACATCAACAGGATTATGTCATCCCTGGAAGCAAAGCATCCGGGTGAATCAGAGTATTTACAGGCTGTAAGAGAGGTGTTGCTCTCCATCGAAGATATCTACAACCAGCATCCCGAATTTGAAAAAGCAAAAATCATCGAACGTCTGGTAGAGCCGGACCGGATTTTCACATTCCGTGTCACATGGGTAGACGACAAGGGCGAAGTGCAGACCAACTTGGGTTATCGTGTCCAGTTCAACAATGCCATCGGCCCGTATAAGGGGGGAATCCGTTTCCATGCCTCTGTCAATCTTTCTATCCTGAAGTTCCTGGGATTTGAGCAGACATTCAAGAATGCACTGACTTCTCTGCCGATGGGCGGAGGAAAAGGCGGCTCTGACTTCTCTCCACGTGGAAAAAGCGACGGGGAAATCATGCGCTTCTGCCAAGCCTTCATGCTGGAATTATGGCGTCATCTAGGGCCGAACATGGATGTACCGGCCGGTGATATCGGAGTAGGAGGACGTGAAGTGGGTTATATGTTCGGAATGTACAAAAAGCTGACACGCGAATTTACCGGTACGTTCACGGGAAAAGGACTGGAGTTCGGCGGTTCCCTGATACGACCGGAAGCGACCGGATTCGGAGGACTGTATTTCGTGAAGCACATGCTTGACAAGAAAGGAATCGACATCAAAGGAAAAACAGTGGCCATTTCAGGATTCGGCAACGTTGCTTGGGGTGCCGCCACAAAAGCAACCCAGCTGGGTGCCAAGGTAGTCACTCTGTCGGGACCGGACGGATATATCTATGATCCGGAAGGAATCAGCGGTGAAAAGATTGACTATATGCTGGAACTCCGCGCATCGGGCAATGACATTGTGGCTCCGTTCGCAGAAAAATTTCCAAGCGCAACTTTCATACCGGGCAAACGTCCGTGGGAAGTGAAAGTCGACATCGCCTTGCCGTGCGCCACCCAGAACGAACTGAACGGAGAAGATGCCGCCCACCTGATTAAAAACAACGTGATTTGTGTAGGCGAAATCTCCAATATGGGTTGTACACCGGAGGCTATCGATGCATTCATTGAACACAAGATGATGTATGCGCCCGGAAAAGCCGTCAACGCGGGAGGAGTAGCTACCTCAGGACTGGAAATGAGCCAGAATGCCATGCACATCAGCTGGTCGGCACAGGAAGTGGACGAAAAACTGCACGACATCATGCATAACATCCACGAACAATGCGTGAAATACGGTACAGAACCAGACGGCTATGTCAACTACGTGAAAGGTGCCAATATAGCCGGCTTCATGAAAGTAGCCCATGCCATGATGGCCCAAGGAATTGTTTAAAAACATATAAAGCAGAAAAAAGCAGGAAAAAAGGTGCAAATGGAAATTTAATTTCTATCTTTACGCACCTTTAATGAAAATAATCTCGTTTAGTTGTATTTGTATTTTGTATTGTAGCTTGCGCTATCCGCCTGTGAAGGTCACGATAGCGCATTTTTTTGCCCATAAAAAAAAAGAGAAACCGCAACCGGTTCCTCTCTTTTCGGGGTGACTAGTGGGACTCGAACCCACGACATTCAGAACCACAATCTGACGCTCTAACCAACTGAACTATAGTCACCATGTCGGTAAAAATTATGAATGCAAATCAAAAAAGAGGGGGTGACTAGTGGGACTCGAACCCACGACATTCAGAACCACAATCTGACGCTCTAACCAACTGAACTATAGTCACCATGTCGGCCTTTCTGAAAAGCGATGCAAAGGTAAACACTTTTTTTTAATCTGCAAATGTTTTTCAAAAAAACTTTTGCAAAGATGAATGAAAGGTGAAAAATCCAGGACCTCACAATCACGTTTCATGCGAATCCCTCATCCTTCACCCTTCATACCTACCCTCACTTATAAATAGCCTTCTTGCCTGCCAGAAGCGTGTTCTTCATCAACGACACGATAGTCATAGGCCCCACTCCGCCCGGGACAGGAGTAATGAACGAACACTTCGGCGCCACCTCATCGAACTTCACATCACCGGTAAGCTTGAATCCTGACTTTTTGCTGGCATCTGGGACACGGGTTGTACCGACATCTATCACCACGGCTCCCTCCTTTACCATATCCGCCTTCACAAAATTAGGCTGCCCCATAGCTGCTATGATGATATCCGCTTCCTGACATTCTTTCACCAGATCCTTGCTCCGGCTATGACATACCGTAACCGTCGCATCACCCGGACAAGCTTTCTGCATCATCAGCATCGCCATCGGCTTGCCCACAATATTGCTCCGGCCCAAAATAACACATTTCTTTCCACGAGTGTCAATTTCATACCGCCGCAGCAACTCCATTATACCGTTCGGAGTGGCCGACACATAACACGGAAGGCCAATAGACAAACGTCCCACATTGATCGGATGAAACCCGTCGACATCCTTCCGGTAATCAATCGCCTCAATTACCTTCTGCTCCGAAATATGCGAAGGCAACGGGAGCTGCACAATGAATCCGTCCACATCCGCATCTTCGTTCAACTCCTTCACTTTCTCCAACAATTCCTCTTCCGTCACATCCGACTCATAACGAATCAATGAAGATTTGAATCCGCACACTTCACAAGCTTTGACCTTTGCCGCCACGTATGTTTCACTGCCGCCGTCATGCCCCACCAGTACAGCAGCCAGATGAGGACGTTTCCCTCCTTTCGCCACAATGTCGGCCACCTCTGCTGCTATCTCCCTCTTTACCTGCTCGGAAACTGCTTTTCCATCAATCAATACCATAGTTCTATCAATTTTTATCAGTTTTTTAAATAGACTTTTATCGCATTTCCTACAAAAGTAACAAATTAAAAAACAAGTAATGTCCATTTATCGGTTTTTATAGTATTTCTTACCGACAAAAAAGATTTATTACACATACCTCACGCCGAAAGAACAAAAAAATATTAACTTTGCAACGGATAATCAGTTATGAAAACGACCGGATTCTACATATTATATACAATTGTTTTCGCCCTGCTGTCTCTGTTCCCGTCAGAACAAACCGCCGCGGCACCGAAAAAAACATTTACGGTAGTCATTGATGCGGGGCACGGCGGACACGACCCCGGGGCCATAGGACGTCGGGGCAAGGAAAAAAACATCAATTTGAAAGTGGCTCTGAAACTGGGGAAATTGATAGGGAACAATTGCCATGACACAAAAGTGGTCTATACACGCAGCAAAGACGTGTTCGTACCCCTTCACCGACGTGCCGAGATAGCCAATGAGGCCAAAGCCGACCTGTTCATATCCATACATACCAACTCGCTTGCCTCACGCAGCAACCGCATCAGTGGAACAGAAACTTACACACTGGGGCTCCACCGTACGGAAGACAATCTGGAAGTAGCCAAGAAAGAAAACTCTGTCATCCTGATTGAAGATGACTATCAGCAACAATATGCAGGCTTTAACCCCAACTCCTCGGAAAGCTATATCATTTTTGAGTTCATGCAAGACAAAAACATGTCACAAAGCGTCAACTTTGCGACAATGATTCAACGACAGTTCAGACAGGGCAAACGGGTTGACAAAGGAGTGCACCAAGCCGGATTCCTGGTGCTCAGAGCCACCTCCATGCCAAGTGTACTAATCGAACTGGGATATATCACCAACCCCGATGAGGAATCTTACCTATTGTCCGAAAACGGAAGCAACAACCTGGCCCAATGCATCTATAAAGCATTCATCCACTATAAAGACGGACACCAATCAGGGAATCTGACAAACGCAAAAGAACAAACCAACATACCCGAACCGAAGGCTGAATCAAAAGACACCGGCAAACCTGTTTTCAAAATCCAGATACTGACTTCGGGAAAAATACTGAACCCTAAAGACAAAGCCTTCAAGGGTCTTTTACCTGTAGACTATTATAAAGAAAAAGGGTTGGTAAAATATACGTACGGAGCTGATACAGACTACAATAAAATCTTGAAACTAAAGCGCAACAAGGTGGATGCCAAATTCAAGGACGCTTTTATCATCGCTTTCAGAAACGGGAAGAAAATGAACGTAAGCCAAGCTATCAACGAATTCAAGAAAAACAAATAACGAAAGAATATGAGAAGAGAATTTAAAATCGGACTGGCCGGAATAGCCGCACTGCTGATTCTGTTTTTCGGCATCAACTACCTGAAAGGCATCAGTATGTTCAAACCGGAAAGTTATTACAACGTGGAATTTGAAAACATCAACGGACTTTCGCTGTCAAGTCCTGTATTCGCAAACGGCTATCAAATAGGAATCGTACGTGACATCAGTTACAATTATGACAATCCTGGGCATGTCGTAGTGGGGATAGAAGTGGAAAAAAATCTCCGGATACCGGAAGGGAGTCAGGCTGAACTGGTGACAGAAATGCTGGGAACAGTGAAAATGAACATGAAGCTCAACCATGACACCACCACTTTCGTTGAACCGGGTGACACGCTAGAAGGAGTGGCCAACAATGGAATCATGGGAGCAGCCGAAGAAAAGTTGTTGCCGCAGATTGAAAAAATGTTACCCAAACTGGATTCTATCCTCACATCAGTAAATGCACTGCTGGGTGACCCTGCATTAAAACAAACACTGCATAACGCCGAACGACTGACGGCCTCTCTCGACGCAACGAGCCAAGAACTGCATACACTAATGAGTAAAGATATTCCGCAACTGACTCACAACGTAACGGCCATTACTGAAAATCTGAAAGGAATCAGCGAAAACTTAAAAGGAGTGGACTATGCCTCCACTTTCACAAAAATAGATTCAACACTGCAAAACGTACGTCTGCTTACCGACAAGCTGAACCGCAAAGACAATTCACTAGGGTTGCTGCTGAACGACAAAGCGCTCTACAATAATCTGAACGCAACCACAGCCAATGCAGCCAGTCTGCTGAAAGATTTACAGGAACATCCAAAACGGTATGTACATTTCTCCTTATTCGGAAGAAAAGACAAATAACCCCTCCAAACAGCTGGGGTCTGTTTGAATTTTACAAAATCTGAACGATTTGACAAAGATACGGAGCATCGGATTCGCCTCCGTATCTTTTTTTTGCATCAGCCCCAAAAGAGATGCCATTCGTGCTCAAAAAAAAGAGCAGAAAACCAGTTATATAAAAACATTCTAAATAACAAAATCTTCATCCGAAACCATAAAGTAAATACAACAGATTGAATATCAACACAAAATAAATTCAAATGTTTTTAACGCACAGACAAGGAGCAAACAACAAGCAATTGAATGTCAAAAGCTTAGATTTTTACAAATGAGAATAGAATGACATTTTTTTTAATTGAATTGTAACATGCTACAATTCAACCCGTTAAAAAGAGGAGGAAAAAAACAAGAAAAAAGCTATTTGTTTTTCTAGAAATTCATTCCGAAATTTGCAAACGTAGAAATTTCGCTTTATTAATAACAACGCACGTTATGATTGAACAGACCCAAGCTGAAGTGTTATGGAATCGCTGTCTGGCGTTCATCAAAGACAACATCAATAACACGAAGGCTTTTAAAACATGGTTTGAGCCTACGGTGGGGCTGAAATATGAAAATAAAGCCCTGACCATCGGAATCCCAAGCCCGTTCTTCTACGAATTTTTGGAAGAACACTATGTGGGATTGCTCCGCGCCGCCATCTATAAAGAAATAGGTGAAGGTACGGAATTGATGTATTCTATCCTCACCGACAAGACGAACCACATCACTGTAGATTTGAGAGGTGTTGACCGTTCTCCCGCACTGCCCAAGCAAAAACCTATAGTAGACGGGAACAAGACCCCCAGCATCATACAAGAACCAAGACCACAAGACCTTGATCCACATCTGAATCCGAACTACAATTTCGACAACTTCATTAAAGGAAACAGCAATGAGTTTTCAAGAGCTGTCGCTGAAACAGTAGCTCAGAATCCGGCCCGTACATTCAACCCTCTGTTCCTCTACGGACCTTCTGGTGTAGGGAAAACGCATCTGATCAATGCAATCGGAACGCGCATCAAAGAACTGTATCCTGAAAAACGTGTACTATACGTATCTGCACACTTGTTTCAAGTGCAATATACAGATTCGGTACGCACCAACCGCTTTAACGACTTCATTGGATTCTATCAGACTATCGACGTGCTAATCATTGACGACATCCAAGAATTTGCAGGCGTTACCAAAACACAAAACACATTCTTTCATATCTTCAACCACCTGCATCAGAACGGCAAACAGCTGATTCTGACTTCCGACCGTGCTCCTGTCATGCTGCAAGGAATGGAAGAGCGGTTGCTTACACGTTTCAAATGGGGACTGGTGGCCGAATTGGAAAAACCGGACATCGAACTCAGGAAAAACATTCTGCGAAACAAAATCAAACATGACGGCCTGACCATTCCTGAGCAAGTGGTCTGCTATATCGCAGAAAACGTAAACGAAAGTGTCCGTGAACTTGAAGGAATAGTCAATTCACTGCTTGCCTACTCAATCCACCTGAAACGTGAAATTGATTTGGATTTAGCTCAACGCATTGTACGTAAGGCAGTGCGCTGCGCCGAAAGCAAACCTATCACAGTGGACAATATCATAGAGAAAGTATGTGAGTACTATAAAGTAGACCAGTCTTCCATCTTCACAAAAACCCGCAAACGCGAAGTGGTACAGGTACGTCAGGTAGCCATGTACCTGGCTAAGAAACACACGGAAACCTCTTCATCGAAAATAGGACAGCTGATTGGGAACAAAGACCATGCTACGGTACTTCATGCCTGCAAAATAGTGAAAGGACAGGTAGACGTAGACAAAGCTTTCAAAGCGGAAGTGGAAGAAATAGAAGCCAGCCTCAAGACAAAATAAATCATTGCCAAGATTCAAATCGCCACAGACCACATGACAAGCAATTTCATGAATGGGAATCATTCAGAAAAACTCATGCAGTCTGTGGTGAAAACGTATTAAAACCCTTGCTTACGGATAACTTTCAACAAATTCTCAGACATATACTCGTTATCTGATTTCTTATAGCGAATATCCGTGAAAATCTGTGCGAGAGTTTCCGTATGATTGATATCCACAAAATGCCTGTTTTCCGGAAGAGACTCTTTATAAGCATAAATATCATCAATCATTTCAGGAGTATAATTCTTATATTTTTCTTCATGAACAATACCCCGTAAAGGAAGACGGTCCGGCTGTTGGGGACATTCATCCGGATAACCTACCGTAATAGTAGCCACCGGCATCACAAGTTCAGGAAGTTCAAGGATACGGATAATCTGTTCCGGATCATAAATCGTAGTGCCCAGATAGCAAATTCCCAGCCCTGCTTCTTCAGCCAAAGTGCAAAAATTTTGTGTTACGAGCAATGCATCACTGGCCGCATTCAAGAAAGAAATGAAATTATCATACCCGGGTTCCGCCTTACGCTGCCGGCACCACAGACTAAAGCGGTTAAAGTCTGCGCAAAAAGTCAGTACAACCGGAGCTGACGTTACCATCGGCTGATTGAAATGAGCCGGAGCAAGTTTGGCTTTCATTGACGCATCACGTGTAACCACCACACTGTAAAGTTGCATATTGCCCATTGTAGAAGCACGGGAAGCCTCTTCGAGCAAACTGTTTAATAACTCTGGAGAAATGTCCTGCTCCTTGTATCGACGAATTGTACGTCTGTTCTTAATCGATTCCATAATGTTCTTTTTTAATCTTAATGTCCCACAAATGTAGATATAATCTGGCAATTCTACACCGTCAGGATAAAAAAACAAGGCCGGAGCCTTGTTTCCTGTCCCCTCCTTCGTGCTCTTAGTCACAATTTTCTTAACTTGGAGGAAAATTTAAAATGAAATCAATATGA
>CASENM010000018.1 GCA_949289295.1 uncultured Bacteroides sp.
ACTGATAAAGGAAGGCAAGGTGCTGCATTGGGGATTGTCGGAAGCCGCACCTGCCACGGTGCGCCGTGCCCACGCCGTCTGTCCCCTGGCTGCCGTGCAGAGCGAATACTCCCTGTGGTACCGCAAGCCCGAAGCGGAACTGCTGCCCACGCTGGAAGAACTCGGCATCGGTTTCGTGCCATTCAGTCCATTAGGCAAGGCGATGCTGACCGGACGGTTCGACAAGGACACGAAGTTTGACAAGACCGATTTCCGCTCCGCTATCCCCCGTTTCCAAGGCGAGAACCTGAAGCACAACATGGAGTTGGTGGAATATGTGGAAGAACTTGCCAAGAAGAAAGAAACCACTCCTGCCCGCATCGCCCTCGGCTGGCTGCTGGCACAGAAACCGTGGATTGTCCCCATTCCTGGCACGAAACGCATCGAGCGTATCGAGGAGAACATCGGTGGTGCGGACATACAATTCACGCCCGAAGAATTGGCGGACATCCGTCGGCATTTGGACAACATAGAGATAGTTGGCGGACGTTATCCCGAAGATCAGGAGAAGATGACAGGACTTTAATCCCGGACACTTATGGAACGACGCGAATTTTTGAAGAAGTCCGCACTCGCTGCTTTGGGTACGGCGGTAGCCGGTACGGGGCTGGTGCAGGCTTTCAATCACATAAACGATAACGAATCAAAGACAGACAAGATGAAAATAGTAGTATTGACGGGCAGTCCCCGTAAGAACGGCAATTCCGCTTATCTGGCGGAGCAGTTCATTAAAGGCGCGGAAGAAAAGGGGCACGAGGTGTTCCGCTTCGACTGTGCTTTCAAGCAGGTGGAGCCGTGCCGTGCCTGCAACCGTTGCGGCATGAACGGGCCATGTATTTTCAACGACGACTTTCAGGAACTCCGTCCGCATTTGATAGAAGCGGACATGGTGGTATTCGCTACGCCGATGTATTACTTCGGCATCTCGGCACAGATGAAACGGGTGATAGACCGCTTCTATGCCATCAACGGACAGATAAAGGGAGCATCCAAAAAAGCCGCCTTCCTGATGACTTACGCCGATACCTCCCGAAAAGAGGCGGAACCGATGCTGGTGCATTACCATACGCTGATGGATTATCTCGGCTGGACAAGCGTTGGCGAAGTGGTGGCTTCGGGCGTATGGACGGCAGGCAGCGTCAGGAATACGGATTATCCGCAGCAAGCCTACCAGTTGGGCAAGAGTTTATAATCCTTTATCAAAAAAAAAATGAAGAATATAATAGCAACAATCGCCCTCGTGCTGGCTGGAAGCCTGTCCACGACGGCACAAACAACAGACACTATGAACAGAATTGAAGTATGCAAGCAGAATTATCACACCCTGTTCGGCGGCGAAGCCCTGACCGGGCAAGGCACGGATCCGGAAATGATGGACATCCTCCAAAAGTTCATCTTTGGCGAGGTATTCCAGACGGGCGAATTGACGCTGAAACAGCGCGAGATGATTACCTGCATCACCCTCGCCACGATGCAGACCCTGCCGCAACTTAAAGCCCATGCCGGAGCAGCTCTCAATGTGGGCGTCACCCCGGAAGAACTGCGCGAAGTGATGTATCTCACTGCCCCGTTCATCGGCTTCCCCAAGATGCTGAACGCCATAGCTACGGTGAATGAGGTGTTCAAGGAGCGAGGCATCAGCCTGCCGTTGGAAAAGCAAGGCACGGTGACGGAAGAAACGCGCCACGAGACGGGAAAAGCCATTCAGGACAAGCTCTATCCCGGCGGCATCGCCTCGGTGATGAAAGGTGTGCCAGGCGACATGGGCAAGGACGTGGAGCAGTTTCTCACGGACTATTTCTTCGGCGATATCTACAGCCGTGGCGCACTCGACTTGCAGACGCGCGAGTTGTTGGGCTACTGCGTATTGACCACCTTGGAAGCCGAAAGCCAGCTCCATTCGCATTACCACGGCAACATCAACGCCGGCAACTCGCCCGAAACATTGACCGCCGCCGTCATCCAATGCCTGCCCTACATCGGCTTCCCTGCCGCTATCAAAGCGTTGCGCATCATCAAGCAGGAATATGCCAAGTGACATTTTTAAAATAACCAATCTATGAACAAGATTATATTGACATTGGCGGCGGTAATGACCATGAGCTTTGCCGCCTGCGCCCAAAACAAAGGAGGAAAGAATATGCAAACCGAAAACAAACCATTAGTCGTGTATTTTTCCGCCACCGGCACGACAGCCAAAGCAGCCCAGACGATTGCGGACGTTACAGGCGGCACCTTGTACGAAATTGTTCCGCAACAAGCCTATACCGCTGATGATCTCGACTGGAACGACAAACAGTCGCGCAGTTCGATGGAAACGAACAATCCGCAGGCACGTCCGGTACTAAAAGGCACGAAGCTGGATGTCGCTACCTACAATGTCATTTTCATCGGCTATCCCATCTGGTGGGATCAGGCTCCGCGAATCATCAACACATTCATTGAGAGCCACGACCTGAAAGGCAAGATGCTCGTGCCGTTTGCGACATCCGGCGGAAGCGGAATAAGCAATAGCGTGAAAGAATTGAGGAAAGCATATCCCGATTTGGAATGGCAGGACGGCAAGCTACTGAACAGGGTTAGCCGGAATACCGTTCAAAATTGGGTTAATGATGTTGTAAAATAATAATCTCATAAAATCAAAAATGATGTTTGGAATAGGAACACAAGAGATAATTTTTATCGTACTGATAGTCCTGCTGTTTTTCGGCGGCAAGAAGATACCTGAACTGATGAAAGGTCTGGGCAAAGGAGTGCGCAGTTTCAAGGAAGGCGTGAAAGGCGTGGAAAACGACCTTGACATAAGGGATGAAAATCCGGTCAAATGACGATATGAGGCAGGTGGTAGATAAGGCTCAAATCGGTGAAATGTCGTTTTGGGAGCATTTAGATGTATTGAGGTGTCTACGGCAAGAGTTCGTCCTACATCTGTTGTTTATGCTATCAGAACAATGATAGGCTGACTCCATAACAGTAATATTCCTACGATTTGAAAAGGTTGTCCATGGTAACTTCGCTGTGGACGATACTTTTATGTTTTCCATCCACCATTCCATATGTGGTGACAAATGTGATTACCAAAGCCTTACTTGTCTTTGTCGCCATACGGAACAATCCAAGCCGTTCCAGAATGTTTCCAAGGCATTTCATCAACAAATATAACTTTTTTCCGGTCTGAAGGCAATGTCTCCAGATAATCTTCAAGCGCATTGAAGGTATCATACCATGTCTCGGCTTTCGGCTGTCTTCTTTTCGAATGACGCCGGATGGCCCTCATGAAATTCTGAATCTACACCGAAGCCGGAGTGTTGTGCTCGCCGACAAAGGTGAAATCATATTTATAGTTGAAGAACTTGTCTATGAGATATGTCCTGCCGATACGCCTCCGTCCGCTGATGATGACAAATTCGGAGCGGTCTGATTCCAGACACCGCTGCAGTTCGTCACATTCTCTGTTTCGTGAAACCAGTCTGTCCTGCATAATATTTCCGTTTCCGCAAACAATACTCAATCCATATGTATCTGCCAAATTTCGAAGAATAAGTTTGTACTTTTACTCAAATATTTTATAAGATAAAGTACAAACTCACCAATGCAACATAATGCCGAGTTACTACTTTATCGATAATTTTTTATGAGATAAAATACGGTTCAGTATATGATAGAGTTCCTGTTAACCGGACGCTTTTCAGCTTTTCTCGGATTAGGTTATGTGCCCAGCTTGCTGTTTTAAGTGGCACTCCGCCGCCGAAAGGCGAATGGGGTATTAGGCTTCTATTGCATATCTGTTCTGTCACTTACAACATATTATTGTAAATCAATGATATAAATACAAAATTTCGACATTAAGAGACAGAGGGGAATTCTATAAATGTCACTATAATGTCACACTTTTGGGCATCCTATACGAAGATAATATTCGAGTAGAAGCATTCGAATCAAGGAAAAATTACATGTGACTACAGCAAAAGGTTTGGTCAACATGTCAGAAGAAGATGTAAAGGTCAAAATGAACAAAAATCTATCTATCGGCATGTCATATATGTTTTAAATGTCTTTTTCTTCATGCGAAAGCGGAGATATTGAAAGTCAATGAATTCGGCATCGACAGAGCTACCAGTTCGGAGGGCATCAGCATAAAACAGGTAGAATATCATTTCGATGATGAGAAAATCTCAACCACATCAACTGCTCCATTCAGTTTTAGTTATCTTATGCAGAATCAAAACATAGGCATGCACGAACTGACTATCAAAGCAATGATTGTAGGTGAAGGTTTTTCTGATACTGAATTTACTTTACATCTTACAGTCTATGTGTTGAAACAACCGGGACGCAGGAAAGCTCCATAGACACTCCCCCCATAAATTATATTCCGGATTCATCCTCGCCTCCGGAGACACATTGAAAGGGTCTGAGCAATGAATGCTGATGACCATGACGACAGCCATTAACCGGAGAAGATCGGCCCATACGATACGATTTGATTTTTCTGACATAACCTTACAATTAAAAAACAATTGCAAAGCTAAGGCAAATATTCCGGCTTTTTTTAACCAGTTAAAAAAGAAAAGCCATCATGCCAAACAAGGCGACCTACCTGATTTTGTTCCTCATTGGCATAGTGTGACTTGAGAAATACCCAGAGAAGAAGCTATATGCCCCAGATTTACCCTCCGGAACAATTCCGGGCGTGTCTGCAACAATTCCACATACCGTTCTTCCGCCGATTTGTACAGTCTTGATATCAGACGCTTTTCGCTTTCTATAAAGGCCCTCTGATGCAGGATTCTCGACCAGTTGGCTATCTCGATATTACTCCGATACAATCTTTTCAGATCTTCTGTAGGGATGGCGTACAACAAGGTATCTTCCAAAGCCTGGACGATTTCATACTCATATCCCTGTGTCTTTCCATAAAAATTGTTCGTAGAAAATACGATATCCCCCTCTGCACTGAACCACGAGGTAGCCTCCTTCCCGTCGATCACACAATAAGAACGTGTAATCCCTTTCTCGATGAAATAAAAATTTCCATCCTGATGGAAAGATGACGTAAGAATCTGTCTCTTTGATATTTTCAACAACCTGCCATGAGCAAACAACTCATTGATGGAACGGTCGCTCATATTCGACCGGGCTTTCAGAGACTTTATTATATTGTGCATTGTATAAAAATATAATTCTCGCAAATGTACAAAAAATGCGCTAATGTCCGGACATGTTTTTGATAATGAAGAAGCGGTAGGAAACCTGAGAAATTGTCCTAAAAACCACCATTTTTAGGTATTTCCCTTTTCATTGGGACACGTTATTTTTGTAATGTCAAATTAGAACAAGAATAAAAATGAAAAAAACAGGAGTATTTTACGGTTCTACAACCGGAACGACAGAATCAGTAGCCAATCTGATAGCGGAAAAATTAGGCATTGCGTCGGCAGACGTACACGATGTCAGTAAGATGAGTGCCGATGTGGCAGGAGCATATGAAGCTTTGATATTGGGAACCTCCACATGGGGCGACGGTGAATTGCAAGATGACTGGTACGATGGCATCAAAGTGCTGAAAAGTATGGATTTGAAGGATAAGGTCATCGCTTTATTCGGATGCGGCGATTCAGCATCATACGGCGATACGTTTTGCGACGGCATGGGTATCCTTTACGAGGACTTAAAAAACAGCGGATGCCGTTTTATTGGTGCCGTTCCCGATACGGATTATACATATAGCTCATCTATTTCGGTTATTGACGGCAATTTCGTAGGACTTGCCATTGATGACATGAATGAAAGTGAAAAGACTGAAGAACGTGTATCGTCTTGGACTGATATGTTAAAAGTCGACTTAGCATAAGCAACTTGGTTGATAGTTGAAATTAGCGGCAGACAAAGGAAACCCTCAATTTCAACTATCAACTAATAATTTATATGTCAATCTTCAATTCCCGACTGAATATGGAACTGAATCCTTCCGACCTTAAAGTCTTTCTGAATCATATTTATGAATTTAAGAAAGGAGTACGCCGCATGGTTCTGTACACGACCAATAAGAAATATAAAGATTTTGCGATCAAACGTTTAACAAGCCAACGTATCAATTTCATCGTACAAGAAGTAGACGACAAACGCATCAATTTGTTTTTCGGATGTGACGAATGTATCGAAGCCATCCGTTTGTTAGTCAACCGCCCGCTGAATAAATTGACACCAGAAGAGGATTTCATTCTAGGAGCTATGCTAGGGTATGACATATGCGTGCAGTGCCGCCGTTATTGCAACCGTAAGCAGCAAAGGAAGGCATCGTAAAGGGAGAACCAGTAAAGCCCGGTTCATCACCGATGGTGATGCGTTTCTGGAGTGTCTCAAAAACAGGAACCCTTGCCTAATTCCAACAAAAACTCTTCCAAATGGGCAAGCAGAGAATTTTCAGATCCTTTTTCTGAATCCTTATACATTCCGTTTCACTGCAAAAAATCTTTCTCTGCCATCATCTCACATATATGCAAAAAAGACAGGCGGCTGACTGTTTTCTCAAGAGATGACATGAATTGGTGCGACGGTGCCGCACTTTTCCAATATCAAAGCGGTGTACAGGAAATATAAATTAAAGAGACAACGAATTTCCCTACATAGTTTCCCATCTCCACCATTTTATATACCTTTGCGGAATCAATCATTCTGACATGAGGAAACTATTTATTCTACTAACCTTGGCCCTGACATGCGGACTCATGGCATGTTCCAGCCAGAAAAAGAGAGACAATATGGGAGAAACGACCGTAAAACTGGAAACAACAATGGGTGACATCACTGTCAAGCTGTATAACGAGACACCCAAACACCGGGACAATTTTATCAAACTGGCGAAAGAGGGGGTGTATGACAACACCCTATTCCATCGCGTCATCAAAAACTTCATGATACAGGCGGGCGATCCGGAGAGCAAGACGGCATCCGACACGGCCTCATTGGGCAGCGGAGACGTGGGCTACACCATCCCGGCGGAATTCAACCCGAAATTCATCCACAAGAAAGGGGCGCTGGCCGCCGCACGGCAAGGTGATGAGGTGAACCCGAAAAAGGAATCGTCCGGATGCCAGTTCTATATCGTAACGGGACAAGTGTTCTCCGAAGAGCAGCTGCTCGACCTGGAACAAAGAATGCGTGACGCACAACTGACCGCCATCTTCAACTCACTGGCGCAAAAACGTATCAAGGATATCTACAAAATGCGCCGTGCAGGAGACAACGACGGACTGATGGCCCTTCAGGACGAGCTGGAGAACCAGGCACGCGAAATCATGAAAGAAGAGACACCCGCAGCCTTTACACCAGAACAGATAAAAACTTATACCACTATAGGAGGCGCGCCTCATCTGGACGGAGCATACACCATATTCGGAGAAGTGACGGAAGGAATGGATGTCATCGAGCGTATCCAGAAAGTCAAAACCAACAAAAAAGACCGTCCATTGGAAAATATCCGCATCCTGAAAGCAATTGTAGAGGAATAAAAAGATAGAAGGAGCAATATAAAAATGATAGAAGTCAACCATCATACGCTGGACAACGGACTGCGCATCGTGCATCATGAAGACAAATCGACCCAGATGGTGGCACTCAACCTGCTCTACGATGTAGGAGCACGCGATGAGAATCCGGACCATACGGGATTTGCCCATCTATTCGAGCATCTCATGTTCGGAGGCTCGGTCAATGTGCCCGACTACGACACACCCGTACAGAACGCGGGAGGCGAGAACAACGCATGGACCAACAACGACATCACCAACTATTATATCACCCTGCCTTACCAGAATGTGGAAACCGGATTCTGGCTGGAAAGCGACAGGATGCTAAGTCTCGACTTCAACCCGAAGAGTCTGGAGGTGCAACGTCAGGTAGTAATCGAAGAGTTCAAGCAGCGTAGTCTGAACCAGCCGTACGGCGATGTCCCACATCTCATAAGAGAGCTAGCCTACAAACAGCATCCTTACCGCTGGCCTACTATCGGAAAAGAAATCAATCACATCGCTAACGCTACCCTTGAAGAAGTGAGGGCATTCTTCTATCATTATTACGCACCGAACAATGCCATTCTGTCCGTAACGGGACATATCCCGTTCGAAGAAACCGTGCGTCTGGCAAAAAAATGGTTTGGCCCGATTCCCAGACGTGAGGTGCCTGTACGGGAACTCCCCAAGGAAGAAAAGCAAACTGCACTGCGCCGGAAGACAGTGGAGCGAAGAGTGCCCGTGGATGCCATCTTCATGGTTTTCCACATGTGCAATCGTCTGCATCCAGACTATTATGCCTTCGACATGATTACGGACTTACTCTCGAACGGCCGTTCATCACGGTTTGTCCGCTCACTCATTCAAGACAAGAAACTCTTCACTTCTGCCGATTCTTTCATCTCCGGAAGTATTGATGACGGTCTGCTTCAAATTACCGGGAAACCCGCTCCGGGAGTCAGCCTGGAGCAGGCAGAAGAAGCCATCTGGGAAGAACTGGAACGAATGAAACGCGTACCTGTCGACGGACATGAACTGGAAAAAGTGAAGAACCGCTACGAAAGCGAACAAATTTTCAACAACATGAATTACCTGAACGTAGCAAACAATCTGGCTCTTTTCGAACTGACAGGAAAGGCGGAAGACATCAACGATGAAGTGAAAAAATATCGCTCGGTTACTTCTGACCAGATTCAGAGTGTAGCCACACGATGCTTCGTCCCGGAAAATTGTTCTATACTTTATTATAAAGCTATCGAATGAAACTCGACCATTACCGTGCATTGATCAAATTGGGTCTGCCCATCGTTATCGGACAGATTGGAGTGATTGTATTGGGATTTGCCGATACGCTCATGATCGGACATCACAGCACAGAAGGACTTGCTGCAGCAAGTTTTGTAAACAATATGTTCAATCTGGCCATCATCTTCTGCACCGGATTCTCATACGGTCTGACCCCTGTGGTAGGGAGTCTTTTCGGACAGAAAAAAACCGACGGAGTAGGTGGAATACTCAAGAACAGCCTGACAGCCAATACCCTGCTCGCAATCCTCGTCTGCCTGATCATGACGGTTCTTTACTTCAATCTGGGACGCCTGGGACAACCCGAAGAGCTGCTTCCTTACATGCGCCCCTATTTCCTGGTGCTTTTGGCCTCCCTCCCTTTTGTATTATGGTTCAACGCCTTCAAGCAATTTTCCGACGGAATTACGGACACGAAGGTTCCTATGTGGATTCTGCTGGGAGGAAATCTGCTCAACATCATCGGCAACTATATCCTGATTTACGGGAAATTCGGGTTCCCGGAATTAGGTTTGACCGGTGCGGGCATTTCTACGCTAGTGTCTCGTATCCTCATGGTAATTGTCTATCTCATTCTTTTCTTCGGCACATCACGCTATAAAATATTCAGGAAAGGCTTCCAGGAGGGACGGGTCAACAAAACCGATTTTTCTCTGCTCAACCGCCTGGGATGGCCCATAGCCGCCCAGATGGGCATGGAAACTGCCTCGTTCAGCCTCAGTGCCATCATGATCGGATGGCTGGGAAGCACGGCACTGGCCTCATATCAGATTATGATTGCCGTATCGCAGATATGCTTCATGATTTATTACGGTATGGGAGCCGCCGTATCGGTACGCATCAGCAACTTCTACGGACAGAAAGATATGGAAAACGTTACCCGCACCGCCCACACCGGATTCCATCTGATACTGATAATGGTGGTATGCACAGCCATCCCCATTTTCCTGCTCCGTAACCATATTGGCGGCTGGTTCACCGACAACGAGGCAGTCAGCCTGATGGTAGCCCAGACCATTATCCCCTTCCTTCTGTATCAATTTGGCGACGGCCTGCAAATCAACTTCGCCAACGCACTCAGAGGCATTGCCGATGTGCGTCTTATCATGCTGTTCTCGTTCATCGCCTATTTTCTCATCTCTCTGCCGGCAGGATACCTGTTCGGTTTCGTGTTCGATTGGGGAATAGTAGGCATCTGGTCGGCTTTTCCGTTCGGACTTACCAGTGCAGGCATCATGTATTATCTACGTTTCCGATACAAGACCAAAAAACACTCATAGATTATGTTTTCCACTTCCACCAAAATCATATTCGGCTATATCGTACTGGTAGGGTTGCTCTTCGGAGCAATCCTCAATACTGTCCAACAAATGAGTCTGCTGACAAGGCCTACCGGAGTGGAAGAGAACATCAACAACCGGCGTCATACCACCCACCTCATCATCAGCCAGCTTTATGATGCGGAAATTATCGCCCAGACCCTCCGCATGGGACAACTTGACGAATATGCAGACTATACAAAAAAGATGAAAAAAGTCAATGCCTTGATTGATACATTGGGAACCATGCTGACTGACACCCTCCAACTGGCCCGTCTAGACACGGTAAGGGCTCTGGTGGAAAGCAAGCAAAGAAACATGTCAGCAGTTATCGAAGCTACCCAAAACGCTCCTACCGATGAACTTTATCAACAACAGCTCGACAGCCTGATTGCCGTTCAGGACTCCTTGCTGAAAGCTCCACATATCCGCAAGAAAGTAATCACTCACCAAGATTCCTATACCATCCGCCACAAAAAGAAAAATTTCTTCAAGCGGCTGGCGGAAGTGTTCGCTCCGAAAGAAGACTCCACACACGTCAACAACATAGTGAAGGAAGAATATACCGACACACTCAAGGAAATATACAGTCCGGTGGACACGATTACCAGTATACTGACTGACATCCAACACAGAGTGCTCCAGACCCGACAAAGGCAAACTCGCATGTTAAATGCCCGGCTGGACAGACTGAAAACTGCCGGCAATGAGCTGAGCCGACGCGTCAGTCTGCTTCTGGAGAACATCGATGAAGACGAGCAGAATGCCGCCCGGACAAAACTCATACAAGAACGGGAGATACGACAGAAAGCTGCACACACCATGGCCAACATCGCCATTGCCGCCATTCTCATGGTACTGCTTTTTTCCATCATCATAGCCAGAGACATGGCACAAAGCAACCACTACCGCAAAGAGCTGGAAAAAGCCAAGCTTTATGCGGAAAATCTGCTTGTGGCCCGCGAAAAACTGATGCTCACCATCACTCACGACATCAAGGCTCCAGCCGGTTCGATTATCGGTTACATTGACCTGCTCATACGCCTGGTCAAAGACCGGAGACAACTCTTTTATCTGAACAACATGAAAAGCTCGGCCAAGCATCTGCTGGACCTAGTCACGTCTCTACTTGATTATCACCGACTGGAAGCAGGAAAGATGGACACCCAAACCATCGCCTTCAACCCAGACGAGCTGATTACGCACATTTACAACGGTTTCCTTCCTCTGGCCGGAAAGAAGGGCCTCAAACTGACCTTACAAACCTCCATATCCCGCCAACTGACCTTAGAGGGAGACCCTTTCCGCATTCGGCAGATTATAGAAAACCTGCTTTCAAACGCATTGAAATTTACTGCTTCCGGCGAAATTATCCTCCACACGGAATATAAGAAGGGGATACTTTCATTCAGCGTAAGCGACACGGGATGTGGAATGACAGAGCAGGAACAGCAACGCATTTTCCGTGAATTCACACGCCTCCGGAGCGCACAAGGACAGGAAGGATTCGGCCTGGGGCTCTCCATCACCCGGAAGCTGGTAGAACTACTCGGAGGAAAGATTTCTGTTGACAGTACTCCGGAAAAAGGAAGCACTTTCCATGTGTCAATCCCTCTGCACGCACAGTTGCCACAAACAACGAAAGAACAGGAAATGTCCGTACCACAACTGACTCCTGAAAAGCCACTCCGTATCCTGCTGATTGACGATGACCACATCCAAATGAACCTGACAGAAGCAATGCTCCGCAACATATTCGACAACAATACTGAAACGCGCCCGGACATTCGCTGCTGCGAGCACCCTGATGAAGTATTCAATCTGCTGCTAGCCACCGATTTCGATGTTGTATTCACTGATCTGCAGATGCCTGCCATGAGCGGAATCGAATTGTTGCACCGTATCCGGAGTCTGGAAGCTCCCCAGGCACAGACCATTCCTGTCATTGCCATCACGGCACGAGGTGACATGAACGAAGATGATTTCCTGAAAAAAGGCTTTTCCGGTATGCTCCAGAAACCGTTCAACCAACAGGAACTTCTGAAAGCCCTGCAAAAAATACAGGTTACAACGGGAAAGACAGACGAAACGACCGAAGCCAAACAGATGCGGACAGACAACTCACCCATACGTACTCTCCGGCTCAACTTCACGCCACTTATCGCATTTTCGGAAGATGACCCTCAGGCCGCACTCGAAATCATGCACACATTTATCCGAGAAACAGAACAGAACATCAAACGTCTGCGCCAGGCTGCAATCAAACAGGATATGGAACAGATATGTGCCATCGCACACAAGATGCTGCCTACTTTCATCATGATTGAAGCACAGGAAATGATACCGGCACTACGATGGCTGGAAAACAAACGGGGAGAAACCGTCTGCACACCGGAAACAGACCAGAAAGTGCGTCTGGTCATCACACAAGCTGAATATGTAATGAAAGAAGCTGAAAAAGCTTCCATAGAAATTTGATTGACAGAAAAAAGTTGTAATTTTGTAAAAAACAAACTATCGGCATTATCTATGGCATTATCTATATTGATAGTTGAGGATGATCTGACTTTTTCAACGATGCTGAAAACATGGCTCAAGAAAAAAGGATTTGAAGTGGAAACGGCAAGCACGCAGACACGCGCACGGAAATATTTGTCGACCAGAAGCTTCGACCTTATACTGTCAGATTTGCGCCTTCCTGACAAAGACGGGATGGCTCTTCTTTCATGGCTGAGAGAACAGAAGAACCAGGTACCGTTCATCATCATGACAGGATATGCAGAGATTCAGAGTGCCGTCAAAGCAATTAAGGAAGGGGCTACTGACTATATATCCAAACCTCTACAGCCCGAACAGCTGCTGAAAAAAATAAATGAAGCCATCAGTGATGTGAAAGAACCCCGTCCAACCGAAGATAATGCCATCACCTCTCCCCAAAATTTCCTGGAAGGCGAAAGCGAAGCTGCACGCCAGCTCTACAACTATGTAAACTTGGTAGCTCCTACTCAAATGTCCGTGCTCATCAACGGAGCCAGCGGAACAGGAAAAGAATATGTCGCCCACCGTATTCATCAACTCAGCAAACGGGCAAACAAGCCTTTCATCGCCATCGATTGTGGATCCATCCCCAAGGATTTGGCCGCGTCCGAATTTTTCGGTCACGTGAAAGGCTCATTTACCGGAGCCTTCAACGACAAAGTGGGAGCCTTCGAAGAAGCGAACGGAGGTACACTTTTCCTCGATGAAATCGGTAATTTGAGCTACGAAGTGCAGGTACAACTACTACGTGCTCTGCAAGAACGGCGTGTACGGCGCATCGGCTCTACAAAAGAGATAGAAGTCGATGTGCGCCTGGTGAGTGCCACCAACGAAAACTTGAAGGAGGCTATTGCCAAAGGAACTTTCCGCGAAGATCTCTATCACCGCATCAACGAATTTACCCTTTATATGCCTGCACTGAAAGAGCGGGAAGAAGACATCCTCTTGTTCGCCAACTTTTTCCTTGACCAGGCCAACAAAGAACTTGACCGCAATCTGATAGGATTCGACCATGAGGCTTGCAACGCCCTGCAACACTATTCATGGCCGGGGAATCTGCGCCAGCTGAAGAATACGGTGAAAAGAGCAACTCTGGTAGCTCAAGATGATTTCATCACCCTGAAAGATTTAGGAGAAGAGTTCAACAGAAATGTTCTGACTGACAACTCATCTCCAGTTACAGATAACAAATCGTTTACTTTATATAATGAAGGAGACGAAAAGCAGAGAATTCTGAAAGCTTTGCAACAGACAAACAACAACAAAAGCAAAGCCGCTATCTTACTAGGAATAGACCGGAAAACACTATACAACAAACTTAAACTCTACAATATTCCACAATAACACTGTGGATAATTTCCACACTTTCCACATTTTCACATAACCGGCAAACTACATGTTAACCCCACACTTCTACAAGCTTCATCCAAACCAACCATATAAAGCGTTGATAAACAATCGAAAGCATCCGAAAGCAGGATAAATTTCCACACGCCATCCTCTTTGGCACACGAATTGCAATATATATAATATACACGACAACTATAAACGACAAACTAAACTAACATAGAAACAAATTTATTACCCCCAGCCCCATTAAATGGGAGATTTCTAGTACATCATTTAAAGGATGTAGACTCTTAGTAAAATGAAGATGCCTATGTGTTAAATCGAGAAAGGAGGACGCTGTGAAGCATCCTCCTTTTTATTATTCCAACCCCTCAAAATGCCTCCACAAATTGTCATGAGGAACCGGAGCAGTCAAATCAATCAGTTCTTTTGATACGGGATGAACAAAACACACTCTGCGGGCATGCAGAGAAATGCTTCCGTCAGAATTAGAACGAGGGAATCCATATTTCAAATCTCCCTTGATAGGGCATCCAATCTTGGCCAGCTGACACCGAATCTGATGATGCCGACCTGTCTTCAGCTCCACCTCCAACAACGAATAGTTTTGCGAACATCCCAACAAGCGATAGTGAAGCACTGCTTTCTTGGCATTCTTCACTTCCTTATTATAGGCAAACGACTTGTTCTGCTTCTCATCACGAAGCAAATAATGCACCAACTCGCCTTCCTCCTCTTCAGGACGCTCACGCACAATTGCCCAATATGTTTTTTTCACTTCCCCATTTCGAAACATCTCATTCAGACGGGTCAGAGCCTTACTAGTTTTGGCAAACACTACCAAACCACTCACAGGACGGTCCAGACGGTGTACCACCCCCAAAAAGACATTACCCGGCTTAGCATACTTCTCCTTAAGATAGTGCTTTATACTTTCCGACAAAGGTTCGTCGCCTGTCTTGTCGGCCTGCACAATCTCTGAAGCCGTTTTGTTGACCACTATAATATGATTGTCTTCGTAAACTATCTCCATAAAAATAAAAAAACGGGGGACACCCGACATCATGAGACAATCAAATCTCTCTGCCCGGTGTCCCTCACCTAAATATATAATACTAGGAAAATTCTCAAAAACAAAATCACATGTTCATTCCACCATCGACCTGAATAACCTGTCCGGAAACATACGATGACATATCAGAAGCGAGGAACAAAGCTATGTTAGCCACATCTTCCGGCGTACCTCCACGACGTAACGGAATACGCTTGTTCCATTCAGCTTTCACTTCGTCCGAGAGCTGGGCTGTCATGTCTGTAATAATAAATCCCGGAGCAATGGCATTCGCACGAATACCGCGTGAACCCAATTCCTGTGCGATAGACTTAGCCAGACCAATCATACCAGCCTTAGAAGCCGAATAGTTGCATTGTCCCGCATTTCCATGAACACCTACCACTGAAGCCATATTAATGATATTCCCTTGTCTCTGACGCATCATAATCGGAGTGCAGGCGTGGATAAAGTTGAACGCCGATTTCAGGTTCACTGTAAGAACTGCATCCCATTGAGCCTCACTCATACGCATCATCAGGCCGTCCTTAGTGATACCGGCATTGTTAACCAGAATATCAATCGAACCAAAATCGCTGTGAATCTGCTCAATGACCTTGGCGGTTTCCTCAAAATTGGCCGCATTCGATGCATACCCTTTCACCTTCACGCCATAAGCGGCAATTTCCTTTTCTGTATTCTGTCCGTTCTCATCAATTACCAGATCTGTAAACGCAATGTTCGCTCCTTCAGAAGCAAATTTCAACGCAATAGCCTTGCCGATACCACGTGCGGCACCGGTGATGACAGCTGTTTTTCCAGTCAATAATCCCATTTGTTTTCAAATATTTAAAATAAAACACTAAACTTCTTTTTTCGTCTTGCACCCCAAAGCGCCGAGTACAATTTTCGATACATACTTCCAACCGATATCATCCTCAAGTTCCTCACCGATCTGCCCACGGATATAAGGAACCTCAATCCCTTTTACACAATAATGCAGGATATCAGCCATTATTTCCACATTGTCCAGATCAAAATATCCTTTCTCCTTTCCGTCTCGAAGCACTTCCCGGAAAAGGACTATCTCTTTCCGGTCAAACTCCTTACGTACAGTCTCTACCCTCCAGATGTCACGGAAAAAACTTGCACGCAATGTCCCGTTACGATAGACCACGAACTTGATAGTATCCAGATGCGTCATAATCAACTCCATTATCTTGACATCCGGAGAGACCGATTTTCCGGCCGCTTCTTTCATCCTGTCCGAAAGCATCTCCAATTCCGACTCCACCACCGCCAGATAAATCTGCTCTTTGCTCTTGAAATACGTGTACAATGTCCGTCTTCCTTTCTTTGAAGCCACGGCAATGTCGTTCATTGTCGTTTCCTCCACTCCTTTCTTGGCAAAAAGTTGGCGGGCCACATCCACTAGCTTAGCTCTCGTTCTCTCTACGGTCATCTCTCTGTACATCTGAATGATGTAAGCAAAAGTACTGTTTTTTTTTAAAACCGCCAAATATCCCCAGGAAATTTTGGGAGAGCACTGAGAAAACAGAAGACACGCAACATACAGATAGTTATAACTTTACAGCGGCCACAGACCGTTTTCGCCAACCCGAAGCCGAACAAGCATGTCATTGGCCTGTACACCCTTTGTTCTACATTGGCAAAGGCACAAGAATGATTTCAGAAAAATGTCACGTTACAATATGGCAGTGAATTGTCCTGCAATGGCCAGAAAGCCGACAGTCCAGGACGGACGGTCTGATAAAAAAAACGTAAAGTTTACCACATAATCCTCCCCGATGAATCCGGCCCGCCCGAAACGAACGAAAAGAGTATTACATTGGCTATTATTTTAACGACAAACAGACTACAATGCTTCAATCTGACCCTACCGATAAAAACAGAATCAAAAAAAGTTCAAGAAAATTTGTTTATTCAGAAAAAAGCCGTACCTTTGCACCGGATTTAAGAAAATCCCATACATCGCGGAGTGGAGCAGTTGGTAGCTCGTTGGGCTCATAACCCAAAGGTCGTCTGTTCGAGTCAGGCCTCCGCAACTATAAGGGAAAGAAAATCCAAACAACTCAAATACGAATATCGCGGAGTGGAGCAGTTGGTAGCTCGTTGGGCTCATAACCCAAAGGTCGTCTGTTCGAGTCAGGCCTCCGCAACTGAATGAAGGAACCCTTTAAGGGTTCCTTTTTTATTTCCCGGTCGCAATGTTGCAAATTCCTCAAAAAGTCCATACCTTTATACCTGTCTCAATCAAAAAAATATATATTTATGGCACGAATCTATACTCATTTAACCGAACTGATAGGGCACACTCCACTCGTACTTCTCGACAGGACAGCCCATAAACATCATGCGAAAGCCACCATCATGGCTAAAGTAGAATCATTCAACCCCGGGGGAAGCGTAAAAGACCGTATCGCACTGGCCATGATTGAAGATGCAGAAAAAAAGAAACTTTTAAAACCCGGAGCTGTCATCATCGAACCTACGAGCGGAAATACAGGAGTAGGACTGGCGTGGATTGCATCCGTAAAAGGCTATCGAACCGTACTGACCATGCCCGAAACCATGAGTATAGAACGCCGCAAACTACTGCAGGCATTAGGAGCTGAAATCGTACTCACACCTGGGAACGAAGGTATGGACGGTGCCATACGCAAGGCAGAACAACTGCGAGAGGACACCCCTGGGGCTATCATCCTGCAACAATTCAAAAACACATCGAATCCAGAAGCACATGCCCGGACAACAGCTGAAGAAATCTGGAATGACACAGACGGAAACATCGACGTCTTTGTAGCCGGAGCAGGCACAGGAGGAACCGTCAGCGGCACAGGGACAGGATTGAAACGGTACAACCCGCACATTGAAATAGTGGCGGTAGAGCCCGATGGATCACCCGTCCTGTCCGGAGGAAAAGCAGGTCCGCACAAATTGCAAGGAATAGGTGCCGGTTTTATTCCGGAGACATACAATCCGACGGTAGTCGACAAGATAATCCGCATAAAAGACGAAGATGCCATGAACACCGCACGCGAACTGGCCCGACATGAAGGATTGCTGGTAGGCATAACTTCAGGCGCAGCCGTATTTGCTGCACTGAAACTCGCACAAGAAGAAAACTACAAAGGAAAAAATATTGTTGCCCTACTCCCCGACACGGGAGAAAGATACCTCTCAACCGAGCTCTTCAGCGACTGAGAAGGAAAGGCCGCAAATACAAGAGAGGACGCATCTTGAAAGATGCGTCCTCTCTTGTGTGGGCGTTGACGGATTCGAACCGCCGACCCTCTGCTTGTAAGGCAGATGCTCTGAACCAGCTGAGCTAAACGCCCGAAAGGGAAAGTTGACAATTATTGTTTTCGGAGTGGGCGTTGACGGATTCGAACCGCCGACCCTCTGCTTGTAAGGCAGATGCTCTGAACCAGCTGAGCTAAACGCCCGAAAGTCTTTTTATTTCCTTTTTCTTCCGGAGTGGGCGTTGACGGATTCGAACCGCCGACCCTCTGCTTGTAAGGCAGATGCTCTGAACCAGCTGAGCTAAACGCCCGGAAAAAGTAACAACCAACGAGAAATCCGAGTGGGCGTTGACGGATTCGAACCGCCGACCCTCTGCTTGTAAGGCAGATGCTCTGAACCAGCTGAGCTAAACGCCCGAGCTCTCATCGTGATTGCGGTTGCAAAGGTACTGCTTTATTTCAAACCTGCAAACTTTTAAGCCTTTTTTTTAAGAGACTGCCCAATTTTTCTATCCGACACCCCCAAAATATTCGTATTACAACGCAAAATAAATAAATTATTGTATGTAACTTTGCACCATTAAGGAAGAGTTCACCATGATACAAAAAACAACTAAATACATTAACGCCAACGGTAAGCTGATAGACTTGTCACACCCACAAGTAATGGGAATCCTGAACCTTACACCTGATTCGTTCTACGCTGAAAGCCGGAAACAAACAGAAAAGGAAATAGCAGACAGGACTCACCAAATCATCAAAGAAGGAGGCAGTTTCATCGACGTAGGGGCATACTCTTCAAGACCAAACGCCATGAACGTGTCCGTGCAGGAAGAAACCGAACGTTTGCGTAAAGGGTTGGACATCATTTTTAAAGAACAGCCTGATGCAATCGTATCAGTAGATACGTTCCGTGCGGATGTGGCCAAAATGTGTGTGGAAGAATACGGTGTAGCCATCATCAACGACATTTCTGCCGGCGAAATGGACAAAACAATGTTCCCTACTGTGGCCCGTCTAGGTGTACCATACATTATGATGCACATGCAGGGCACCCCCCAGAATATGCAAGCAAACCCACATTACGACAATCTGCTCACGGAAATACTCTACTATTTCTCGGAAAAAGTACAACGTCTGCGCGACCTTGGGGTGAAAGATTTGATTATCGACCCTGGATTCGGATTTGGGAAAACCTTGCCCCATAACTACGAGCTATTGGAGAAACTGGAAAGTTTTTCCATCTTCAATCTGCCGATATTAGTAGGAGTATCACGCAAATCAATGATTTACAAGTTACTGGGATGTGCGCCTGAGGATGCGCTCAACGGAACAAGCGTCATCAACACCATTGCACTGATGAAAGGAGCCGACATCCTACGCGTACACGACGTAAAGCCTGCGGCAGAAGCTGTAAAAATATTATCCGCACTGACAACGAATTTCTCTGAAAAAAACATTTTAACCCATGCCTTTTGACATTCACATCCTCACCCTGAAAGACATACTGGACATTCTGCTGGTTGCTTTCCTCCTCTACAAGACCTATAAGTTGATGAAATCATCAGGTTCCATCAATATCTTCATCGGTATCCTGGTCTTCATCGTAATCTGGGTAATCGTGTCACAGGTACTCCAAATGCGTCTGCTTGGCTCTATTTTCGACAAGTTAGTCAGCGTGGGAGTCATCGCACTGATTGTATTGTTCCAAGATGAAATACGTCATTTCCTCCTCTCACTGGGGTCTCGGCACCGAAGCAACAGCCTCTTCCGTTTTCTGAAAGGAAACAAAAAAAATGAGACACAGAAAGAAGACATCATGCCTATCGTCATGGCCTGCCTGAGCATGAGCAAAGGTAAAGTGGGCGCGCTTATCGTCATCGAGAAAGACTTCCCTCTCGATGACATCGTACGCACAGGCGACATCATTGATGCCAACATCAACCAGCGTCTGATCGAGAACATTTTTTTCAAAAACAGCCCGCTCCACGATGGCGCGATGATCATCAGCCACAAGCGAATAAAAGCTGCAGGATGCATTCTTCCAGTATCACACAATCTGGACATACCCAAAGAACTGGGTCTGCGCCACCGTGCTGCATTAGGAGTATCGCAGGAAACCGATGGCATGGCCATCATCGTATCGGAAGAAACCGGAGGCATCTCCATCGCCAACAAAGGTCAGTTTTACCTGAAGCTTTCGGCCGAGGAACTGGAACGCATGCTGACGAATGAAACCAATTAGCATTGCTTACCGGCACAGGATGGGGAAGAAACTCAAGACAGAATTCGACTATCGGGACAGCCTTCCTTTTCCATGTTGCCTACTCTCTACGACCCAATCAATACATGCCGAGCATGTGAAGAATGGTCGGAGTAAGCAAGGCGGTCAGAATACCGTTCAAAGTCAAGCCCAGACTGGCGTACGCCCCATACTTTCCGCTCACCTCCATGGCACGCGAAGTGCCTACGGCATGTGAAGCTGTACCCATAGAAAGCCCTTGAGCTATCGGACTGCCCACATGACCTACCTGCAGCACCTTAAATCCGCAGATAGCACCGAACAGGCCGACTACAATCACCACGGCCGCAGTCAGAGAAGGAATCCCGCCCACCGCATTCGACACTTCCATGGCAATCGGAGTGGTCACCGACTTCGGAGCCAATGACATCACCACCTCTGGAGAAGCCCCCATCACTTTCGCAATGACAGTCACTGATACCAGACCGACGATACAGCCCGCCAGTTGGGATATGACGATAGGCATAAGCTGCTTTTTTATCATTTTCAGCTGGAGATAAAGAGGCACGCCCAAGGCCACCACTGCCGGCTTCAGCCAAAACTCCACCAAAGAGCCCGCTTCGGAATACTTTTCATAAGAAACTCCCGTACATTTCAAGAAACAGATCAATAAAGCGATTGCTATCAGAATCGGATTCAGCAATACCCAACCTGTCTTCTTCTGCCATAGTTTCGACAAAAAATAAAAGCCGAATGTAATGGCCAGCAAAAAAAACTTATTTTCTAAAAAATCCATATTTCCTTACCAATTGATGAACCCAACCCGTTACGACCAGCACAAGCACCGTACTCACGATAGTAGCTATGACTATCGGCCAGAACTGCGCACTGATAATGTCGAAATAAAGCATAAGCGCAACACCCGAAGGCACAAAGAAAAAACCAAGATTGGCAACCAGAAAATCACTCAGCCCCTGAACCCATTCCAGCTTGATCCAACCCAACTGAAGAAATAAAGTAAGCAAAAGCATACCAATGATACTGGAAGGAAGCTTGATTCCCGTCAGATAAACAATCAGTTCACCCAAAGCCAGGCATCCGAACAGGATGAAACATTGACGAACCATAACAATTAAAGAATTTATAAATTTAAAAACGGAGGCAAAGTTATACATTCTTTTCAAACCTACCGTCAAACATATTTATTTTACATACTTTAAACTCAATTATTTCAGTTTTTGCCAACTTGATATGACAGAAATGCTTATTTTTGCAAGGTGGAAAGCGGCATCCGTCGTCGCTCACGAACAAAGATTCATACAACATCTTATAATACAACCGATATGGATTTAATTAGTCAAATCGTAGAACGCGCTAAGGCAAACAAACAGCGCATCGTTCTTCCGGAAGGAACAGAAGAACGTACTTTGAAAGCTGCCAACCAAATCTTGACAGACGGTGTAGCGGACCTGATTCTGCTGGGCAACCCGGATGAAATCATGGGACATGCCAAAGAATGGGGCTTGGGCAATATCCACAAGGCTACCATTATCGATCCGGAAAATCATCCGAAGAAAGAAGAATACGCACAATTGCTGTGCGAACTCCGCAAGAAAAAAGGGATGACTATCGAAGAGGCCCGCAAACTCGTGCTCAACCCTCTGTATCTGGGATGCCTGATCATCAAGTCGGGCGATGCTGACGGCCAGCTTGCAGGCGCACGCAACACCACCGGTGACGTGCTTCGTCCGGCCCTGCAGATTATCAAGACCGCTCCCGGAATCACTTGCGTATCAGGGGCCATGCTATTATTGACCCATGCTCCGGAATGTGGCGACAACGGTGTCATTGTCATGGGTGACGTAGCCGTCACTCCGGTTCCCGATGCCGGACAGCTTGCCCAGATTGCCGTTTGTACTGCAAGAACCGCCCAGGCTGTGGCGGGAATCGATCCGCGTGTGGCCATGCTGAGCTTCTCTACAAAAGGTTCCGCCAAACATGAGGTGGTGGACAAAGTGGTTGAGGCATTGGGCATAGCAAAAGAAATGGCTCCTGACCTGAAGATTGACGGCGAACTGCAGGCTGACGCCGCTCTCGTGCCGAGAATCGGTGCAAGCAAGGCTCCGGGCTCAGAAATCGCCGGGAAAGCCAATGTGCTGGTTGTTCCGAACCTTGAAGTAGGAAACATCTCCTACAAACTGGTTGAACGTTTGGGACATGCGACAGCCGTCGGACCGATCCTGCAAGGCATCGCACGTCCGGTAAACGACTTGTCACGCGGATGCTGCATCGACGACGTTTACAAAATGATTGCCATTACAGCCAACCAGGCTATCGCAGCCAAAGCCCAGTAACCCACACAAACTTTAATCAAAAAGACAAAAATGAAAGTATTAGTATTGAATTGCGGCAGCTCTTCTATCAAATACAAACTGTTTGAAATGACCAAGAAGGAAGTGCTCGCACAAGGCGGTATCGAAAAAATCGGCCTGCCGGGTTCTTTCCTGAAAATGACATTGCCGGACGGAACAAAAAAAATCATCGAAAAAGATGTGCCGGAACACACTACGGGAGTCCAGTTCATCTTCGACACGCTGACCCATCCTGAATACGGAACTGTAAAGAATCTGCATGAAATCAATGCCGTGGGCCATCGCGTGCTTCATGGAGGAACTAAATTCAGCGGTTCCGTACTGATTGACGACGCTGTGATCGCTGCCGTAGAGGAATGCTGCGACCTTGGTCCCTTGCACAACCCGGCCAACCTGAAAGGTATCTATGCCGTACAGAAGTTGCTGCCAGAAGTACCGCAAGTGGCCGTATTCGACACTGCATTCCATCAGACCATGCCCGACTATGCATATCTGTATGCCATCCCTTACTCATATTTCGAGAAATACGGAATCCGACGTTACGGCTTCCATGGAACATCCCATCGGTATGTATCGAAACGTGTATGCGAATTCCTGAACATTCCGCAGGAAGGTTCAAGAATCATCACATGCCACATCGGCAACGGAGGTTCCATCGCAGCGGTGAAGGACGGAAAATGCGTGGATACTTCCATGGGGCTGACCCCGTTGGAAGGTCTGATGATGGGCACACGCAGCGGTGACATCGACGGAGGTGCCATCACCTATATCATGAAAAAGGAAGGGTTGACTCCCGATGAAATGTCCACCCTCCTGAACAAGAAGAGCGGAGTGCTGGGCATGTTCGGAAAATCAAGTGACATGCGTGAACTGGAAGCTGCAGCCAAGAATGGCGAGGAACGTGCCATCCTGACCGAAAAGATGTATTTCTACCGTATCACCAAGTATATCGGCGCATACACGGCTGCCATGAACGGTGTAGACGTTATCCTCTTCACTGGAGGTGTAGGTGAGAACCAGTCCGGGGCACGCGCCGCCGTATGCAAGAATTTGGAATATCTGGGTGTGAAGATTGACCCGGAGAAAAACAAAGTGAGAGGTGAAGAAGCCATCATTTCAACAGAAGACTCGAAGGTTACCGTTTGCGTGATTCCGACAGATGAGGAAATGATGATCGCTACCGACACGATGAACATCCTGAATAACAAATAATTCGGAACTACCTGAAAGAGACTTGAAAAGGGAATGCTCCTTACAAGATTCCTTATCCTTCGTGCCACGAACGTGAACGGACAATAAGGAATCCTGTAAGGAATGTTCCCTTCCTTTTTCCGGTAATCCACACCGACAAAATGACAAATCGCTATAACATGAACAAAAAAATCGTCACATTCGGAGAAATCATGCTCCGCCTTACCACTCCGGGCAGCCTCCGCATTGAACAATCAAGAGAGTTTCTCGTAAATTACGGAGGAAGTGAAGCCAACGTAGCCATTTCCATCGCCAATTTCGGCGGAGAAGTAGAATATATCACACGCCTCCCGGACAACGCCTTGGGAGATACCTGTCTGGCCGAACTCCGCTCACATAACATAAAGACAAATCATGTGCTCATAGGTGGTCATCGCCTCGGCACATACTACATGGAGAAAGCGGCAGCCATGCGCAACTCGAAAGTAATCTATGACCGTGAAAGGTCGGCTTTCTCGGAGCTCAAACCGGGAATGATTGACTGGGAAGACGCATTCAAGGATGCAGCCATCTTCCACTGGTCGGGAATCGATGCGGCTCTGACACCGGGGCTCGCAGATGTATGCAAGGAAGCCATCGAGACGGCCAAAGAAATGGGGCTGACCGTCTCTTATGACATCAACTACCGCAAGAATCTGTGGAACTACGGAAAGAGCGCCCAGGAAGTGCTTCGGCCGTTGATGGTACACAGTGACATCATGTTCGGAAGCGAAGGTGAATATGCACTGGTTACAGGTATCCCCGCACCGGGATTCAAGGCTACACGTAACGGAGAAACATACGATACCGACGCATACGAGAAATTCTGCCGGGAAATCAGCAAGCAAGTGCCCGACTGCAAATACATCTATATCGCCCTGCGTAACGTGATGAGTTCAGAACACCACACTTTCGCCGGCATACTTTACAGCCACGGTACAATGAAACACACCCGCGTGTTCGATATCGACAATGTGATTGATTGTGTAGGCGTAGGAGATGCGTTTTGCGGCGCGATGCTCTATGCACAAGGGGCATTCGACGATGACCAGAAACGGGTCGATTTCTCTACTGCTGCCTCTGTGTTGAAAAATACCATTTCCGGAGACTATAATCTGGTGAAAAAAGCGGAGGTGGAGGGGTTGCTTGCCAAAAAAGAAAGTGGTGAAGTGGCCAGATAATCCCAGTGCCTCGGGAAATCCAAAAAACATGTAAAACGCAGAGACCTTATCTTCCATCCCGCAAACCAGTCCTTCCCAAGGTTAAGGCTCTGCGCTTTTGCGTCTCTGCGTTCTACAAGCAAAAACTACAAAGAAGTTTCCCCTTCGATATATTGTTCCATAAACATGTTTTCCCCGTCAAATACGGCATACGAGAAATCATGAATCCAATCACCCAATATCATCAGACGGGTAGCACGAGACAACATCAGGTCAAGCATGATATGACGATGCCCGAATACGAAATAGTTGATATCGGAGTGTGTGTTCAAATAATCCTTGGCAAACAACACAAGAGGTTCCTTGTCCTCACCCATATAGTCCGGTTCACGTCCGTTTTCACGTTTCATGCGACTATGCTTCGCCCACTCCAGACCCAGTTCCACACTCCAGCGGGGATGCAAAGACGAGAAAAGGCACTGAAGCGTATGGCTATGAAACATCGTACGCAAGAACTTGAACTTTCGGTCATTATCACCCAGACCGTCTCCGTGGGCAAGAAAGAATTCTTTTCCGTATATCTCGCAAGTGAGCGGTTCGCGATGCAGAATTACGCCGCATTCTTTTTCCAGATAATCGCCGCACCAGATATCATGGTTCCCGATGAAAAAATGCACCTCTACACCCAAATCAGTCAGTTCAGAAAGCTTTCCTAAAAAACGCGTGTATCCTTTCGGCACCACCAGCTTGAACTCATACCAGAAATCAAACATGTCTCCCAGCAGATATACTGCGGCCGCCTTATGCTTGATTGCATCCAGAAAGTTCACCAACCTGCGTTCCTGAGTACGCCCATGAGGGATCGCCCTCGAACCGAGATGGGCGTCCGACAAGAAATATACATTCTTCATCTCGTCCATAAACATTGCCATTTATAAAAATCCCAATTCCAGTTTTGCTTCTTCCGTCATCATGTCCTTGTCCCACTCCGGCTCGAACACCAGATTCACCTGAGCAGAAGCCACACCTTCCACCGACTCTACCTTCTGGCGGATGTCCTCCATGATAAAGTCGGCCGCAGGACAATTGGGAGCGGTCAGTGTCATGTCAAGTGTCAACGCACCGTCATCCTGCAGATCAATCTTATAAATCAATCCCAAATCATACACATTTACAGGAATCTCAGGGTCGTACACTGTTTTCAGCATTTCGACAATCCGCTCTTCTATCTTCAGTTTCGTTTCGTTATCCATAACATTCATTTCCTTTTTGAATCTGTCGCAAATGTAACAAAAAATATGAATCGCTACAACCTTCCCTCATCGACATAACTATAATATGCCCCGTCGGTCACAATCACATGGTCAAGGAGACGGATATTCATGGTTTTCGAGGCCTGGTTCAAGGCTTGTGTCAGACGGTCATCATCCGTACTGGGACTCACATTTCCCGAAGGATGATTATGGCAGAGCACGATTGCCGTGGCACGCTTCAGCAAGGCTTCACGAAGCACACAACGTACATCCACCTGTGTAGAGGCCAGTCCTCCCTGGCTGATTCTCAATGCGTCAATCACCCTGGCCGCCTGATTGAGCAACATCACCCAGCATTCTTCTACCGGCAAATCACACATCGACGGATGAAAATATTCAAATATATCCGTAGAACAACGTATTTGTTTCCGCTCTTTCGGCTCTTCCTCCTTCCTCCGCTTTCCCAGTTCGGAAGCAGCCAGAATAGTCACCGCCTTGGCCGGACCGATTCCTTTATAACGGCACAAATCCTCAATCGAGCATTTTCCCAACTCACTTAACTTGTTGTGACACCCGTCGAGCACCTTACGCATCAGCCCCACCGCCGTATCTTCGGTGCTCCCCGACCCTATCAGGATGGCAAGCAGCTCTGCGTTGCTCAACGCCGATGCTCCGTGAAGCATCATCTTCTCACGCGGACGGTCTTCCTCCGCCCACTGGTTGATATTCATTTTTTCACTCATATAGATTCAAGATCAGCAATATGCCGCAAATTTAAAGAAAAACACCCGCAAAGGCAATGATTTTATCTCATTTATAGAAATTCTTCTCGAATGCGGAGAAAGAGTCTTTTCCAAGCACACACCGCTTCCACCAGGCACGGAGAAAACCGCTTCCGTAACCTGTAAGCTGGATGAAGGCGGCCCCTACGGAAAGCGCTCCTATCCATACGCTCCTGTTCCGCAAGGATGAATCCAGAAATATCACCAAAGCGAACATCAAAAGGAGAAGCAGGCTCCACGGACAGACAAGGGATGCCAGCAGCACCAGTACCACTCCCACGGTAAACACCGCCGGAAGCAGATGCACAAGCTTCAGTGATTCAGGATATTTCTTATAGAGATTGATGCGCGCTATGCCCGAATTGTGCACTTGCTTGAAAAACTTGCGGAAGTCTGTGCGACGCTTGTGCCACACCCATGCTCCGGGAAAGAGACGGCACCGGTATCCGTTCTTGAAAATACGGATGCTGAAGTCAATGTCCTCACCGAAACGCATATTGGAGAATCCGCCCAATGCCTTATACACATCGGCACGCACGCCCATATTGAAGCTGCGCGGATAAAACTTGTCCATTTTCTTCTTTCCTCCCCGGATTCCGCCTGTGGTGAAGAAAGAGGTCATCGCATAATTGATGGCTTTCTGGACCGGTGTAAACGAGGCGTGTGCCCGGTCAGGCCCGCCGAAAGCATCGGCCGGCTCTCTTTCCAGCTCAGCCTCAACAGCCTGAAGATAGCCTTCAGGCAAGATGCAGTCGGAATCCAGAATAAGGAGATACTCTCCCCGACTCTGTTCCGCTCCGTAATTGCGGGTTTGTCCCGGTCCGGAATTCGGTTTGGCATAATATCGGACTTCCATGGACAAACGGTACTTGTCGGCCACTTCCTTGCAGGGCACGGACGAGCCGTCCTCCACTACCAACACCTCAAAATCCTTGAGTGTCTGATGCGAAAGACTCTCCAGAAGTTCGTCCACCTCATCCGGACGGTTATAGACGGGAATGATCACGGAATATCTTGGATGGCTCATTCTTCAGTCTTTTTCAATCAACACTACGGCGTATGCGGAAATACCTTCCTCACGTCCGGTGAACCCCAGTTTCTCAGTCGTGGTGGCCTTGATGGACACATCGTCCACATCCACCCCCATCACTCCGGCAAGCGTTTCCTGCATGAGAGGGATATGAGCTTTCAGCTTGGGACGCTCGGCGCATACCGTCGCGTCAATGTTTCCCACACGATACCCTTTCTCCGCTATCAGGGCGACGGTCTTCCTCAAAAGTATCTTGCTGTCTATGTTCTCGAACTCCGAGGAATTATCAGGGAAATGATACCCGATATCACGCATGTTGGCTGCACCCAGCAGTGCGTCACAAATGGCATGTATCAACACATCGGCATCGGAATGCCCCAGAAGCCCCGTCTCGTGCTCCAGCCTGATTCCGCCCAGCCACAATTCGCGTCCCGGCACCAGCCGATGGACATCGAAACCGAATCCTGTCCTTATCTTCATCGTATATTGAATTCAAGTACTTTATTGTCTTCCAGATAACCTTCCAGATGATTGCCTATCCGTACCGGCCCTACTCCCACAGGTGTCCCCGTGTAAAGCAGGTCTCCGATTTTCAATGTACAGAACCGGCTCACGTAGGCGACAATCCGGTCTACACTGAAAATCATGTCGCATGTGTTCCCACTCTGAACCGTCTTCCCGTCAATATCCAGATGAAAACGGATGTTCTGGATATCCGTAAAGCGGTCCACGGGAATCCAGTCACCGACAGCCGCCGAGTTGTCGAATCCCTTGCAGAGTTCCCAAGGCTTTCCTTCGGCACGGTATTTCCGCTGGAGATCACGTGCGGTGAAGTCGATGCCCACGGTCACGGCATCGTAATAGCGGTGCGCGAAACGCTCCGCAATGTTCTTTCCCAGACGGCTGATGCGCACCACCAGTTCCGTCTCATAGTCTACCTGCCTACAGAAGTCAGGAATAAAAAACGGCTTTCCGTCCTTCAGAATGGCCGAATCGGGCTTCATAAAAATCACCGGCTCTTCCGGTACGGGCTCTCCGGCGTGCAGCTCCTCGCAATGGAGCCTGTAATTCATGCCAACAGCTATTATCTTCATGAGATCATTTTTTTACAAGTTCATTCAAACGGTTAAACATCACGGCCAGATGGGCATAGAGCGAAGTATTCTGCACCACAATGCCTTCGGGCACCCGGATACGGAACGGGGTGAAGTTCCACACCGCCTTGACTCCCCCCTCCACCATCTTGTCGGTTATCTCCTGCGCGATATTGATGGGCACGGTCAGCACGCCTATCCTTACGCCGTCGGTTTCCATTCGCTGCTCAAACTCGTCCGTATGATAAATGGGAATGCCGTTGATTTCCGTTCCCACCAGTTCGGGATTGACATCGAATCCGCCCACAATCTCCAGACCGAAATGCGCCAGACCGGAGTCGCGGAGCAAAGCACCTCCCAGACTTCCCACACCAAACAGATAGGCCCTGTGCAGGTTCGTGAATCCGAGAAAGTCCTCAAGCACATCCACCAGCCGGTCAATCTCATATCCCACTCTGGTCCGCCCGGAGATGTTCACATACGACAAGTCCTTTGCTATCTGCGAAGCGTCGATGTTGATCTGGCGCGAAATCTGGGTGGACGACACATAGGTCTCCCCCTTCTCCCTCATCAGCTTGGCGCTCGAAAGATACCACGGAAGCCTGCGCAAGGTCGGCTCAGGTATTTTACCGATATTTTTATGCACTTGTTCTGACATCCGCACAATTTCAATTTGTTTCAAATCTCTGCAAAAATACGCTTTTCTCTCCAAACGCGTGAACGAAACCCGAAAAATGTGCTTATCTTTGGGCTTTCGGAACATTCATTATCATTTTTACACATGAAGAAAAACGACTGGAAAGACCGTCTGAACATCGTATATTCCACCAACCCCGACTTCCATTACGACGACGGGACGGAAGAAGAGGAGGAAACCCCTGAAAAAGGGAAACAGAAGCTCCGCGTAAGCATCGAGAAAAAAGGGCGTGGAGGAAAAACCGTGACCGTGGTTTCGGGATTCACCGGACGTGAGGAAGACCTGAAAGAACTGGGCAAGTTCCTGAAGACGAAATGTGGCGTGGGAGGTTCGGTAAAAGATTACGAAATTCTTATACAAGGCGAAATGAGGCAACGGGTGGTCGACTTGCTGAAAGCGGAAGGGTATACACAGACCAAATGACTGGTTTCCAGACAGCATACCGTCTGTCTGAAAACGCTTCGGTGTTTGAGAGAAAACGTCAAGACGTTTCGGTTAAAACGCAAGGACGTTTCCGATAAAACGCCGAAGCGTTTTGTATTGACTCCCGGGACTTCTTTTTTCCGCTCTTTCCATATATTAAAATTTAACTTAACAGATAAAAAATAACGGAAGTTTTTCAAGCAAGTTGCATATTAAACTTTACATAAACGATACAATGAAAAGAATATTTTTGGCATGCATCTGCTGTATGTTGATTTTGCCCACAAGCTTATGGGCGAAACGGATTATCAAGGTGGCATGCGTGGGCAACAGCATCACGTACGGTGCAGGTATTTCCAACCGGGAGAAAAACTCTTATCCCGCCCAGTTACAATATTATCTGGGTGACGGTTACGAAGTCCGTAACTTTGGATCCAACGGAGCAACAGCGCAGTCGGACGGTGATTATCCGTATGTTCATACAGAAGTATATAACGAATCAAAGAATTTTCTTCCAGACATTGTTCTGATTAAATTGGGAACCAATGACACTAAACCCCAGAACTGGAAAGACGAGAAGAATTTTATGGACGAATATCAGACGCTTATTGATACCTATCGTTTGCTGGACTCACATCCGCAGGTGATCCTGCTAACTCCGGTGCGTTGTTTCCTTACCGAAAAGAACACCATCAATCCGTGCATTATTGAAGAAAAGATACGTCCGGCAATTGAACAACTGGCTTATGACAACAGACTGGGCATCATTAATCTGAACAATCTGTTCGGTAATCAATGGAATCAAGCTATTATGCCCGACCGCTTGCATCCGTCTTCTATCGGTGCGGGTGCGATGGCCCGTAAAATCGGCGATTACCTGCTGAATGCAGTTCAAAACAATCCGGCAGCATTCGTACCCGAAGATGCCACCTCCTTTAATTTTCATGGCTACCAAGGATACGATTTCCAGTTGGATGGAGTTCCTTGCAAAGTGGTGCGTCCGGCTAAAGAAGCGGAAGGAAGACCCTGGATATGGCGGGCACGTTTCTGGGGACATGAACCGCAGACCGATATCGGTTTACTGGAGCAGGGTTTCCATGTCGTATATTGTGACGTGGCCGATTTGTATGGTGCCGATAAGGCTGTCAAACGCTAGAACAAGTTTTACAAATATCTGATGAAGAACGGTTTTCATAAAAAAGCCGTATTAGAGGGTATGAGCCGTGGCGGATTGATTGTTTACAACTGGGTGGCACAGAATGCCGATAAAGTAGCCTGCATTTATGCCGACGCACCGGTCATGGACATTAAGAGCTGGCCGATGGGAAAAGGGGCTCATGCAGGTTCGGCCGGGGATGTAACACGGATGCTGGCAGCCTACGGCTTTAAGAATGAAGAACAAGCTGTACGCTGGAAAAAGAACCCGCTGAATCATGCCGCCAAGATTGCACATGCAGGCATTCCGATACTGCACGTGGTAGGCGATGCCGATGATATTGTTCCGGTTGCAGAGAATACAGCCCTTTTCGAAGCAGAGATGAAGCGCCTTGGCGCTCCGATTACCGTAATTCACAAACCGGGTATCGGTCATCATCCGCATTCACTGAACAATCCTGAATCCATTGTACGCTTCATACTGAAAGCTACCGGCCGATGGTCCAACAATTGTACTCATGCCGTTCCCGGAAACGAGTATCGCTCGGCTGCCGGATGGATAGAAGGCTCGGAATGGCATTCGGTGGCACAGGATATCGAAACGACACTAAACGGACGTAAACTGAAATTGCTATTGCTGGGCAATTCCATTACGCAGGGCTGGGGCGGAATGCGGAAACTCGTAAGCTACAAACCCGGCAAGCAGTCAATGGACGATGCTTTGGGACAGGGTAACTGGGAGAGTGCCGGTATCTCGGGTGACCGCACGCAGAACTTGCTTTGGCGTGTCCGTTACGGAAACTACAACCGATGCAATCCGGAATATGTGGCGATTGCCATCGGAATCAATAATCTGGTAGTTGGTCAGGACACAGCAGACGATACGGCTGAAGGCATCATTACTGTTACAGAAGAGGCTTGCAAACAGTTTCCCGGTTCAAAGATTATCTTATTGGGACTTTTCCCTTCCGGAAAAGAGCAGGACAGTGCAATCCGTAAACAGTGCGACCGCATTCATGAACTGTTGGAAGCACACATCTTTGGAGCTCAGGTCTGCTATACGAATCCTACAGGCTGGTTCCTTGACGAACATGGAACGATACGCGACGGACTTTACAGCGTCGATTATATTCACTTTACCGACAAAGGTTATGCTTGTGTAGCCTCACATTTGATGCAGTTGATGAAATAACACAAAGAGCCTGTTTAATCTTCCTTCTAAAGGCTCAGCCTCTTTTGAGGTTGTTTCCGGCCTCAAAAAAGTGCTGAGCAAGATTTAAAACAGGCTCTTAACCAGAAGATAAATATTACATCATGCGTAAGACACAAACGGCGCACACCAGAAAGCACCTAATTACCTCTAAATTGTCCCCTGCCGAAAATTTGCCGTTCCCGAAAAAGATAGGTATCTTTGGACTCGTTTTACAAACCTATCACAAGCCATGCAAGATTTTGTTCATTTGCACGTTCATACGCAATATTCCATCCTCGACGGACAAGCCTCCATCCCCAGGCTGGTCGACAAGGCCATCGCCAACGGAATGAGGGGAATCGCCGTGACTGACCATGGAGACATGTTCGGCATCAAGGAGTTCTTCAACTATGTCAACAAGAAGAACGGAGGGACCAACGGAGAAATCAAGGACCTGAAAAAACGGATTGCCGCACTGGAAAGCGGAAAGGAAACGGCAGATGACCCACAAGCTGAGATCGCGGCCTGCAAGGAACAGCTGGAAGCGGCGAAAAAGAAGCTGTTCAAGCCTATCTTCGGCTGCGAGATGTATGTGGCCCGACGGAGCATGGAGGACCGCGACGGGAAACAGGACCAGAGCGGATACCATCTGGTGGTGCTCGCCAAAAATCTGAAAGGCTACCACAACCTCATCAAGCTGGTGTCGAAAGCATGGACCAAAGGATTCTACATGCGTCCGCGTACCGACCGCACGGAACTGGAGAAATACCACGAGGGACTGATTGTCTGCTCCGCCTGTCTGGGAGGGGAAGTGCCCAAACGGATTACGGCAGGCCAGTTCGAGGAAGCGGAAGAAGCTGTCAGATGGTACAAGAACCTGTTCGGTGACGACTATTATCTGGAACTCCAACGCCACAAGGCCACCGCCCCAAGGGCCAACCATGAAACTTATCACCTGCAACAGACAGTCAACGAGAAGCTGATTGAATATTCCAAGAAATACGGAATCAAACTGGTGTGCACCAACGACGTGCATTTTGTGGACGAGGAAAACGCCGAAGCCCACGACCGGCTGATCTGCCTGAGTACCGGCAAGGACCTTGACGACCCGAACCGTATGCTCTACACCAAGCAGGAATGGATGAAGACCCGCGAGGAAATGAACGAAATCTTTTCCGATGTGCCCGAAGCGTTGGCCAACACGATAGAGGTGTGCGACAAGGTGGAATTCTATTCCATCGACCATGCGCCCATCATGCCTACCTTCTCCATCCCCGAAGAGTTCGGCACAGAAGAAGAATACCGGAAAAAATATACGGAGAAAGACCTGTTTGACGAGTTCACACAGGACGAAAACGGGAATGTGGTCATGGACGAAGCGTCCGCCAAGGCCAAGATAGAGCGTCTGGGAGGCTATGACAAACTCTACCGTATCAAGCTGGAAGCTGACTATCTGGCCAAACTGGCCTACGACGGTGCCATACGCCGCTATGGTGCGGACATGAACGAGGAAATCAAGGAGCGGCTGAAATTCGAACTGTATATCATGAAGACCATGGGTTTCCCCGGCTACTTCCTTATCGTACAGGATTTCATCAACGCCGCCCGCAACCAACTCGACGTATCGGTAGGTCCGGGACGTGGTTCAGCTGCAGGATCGGCCGTGGCCTACTGCCTGGGAATCACGCAGATTGACCCCATCAAATATGACCTGCTGTTCGAGCGTTTCCTGAACCCCGACCGTATCTCCCTGCCTGATATCGACGTGGACTTCGACGATGACGGACGGGGAAGGGTGCTGAACTGGGTGACGGAAAAATACGGACAGGAAAAAGTGGCGCACATCATCACCTACGGCACGATGGCCACCAAGCTTGCCATCAAGGATGTGGCGCGCGTGCAGAAGCTTCCCCTCTCCGAGTCGGACCGCCTGTGCAAGCTCGTCCCGGACAAGATACCCGACAAGAAACTGAACCTGACGAATGCCATTGCCTACGTACCCGAACTGCAGGAGGCGGAAATGTCGTCCGACCCTGTACTGCGCGATACCATCAAATATGCCAAAATGCTCGAAGGAAACGTGCGCAACACGGGTGTGCATGCCTGCGGCACCATCATCTGCCGTGACGACATCACCGACTGGGTGCCGGTAAGCACCGCCGACGACAAGGAGACCGGCGAGAAGATGCTTGTCACCCAATACGAAGGCTCCGTAATCGAGGATACCGGCCTCATCAAGATGGACTTTCTGGGACTGAAGACCCTCTCCATCATCAAGGAAGCCATCGAGAATATCCGACAGAGCAAGGGAATCGAGCTGGACATCGACGAGATACCTATCGACGATCCTGCCACATACAAGCTGTACAGTGAGGGACGGACCATCGGCACGTTCCAGTTCGAGTCGGCCGGCATGCAGAAGTATCTGCGCGAACTCCAGCCCACCACTTTCGAGGACCTGATCGCCATGAACGCCCTGTACCGCCCGGGACCGATGGACTACATTCCCGACTTCATCGACCGCAAACACGGGCGGAAGCCTATCGAATATGATATTCCCATCATGGAGAAATATCTGAAAGACACCTACGGTATTACGGTCTATCAGGAACAGGTGATGCTCCTTTCCCGTCTGTTGGCCGACTTCACCCGAGGCGAATCGGATGCCTTGCGTAAGGCAATGGGCAAGAAGCTGCGTGACAAGCTGGACCACATGAAGCCGAAGTTCATCGAGGGCGGGAAAAAGAACGGACACGACCCGCAGGTCCTGGAAAAGATATGGGCCGACTGGGAGAAATTCGCCTCATACGCATTCAACAAGTCACATGCCACCTGCTATTCGTGGGTTGCCTATCAGACCGCTTACCTGAAAGCGAACTATCCGTCGGAATACATGGCCGCCACGATGAGCCGGAACATCTCAAACATCACTGAAATCACCAAGCTGATGGACGAATGCAAGGCCACCGGCATCAAAGTACTCGGCCCCGACGTGAACGAAAGTAACCTGAAGTTCTCTGTCAACGACCAAGGCAATATCCGCTTCGGACTGGGAGCCATCAAGGGCGTGGGCGAGTCGGCCGTACAGAGCATTCTGAACGAGCGGAAAAAGAACGGCCCGTTCAAAGGGATTTTCGACTTCGTGCAGAGGGTAAACCTATCCGCATGCAACCGGAAAAACATCGAAAATCTGGCACTGGCAGGAAGTTTCGACAGCTTCCCAGAAATAAAGCGCGAAGACTTCTTCCTGAAAAACGCCAAAGACGAAACATTTGTAGAAACGTTGGTACGCTACGGAGCCAAATATCAGGCAGACAAAATGGTCACCTCCAATTCCCTTTTCGGCGATTCTATGGAAATAGAAGTGACTACCCCTGAGATTGTCCATGCTCCTTCATGGAGCGATCTGGAACGTCTGAACAAAGAGCGCGAACTGGTCGGAATCTATCTTTCCGCCCATCCGCTCGACGAGTTCGCTGTTGTTCTCGAAAACGTCTGCAACGTCCGGATGGTCCAACTTGCAGACCTTACCCCCCTGCACAACAGAGACCTGATACTGGGAGGAATCGTCACGGGCGTACGTGAAGGATATACCAAGACCGGCAAGCCCTATGGAATCGCCAAAATGGAAGATTACTCCGGCTCGGCAGAATTTGCTTTCTTCGGCAACGAATGGGTAGAAAAGAAAAACTATTTCATGGAAGGTATGTTCCTGTTCATGCACGGCAAATGCCAACCCAAACAATGGAAGCAAGACGAATGGGAAGTAAAGATAAATGCCATCGAACTTCTTTCGGACGTGAAAGAACGTGCAATTGAAAAAATTACAGTGAGCATTCCGTTGTCCGTCATCGACAATCAACTAATCATGGAAATTTCCTCCTTGGTAAAATCCAGCCCGGGAAATGCAGAGCTTTGCTTTCTGGTCCGTGACGACGAAAGACAAATGCACGTCAGCCTCAGCTCACGCTCCACAAAAGTGGCCGTGAAAAAGGAGCTGATCAACTATTTAAAAAGCCAGCCGATGTTGGAGTATAAAATAAATTAGTATATATTTGTACAGAAAATCTTTTTTAAAAACATACGATTATGGCATTGAACATTAAAGATGACAATTTTGAAGCTATTGTAGCTGAAGGGAAACCCGTAGTACTTGATTTTTGGGCTACATGGTGCGGACCTTGCCGGCAAATTGCCCCCTACATCGAAGAACTGGCCGAAACCTTTAAGGACAAGGTGAACATAGGCAAATGCGATGTAGACGAGAACAGCGATTTACCCGCACGCTTCGGAGTAAGAAACATTCCGACAGTATTGTTCCTCAAGAATGGAGAGGTTGTCGACAAACAAGTCGGAGCCACCACTAAATCTGCCTTGCAGGCTAAAATTGAAGCACTGCTCTGAAAAAGACATTATTATCAACTAAAAAACAATAATCTATGGGAATGGACAACGATTTTTTGCTGGAAGACGAGGATGATGAAAAGACCATCGAATTCATCAAGAACTACCTGCCTCAAGAAATGAAAGACGCTTTCTCTGATGATGACCTATATTACATCCTGGATGTAATTGTTGACTACTATACGACCAGCGGATGTCTGGACGCACAGCCTGATGAAGAAGGATACATCAACATCGACCAAGATGCAATCGTAGACTACATCATGAAAGAATCCACGAAAGACGGAATGGGTCCATTTGATCCGGAAGCTGTCTACTTCGTGGTACAAGGAGAGATGGAATACGGAAACCAGTTAGGAGAAGTGAAATAACTTCTACGAAGATTCAAGAAATTGTATTGAAAAACTAACGCGCCGAAGCATAAAGGCCCGGAGAAGATATCTTCTCCGGGCCTTTATGCTTCAGTATCTGGTTTCATCTATAATGGCACACTCTTTCCTGCCTGTCAGTTCTTTTTTATCCTGCCCATAACCGGATTGACTGATGATGTAATGTTCAGAGCTTCCGGATGCTCCTTGATAAAAGATTCGATATGACGGACACGCTTTTCCTCCAGAATCTCATCAACAGCAATCAAGATACCAGTTTCCTCCACATCACCGAAACCATAGTTGATAGCCGTACCGAACATACGCATTGTAGGCGAAAGCCCCATATATGCATTGACCAGCGGAGGTATGTTGTAGCCCAACTTCCTGATTTCCGTATTAAGGACCTTATAATCTTCTTTGAAAGTATCATGACAGAAAAGCTTTTCGAGAACCGACAAGTCTGTCTCTATCAGCAAAGGCTTTTCGGGAATAATCAGCTTGTCCTTATCACCGAAATGCTTCCTCAGAAAATATAAAATCATATCACGGCCAAAACGGTTATAGCTCGGATACATGGTCATCTTTCCAAACAGATATTTCACCTGAGGCATCACTACTGTAAGTGCCCCCAACCCGTCCCACAGGTTATCCAGCGCAAACAAACCTTTCGAACCGGCACGGGTCGACTGATATTCCAACGTCACAAACGAACGTCCCAATTCGATTGTCGCCGGCAGATATTCCTTCAGGAACTTGTCCGAGAACTTGAACATGTGGGCAGTGGCCAATATAGGTTCCCCCTTTTCGTCAAATTCCACTTCATCGCCAAGAAAATAACGATATCCCCCAAGAATTTCCTCAGATTCCGGATTCCACACAATCAACTGATGGTAAGGATGCTCCATCAAATCATACTCGTCAAGATCCATAGACTTGCCCGTACCACCTCCTGCAGCCCGGAACGCAATTTCCCTCAGACGTCCGATTTCCTTCAACACATTCGGTGCGTTTTTCCAAGTAACGATATAAATTTCGTTGTTGCTCTTATTCGTAGACCTCAACCGTTTGTCTTCCGTAAGTTCCGACTTCAATATTTCCTTGTCAATCGGCGCAATAATCTCTTCCATATATTTTGTTGTAACTTGATTACAGTTTATAAACCAGTTCACGTACATAATCAGCCCATTCTGCCGGTGATTTCGACTTGTTGAAAGTCTGCCAGGGAATGGGCTTCCCTATAGTTACCCGAAATGTCTTATGACGGTTTTTATACATTTCATCGGCAAGATAAAGCATAGCAATATTAAATTTGATTCCCAGAAATTTACAAGCATTCGCCAGATTATAGAAGAAATTGGAGTTCCGCCCTTCAAAATGAATGGGAACTACATCACGATGCGTTTCCACACTTTTCGTAACGAATGTCTTTTTCCACGGTAAGTCCTTGATAACTCCATTCTGCCTGCGCGAGCAGATTCCTGCCGGAAACATAATGATATGATCGTCCGAACGAAAACCGGCCTCCACCATTTGAGGGAAATCACGTGACTGCGATCCTGTCTTGTTGATAGGAATACACAACGGTGCCAGACCATGCAGATTCATCAGCAAATCATTGACCAGATACTTAATATGTCCGTCATAATGCTTCCCCAGAATATATCCTAAAGCAATGCCATCCTGCCCTCCCAAAGGATGATTCGAGACGAACGTGTACAATCCTCCAGAAGGCAAGTTTTCCATACCTTCCACTTCCAATTTGATATCCAGATAATCCACACACGCTTCCAGGAACTCCACACCCGTCTTGTCTGACACGCTTTTCAAAAAAGCATTAATCTCATCCTGATGAACGATGCGTTTCAGATATGATATGACAAAGCGAGGTATCCGTCCGGACTTCTTGCCGGCCTTGTCTCTCACCACTTTATCAATATCAATTAAAAACATTGATTTTTCCGTCATTTTTCTTCTTTTACTCTGCAAATGTAACTCATCTTTTTAAAACTCATTCATTTTCGCACAAGAAATGCAAGATGAAACCATAAAAAAGTCAATTTATCCTCTCCAAGTGTACCTGAAGCACTTTACGCCCTCACTACAACCGGGAAAAGAAAAAAGAAATAAACTGCCTGTTGATAACTTCCAGAAATTTTCTTGTAAAAAAATAGCCCACGATTCTATAGAAATATCTAATTTTACAGCTCAATTATATAATAAGGTGAAATGCTAAAATCTATCCGCAAATGAAAGAACTAGAACAGACTTACCATATCCCAGTCCTACTCCGAGAAAGCGTACAAGGGATGAACCTGCACCCAGGCGGCATCTATGTGGATGTCACATTCGGCGGAGGAGGACATTCGAAAGAAATTCTACGGAACATGGGCGACGGAAGCCGCCTGTTCAGCTTTGACCAGGATGCGGATGCAGAAAGAAACATCATAGACAATGACCCGCGATTTACATTTGTCAGAAGTAATTTCCGCTATCTTCACAATTTCCTGCGCTATTATGGCATAAACGAAGTTGATGCCATATTGGCGGATTTAGGTGTATCATCACACCATTTCGATGATTCGGAAAGAGGGTTCTCTTTCCGGTTCAACGGCAAGCTGGACATGCGAATGAACAAACGTGCCGGAATGACGGCTGCAGAAATAATAAACACATACGACGAAGAACGTCTGGCAAACGTATTCTATCTGTATGGAGAACTACGGAACAGCAGGAAGCTGGCAGCCGCACTCGTAAAGGCAAGGAACGGGAAAGCGATAGAAACGATTGACGACTTCCTGGAAATCATCAGACCATATTTTAACCGCGACCGTGAAAAGAAAGAGCTGGCCAAGGCATTTCAGGCACTCCGTATTGAAGTGAACAACGAAATGGAAGCACTCAAAGAAATGCTGTATGCAGCGACTAATGCCCTGAAACCAGGCGGAAGACTTGTAGTCATCACTTATCATTCGCTGGAAGACAGGATAGTAAAAAATATCATAAAGACCGGCAACACGGAAGGAAAAGTAGAACAAGACTTGTTTGGGAACAAAAGATCTCCACTCAAGGCCGTTCACTCAAAAGTAATTATCCCGACGGACGAAGAGATGGCCCTCAACCCACGCTCAAGAAGCGCAAAACTAAGAATAGCAGAAAAAATATAATATGGAACAACAAGAAAAGACATCAGACATAGAGAAATCAAAACTGACATGGAGAAAAATTCTCGGAGGCGAAGTCCTGGTACATCTGATGCGGCATCAGGCCAATCTGATTATTCTCATCATGTTTTTTGTGATTTTATATATTGACAACCGTTATACCAGCCAACAGGAGATGATTGAAATAGACAAACTTAAAAAAACACTGGTGGATATAAAATATGACGCGCTCACTATCTCTTCCGAACTTACCGAACGGAGCAGACAGTCACGCATTGAAGAATATATTTCGGCAGAGGGAACCCCACTGGAAACCGCTACCACACCTCCATTTTTAATTAAAGATACAGACAAATGATACCTGGACAAAAATACATCATACGACGCTATACATTCATTCTGCTGATTATGACACTTTTTGTCATTGCAGTCATTACAAAGGCAGCTGTAATCATGTTTGCCGAACGCCAATATTGGCAGGTTGTGGCTGACATGTTCGTCAAAGAAAATGTAAATATACCACCTACGCGCGGAAACATTATCTCTGCTGACGGCAAACTGATGGCAAGCAGTCTGCCCGAATATAAGATTTATATGGACTTCAAGACATGCAAGAATGCCGGGAACGACACGACACTCATGAATCATCTGACCGAGATATGCGAAGGGTTGCATCAGATATTTCCGGACAAAAGCGCACGTGAATTCCGCCGCCACATCCTGAGGGGAAGGAGATTAGGAAGCCAGAACTATCTGCTATATCCCAGACGAATTTCGTATATTGAATGTAAAGAAGTCAAGAAGTTGCCTGTTTTCAACTTGAACAAATACAAAGGCGGATTCATCGAACTTGCATTCAACCAACGCAAAAAACCTTTCGGCTCACTGGCCGCACGCACATTGGGAGACATGTATCCGGACACCACACTAGGGGCAAAAAACGGTATCGAGCTGACGTATGATTCCATTCTTAAAGGAAGATATGGGACCATCCACCGGCAAAAGGTCATGAACAAATATCTGGATATCATCGACACCCCACCGATTGACGGATGTGACATTATCACAACCATTGATGTAGAAATACAGGACATCGCCGAGAAAGCACTGGTCGACCAGCTCAAGAATCTGGAAGCCCAGTCCGGAGTAGCCATTGTCATGGAAGTCGCTACGGGTGAAGTAAAAGCAAGTGTCAACATGACACGAGCCAATGACGGGAAATATTACGAAATGCGCAACAATGCGGTAAGCAACCTGATGGAACCGGGATCGACTTTCAAGACGGCTTCTCTCATGGTAGCTCTGGAAGACGGTTATATCACACCCGATTATGTGGTAGACACCGGCAAGGGAATCGTCAAGATGCACGGACGCTTCATGAAAGACTGGAACTGGCATCACGAAGGATACGGGAAAATTAATGTGACACAAATTCTCGGTTATTCCTCAAATGTAGGGGTTTCCACAATCATTGAAAAATTCTACGGAGACAATCCGCAGAAATTTATCGACGGGTTACGTAGAATGAGCATTGACAAGCCGCTCAATCTGGGCTTTGTAGGCGAGGCAAGCCCCCGCATATACGGTCCGAAAGAACGCAGTTATTTCCCCAAGACAACTCTGCCATGGATGAGTATCGGCTATGAGACAATGTTTCCGCCTATCTATCTGCTGAATTTCTACAATGCCATTGCAAACAATGGCATAATGGTCAAGCCGAAATTCGTAAAAGCAATTGCAAAAGACGGAGAAATTATACAAGAATTTCCGACTGAAATAGTCAACCCTAAAATTTGTTCAGACACAACACTGGACCAAATACGTTATATGCTTCAGAAAGTAGTGTCTGACGGACTGGCTAAACAGGCAGGAAGCGAACAATTCCATGTTTCAGGAAAGACCGGCACCGCTCAGATTTCACAGGGGAAACAAGGGTATAAGGCAGAAAAGACCAAGTATCAGGTAAGTTTCTGCGGTTTCTTCCCTTCCGAATCCCCCCAATACAGCTGTATTGTCTCCATAGTAGACCCAAATGGTTATCCCTCGGGAGGTGTACAGGCTGGAAGCGTTTTCAGCCGCATTGCGGAACGTATCTATGCCAAACATCTGTATCGGGATCTGACGCAAGCCAAAGATTCGGCATCCATTCTGATACCGGACATCAAACGCGGCGATATCCGTGAAGCAGCATTGGTGTTGAGAACCCTTGAAGTGCACAGTAACAGTGAGACAATCACTGCCGGACATACACCAATATGGGGAAATGCCGTTTGTACAACCAATTATGCAAACCTGAAAAAGACAAACAACGACGAAAAACGACTCGTGCCAAACGTAAAAGGAATGGGAGCGAAAGACGCTGTATTTCTGTTGGAAAGCAAAGGTCTGCATGTCAGACTGTCTGGTATAGGCAAAGTGACCCAACAAAGTATTTCGCCCGGATCATTCCTGCATAAAGGACAAACCATTACACTGACTCTAAACAATTGATGAAATGAAACTGAACGAAATTCTAAACGCTGTCAATATACGCGACACCAAAGGCAATGCCAATCCGGAGATTACCGGCATTCAGATAGACTCCCGACACATCAAACCGGGAAATATGTTCGTGGCTGTAAAAGGGACCCAGACAGACGGACATTCTTATATTACGAAAGCTATCGAAAACGGTGCCGTCGCCATCGTATGCGAAACAATTCCGGAAAACTTGAACGACAAAGTAACTTACATCAAGGTATCTGACACGGAAGAAGCAGTCGGGAAACTGGCCACGACTTTTTACGGAGACCCTACATCCAAACTTGATCTGATAGGAGTGACCGGGACTAATGGAAAAACAACGACAGCTACTTTATTATATGAAACATTCCGCAAATTCGGGTATAAGACAGGACTGATTTCTACAGTATGCAACTACATTGACGGTGAGCCGATTCCTACAGACCACACCACTCCTGACCCCATCACGCTTAACCAATTGCTGGGACGTATGGCAGACGAAGGATGCAAATACGCATTTATGGAAGTAAGTTCACACTCAATCGCTCAAAAAAGAATCGGAGGCCTTAAGTTTGCGGGAGGTATTTTCACCAACATCACACGCGACCATCTGGACTATCACAAAACATTCGACAATTATCTGAAAGCCAAGAAAGCGTTTTTCGACGGACTTCCTAAAACCGCTTTTGCGCTGACAAATGCAGACGACAGAAACGGCATGGTAATGGTGCAAAACACAAAAGCAAAAACTGTGACCTATTCACTTCGGACACTGGCCGATTTTAAAGGGAAAGTGCTGGAGGATGGATTTGAAGGTATGATGATGGACATAAACAACCGGGAAGTAAATGTACAGTTCATCGGACATTTCAATGCATACAATCTGCTTGCCGTCTATGGTGCAGCCTGTCTGCTGGGAAAATCGCCCGAAGATGTCCTTGTCATATTAAGCACATTACACCCGGTCTCGGGAAGATTCGAAGCACTCCGCTCTCCTAAAGGTTATACAGCTATTGTAGACTATGCGCATACCCCCGATGCACTGGTCAACGTACTGGACACCATCCACGAAGTGCTGAAAGGAAGAGGACAAATCATCACAGTAGTTGGAGCAGGAGGAAATCGTGACAAAGGAAAACGTCCGTTAATGGCCAAAGAATCGGCCAAACGCAGCGATAAAGTAATCGTGACCTCCGACAACCCACGATTTGAAGAACCACAAGACATCATCAACGATATGCTGGCAGGTTTGACACAAGAAGATAACGCCAGAGTTATCAGTATCGTTGACCGGAAAGAAGCCATCCGCACAGCATGTATGCTGGCAAAACCGGGAGATGTAATCCTGGTAGCCGGAAAAGGCCATGAGAACTATCAGGAAATCAAAGGTGTCAAGCACCATTTTGACGACAAAGAAGTACTGGAATATATATTTGAGAACGAACGTTAACAACCGCAGCAAAAAGGAGTTATGCTATATTATCTATTTCAATATCTGGAGCAGTTCAATTTTCCGGGGGCACGTATGTTCGGATACGTGTCTTTCCGCTCATTGATGGCAATAATCCTTGCTTTATTGATTTCTGCCATCTTCGGAGAATATTTCATCAAACTGCTGAAAAAGAAACAAATCACCGAGACCCAACGAGATGCCTCCATTGACCCGTTCAATGTAAAGAAAGTTGGTGTACCGACAATGGGAGGAATTATCATCATTGTGGCTATTCTAATTCCGTGCCTGTTGCTGGGTAAGTTGCACAATATATACATGATACTGATGCTCATAACAACTCTGTGGCTGGGTACCCTCGGCTTCCTGGATGACTATATCAAAGTATTCATGAAGGACAAAGAAGGATTGCACGGAAAATTTAAGATTATAGGACAAGTAGGACTGGGACTGATAGTCGGGCTTACATTATATTTAAGTCCGGATGTTGTCATCCGGGAAAACATAGAAATCCAACAAAACGGACGTGTCGTGGATGTTGTCCATAAAAACATGAATGAAAAATCAACCAAAACAACTATTCCGTTTTTTAAGAACAACAACCTGGACTATGCCGACTTTGTAGGATTTATGGGCCAACATGCTCAGGCCGCCGGCTGGATTGTATTTGTGCTGATTACTATTTTTGTAGTGACTGCCGTTTCCAACGGAGCAAACCTCAATGACGGGATGGACGGAATGGCGGCAGGAAACTCGGCCATCATTGGAGTGACACTCGGAATATTGGCATACGTATCCAGTCATATTGAATACGCCCAATACCTGAATATCATGTATATCCCCGGAAGTGAAGAACTGGTCATCTTCATTTGTGCCTTCATAGGTGCACTCATCGGATTTTTATGGTACAATGCATTCCCGGCACAAGTGTTCATGGGCGACACGGGTAGCCTCACCATCGGTGGAATCATTGCTGTATTTGCCATCATCATCCATAAGGAACTGCTGATTCCGATTCTTTGCGGAATATTTCTGGTCGAGAATCTTTCGGTCATCCTGCAAGTCAAATATTTCCAGCGTGGCAAGAAAAAAGGGATCAAACAGCGTATCTTCAAACGCACACCGATTCACGACCATTTCCGCACAACGATGGCACAGCTTGACCCTAACTGTACATATATGTTCACACGCCCTCGGAGCGTATTTCATGAATCAAAGATTACAGTCCGTTTCTGGATTGTAACTATCGTATTAGCAGCAATAACTATTATAACTTTAAAGATAAGGTAAAAAGTCATGGCAAAAAGAATTGTCATATTAGGAGCTGGCGAAAGCGGCACGGGAGCTGCCGTTTTAGCACAAAAGAAAGGATTCGATACATTTGTATCAGACACTTCCCTCATCAAAGACCAATATAAACAAATGCTTGATGAGAGAGGAATCAAATGGGAAGAAGGACAGCACACGGAAGCACTCATTTTAAATGCAGATGAAGTGATAAAGAGTCCGGGCATCCCGAATGATGCGCCTGTCATACTCAAACTGAAAGCACAAGGTACACCTGTCATTTCCGAAATTGAATTTGCGGGAAGATATACAAACGCCAAAATGATTTGTATCACAGGAAGCAACGGAAAAACCACTACAACTTCGCTGATTTATCATATATTCAAGAAGGCGGGACTAAACGTGGGATTGGCCGGGAATATCGGCAGAAGCCTGGCGTATCAAGTGGCTGAATGCAAATTCGATTATTATGTAATTGAACTGAGCAGTTTCCAACTCGACAATATGTATAAGTTCCACGCCAATATTGCCGTGCTGATGAATATCACTCCCGACCATCTGGACAGATACAACTACCAGATGCAGAACTATGTGGATGCAAAATTCCGGATTATTCAAAATCAGACCGATGATGATGCATTTGTCTTCTGGAACGATGACCCCATCATCCAAAAAGAGCTTCATAAATATGGCATTCACGGACAATATTTTCCTTTCGCAGAGAAAAAAGATGAGGGGCTGGCTGCCTTTACTGAAGACAACAAAGTGTACTTTACACGCCCGATGGCATTCAATATGGAACAGGAAGAACTGGCTTTGACCGGCACTCATAATCTGTTCAACTCCATGGCCGCAGGCATTTCAGCCAATATCGCCGGAATCCATAAAGAATGTATCCGTGAAGCTCTGAAAGATTTTAAAGGAGTCGAGCACCGACTGGAAAAGGTGGCACGGGTCAGAGGAGTAGATTATATAAATGACTCCAAAGCAACCAATGTCAATTCATGCTGGTACGCCTTACAAAGCATGAAGACTAAAACAATACTGATACTGGGAGGAAAAGACAAAGGAAATGACTATAATGAAATAGCCAGTCTGGTAAAAGAAAAATGTACCGGACTGATATTCTTAGGACTCCATAATGAAAAGTTACATTCATTCTTTGACGGATTCGGACTGCCGACAGCAGACGTACAAAGTATGCAAGAGGCCGTAAACGAGGCCTATAAGATGGCTGAGCCGGGAGAAACTGTTCTTCTGAGTCCTTGCTGTGCCAGCTTCGACCTGTTCAAAAGCTACGAAGATCGTGGAGACCAATTTAAAGAATGTGTGAGAAACCTATAAACAAAATCATCCGAAGATGGACCTGCTAAGAAACTTTTTCAAGGGAGACAAGGCAATATGGATTATTTTTCTGTTCCTGTGCCTGATTTCTATCGTAGAAGTCTTCAGTGCTTCCAGTACGCTTACATACAAAAGTGGAGACCATTGGGGACCTATCACCAATCATCTGACCATGCTTCTGGTCGGGACAGTTATCGTATGGATTGTCCACAACATTCCATGCCGCTGGTTCAAAACCTTTATTGCCCTTCTGCCTATTTCATGGATACTTCTAGGTGCTGTATTTGTGATTGGAGCCATTACCAACGGGGCCAAACGCTGGATTGACCTTGGATTCATACAGTTCCAGCCTTCGGAAATTGCAAAGATGGGCACAATCATTTCTGTCGCTTTCATATTGTCTAAAATGCAGGAAGAAAAGGGGGCAAACCCAAAAGCATTCAAATATATCATGATTGTCACGCTGTTCACCTGCGCACTGATTTTCACAGAAAATCTCTCAACATGTGTGTTACTGGCCATCAGTGTCTTCCTGATGATGTTTATCGGGCGTATTCCGATGAAACAGATAGGACTTCTCGTAGTAACCTGTACATTTCTATTGATAACGGGAGGACTTACAATAAAATTTGTGCCTGCTGAAACATGGGATAAAGTGGGGCTCCACCGTATGGTAACCTGGCAGAACCGATTGGAAAGCCACTTCAACAAACAAGAAGTACCCGCTGCCAAGTTCAACATCTATGAGGATTCCCAAGTCGCACATGCAAATATCGCCATTGCATCCAGTAACATTTTAGGAAAAGGACCGGGGAACAGTGTGCAACGTGATTTCCTTTCACAAGCGTTCTCTGATTTCATCTATGCAATCATCATCGAAGAGTTGGGGCTTATAGGAGGTGCTTCCGTGGCCATACTCTATATTTTGCTACTGATGCGAATAGGCCGGATAGCCCGCAAATGTGACAAGTCTTATTATGTATTTCTCATCACAGGCATTGGGATACTGATAATGACCCAAGCCCTGTTCAACATGCTGGTAGCCGTAGGAATCATGCCTGTTACGGGACAGCCATTGCCACTTATAAGCAAAGGCGGAACATCCACATTAATTAACTGTGTGTACATCGGTATGATATTGAGTATCAGCCGGTACGTAAACGACAGAAAACAAGAAGAGGCTAACCAGCTTATTGGCACACAAGAAGGAGAAAGCATGACAGCAACAACAATAGAAAATCCTGAAACTGTGCAGGCAAGCATCAACAAATAAAAATTCACAGAGATTGAAGAAGCTTGAAAAGTTCTTTTTAAATTTGCATTTTAAAGATTACAGTCATGGAAAATAACAGTTTGCGCATTATAGTCAGCGGCGGTGGAACAGGCGGACACATCTTCCCTGCAATATCCATTGCGAATGCTATTAAGGAACAGCACCCTGATACCGAAATCTTGTTTGTAGGGGCACTAGGACGGATGGAAATGCAACGTGTTCCTGCCGCAGGATATAAGATCATAGGGCTGCCAGTGGCCGGATTCGACCGCAAACATCTGCTGAAGAATATAGGTGTCCTCATCAAACTCTTCCGCAGTCAATGTATGGCAAAAAAAATAATCAAAGGATTCAAGCCGCATGCCGCCGTAGGCGTAGGGGGGTATGCCAGCGGACCTACATTGAAAACAGCCGGACAAATGGGAATCCCCACATTGATTCAGGAACAAAATTCTTATGCAGGTGTAACCAATAAACTATTGGCTAAAAGCGCAAAAAAGATTTGTGTGGCTTACGATGGAATGGAACGTTTTTTCGATAAAGATAAAATCATATTGACGGGAAACCCTGTACGGCAGAACCTGTTAAACAAAAAGATGAATCGTGAAGAAGCCGTACGTTCATTCGGCCTGGACCCTACCAAGAAAACAGTTCTGATTATTGGAGGAAGCTTAGGCGCACGGACTATCAACAACTGCGTCATGGAAGCTTTAGACAAAATCAAAGCATCAGACGTACAGTTCATCTGGCAGACGGGAAAAATTTATATCGAAGAAGCGAGACAAGCCGTTAAAAAAGCAGGCAATCTTTCCATGCTCTACACAACCGACTTCATTTCTGACATGGCTGCAGCCTATAGTGCTGCCGATATAGTCATCAGCCGGGCTGGAGCAGGCTCCATATCAGAGTTCTGCCTGCTTGGGAAACCGGTCATTCTGGTTCCTTCACCCAACGTAGCAGAAGACCATCAGACAAAGAATGCACTGGCCTTGGTCAACAAAGAAGCCGCACTCTATATCAAAGATTCCGAAGCTCCAGAATTGTTGATCGACACAGCTCTCAGAACTGTAAAAGATACAGAAACACTGAAAAGACTCAGTAAAAACATTACAAAACTGGCTTTCAAGGATTCTGCAAACGTCATTGCAAATGAAGTTTGCAAACTAGCCATAAAATATAAAGAAGAACATGGATGTTAATACAATCAAAGCCGTCTATTTTATAGGTGCAGGTGGTATCGGTATGAGCGCACTTGTCCGCTATTTCCTTTCAAAAGGGAAAAAAGTGGGCGGATATGACAAAACGCCCACAGAACTGACCCACAAGCTCCAAGACGAAGGGGCAAACATACACTATGAGGAAAATATATCACTCATTCCCGACATCTGCAGAAATCCTGAAACGACATTGGTGATATATACTCCCGCCATACCGGCAGAACATAAAGAACTAAAATATTTTCAAGCAAATAATTTTGAGATACAAAAACGGGCACAAGTACTTGGCATGCTTACCCGCACAGAAAAAGGCATCTGCGTAGCGGGAACTCATGGAAAAACCACAACATCCACTATGACTGCATACCTTATGGACCATTCGCACGTGGGATGCAATGCCTTTCTGGGAGGAATCTCAAAAAATTATAGTACCAACTTGCTCCTGTCGGACAAAAGTGAATTTGTTGTTATCGAAGCAGACGAGTTCGACCGCTCTTTTCACTGGCTGACACCATACGCTACCGTTGTCACGGCCACAGATTCAGACCATCTGGACATTTATGGAACACACGAAACCTATCTGGAAAGCTTCCGGAAATACACTTCACTAATCCGCCCCGATGGCTTTCTGATAATGAAAAAGGGAATCGATCTGACTCCGGATATACAGCAGGGGGTTACGGTATATACCTATTCAGCTACTGAAGGAGACTTCCATGCTGAAAATATCCGTATCGGTAATGGTGAAATCATATTCGACTTCATCTCTCCACTCGGAGACATCAAAGACATACAACTGGGAGTACCCGTATATGTAAACATAGAGAATGGGGTCGCAGCCATGGCTTTGGCGCAAATTGGAGGAGTGACTGACGAAGAAATCAAAGCGGCAATGCCCGGATTTAAAGGTGTAGACCGCCGGTTTGACTTCAAAATAAAAAATGACCACACCGTGTTTTTAAGCGACTATGCACATCATCCGGCAGAAATCCGACAAAGTGTAACATCCATACGCACGCTTTATCCGGACAAAAAAATTACAGCTGTCTTCCAACCACATCTGTACACCCGCACACGCGATTTCTACAGAGATTTTGCAGACAGCCTCTCCCTGCTCGATGAAGTGATTCTACTCGACATTTATCCGGCCCGAGAAAAACCAATACCAGGTGTCAGCAGCAAACTTATCTATGACAACTTACGCCCCGACATGAAAAAATGTCTGTGCAATAAAGAAGAATTGCTCGATTTGCTGAAAACAAAGAAGATTGAGGTACTTATCACATTAGGTGCCGGAGATATAGACAATTATGTTACACAAATCTACGAATTACTGAAAGACAAATGATGAAACGAATTCTTTTATTCTGCGTGTTGATTGTGTTATCATGCTATCTGGTTGTAGCCGTTACCGTATTTAACGACCGACCGACAGAAGAGCAATGCAAAGGACTTCAGGTCAGCATAAAAGACAGCATTGATTACGGATTTGTCACACCCAAAGACATTGAGCGACTCCTGAAATCCCAACATTTATTCCCCATCGGCCAACCTTTGGGAAAAATCAACATACAAGAGATTGAACATGAAATCGCGCTTCTTCCTTTTGTCAGTGAAACTGAATGTTACCTCACGACAGGAGGAAACGTAAATGTGGACATTCACCAAAGAATCCCACTTCTGCGTATCATGAGCGACAATGGAGACAATTACTATATCGACAATAAGGGAAGTATTGTGTCCGCCAAATCCCAAAGTGTTCATGTAGCGGTTGCTACAGGATATATTGACCGGAAATTTGCACAAAATGAACTTTTTGCACTGGGACAATTTCTGCAGTCTGACCCATTCTGGGATGCACAAGTCGAGCAAATACATGTGACTCCCAAAAAAGAGCTTGAAATCGTTCCCAGGGTAGGTGATCATATTCTTTTTTTAGGAAAAGCAGAAGATTATGAGGAAAAATTCAGTAAATTGCAAACGTTTTATAAAGAAGCGCTGAATCAGGTAGGATGGAACAAGTACCAACGAATCAGCATCGAATTCAAGAACCAGATTATCGGAACAAAAAAAGAAAATTGATATATGCCAGTAACAGATTTTATAGTAGCAATTGAATTGGGCTCAACAGAAATCACCGGTGCGGCAGGCAAAAAAAATGCCGATGGAAGCATCCAGATTCTTGCTCATGCCAGTGAACATTCGTCAGACTGCATCAAGAAAGGAGTTATCTACAATTCCGACAAGACCGCACAATGCCTCAGTTTGGTTATCCAAAATCTGGAAGAACAATTAGGAGCCTCCATCAAGAAAGTATATGTAGGCATCGGGGGACAGTCCATAAGAAGCATGGAGAATTATGTATCCAGACAATTCAGCGAAGAAACGAAGATTTCACAAGCCCTCATCGACTCTCTGATGAAAAGCAATCGTGAAATGCCTCTTTCCGACCAGGAAATTCTGGCGGTAGAGCCACAGGAGTATAAAGTCGGAAAAGATTTCCGTATCGACCCCGTAGGGATATCCGCCGAAAATATCGAAGCACATTACCTGAATATCATTGCGCGCCGTGCATTGAAAGATAAAATCAAACAATGCTTCAAGCAGGTGAAACGTGACATTGCTGATTATTTTATCGCTCCGCTAGTCACAGCCAACGCTGTCCTCACCAACAACGAAAAACGGTCAGGATGCGCACTGGTCGATTTCGGAGCTGAAACCACTACAGTTTCCATATTCAAAAACAACATCCTGAGACATTTGGCCGTCATTCCATTGGGAGGAAATAATATCACCAAAGATATTTGCAGTATGCAGATGGAGGAAGAAGATGCCGAGCAACTGAAACTCCGTTTTGCCAGTGCTTACACGGAACCGACTGAAGAAGAAGGAAATCTCGACGAGGAATTTACCCTTGACGGCAAGCTGTCCATAAAAGCAAAGCTGCTGGAAAATATCGTAGAAGCACGTATAAATGAAATCATCGCAAATGTACAGAATCAAATAAAAGTGTCGCACTACGGCGACAAACTGCTGGCGGGAATTATCCTCACCGGCGGAACTGCCAACATGCCTAATATAGACGAAGCCTTCCGCCGCATTACAAAAATTGAGAAAGTCCGCCTGGCAAAAGGAAGTGAAATCGCTCTGGGCGGAATCAGTTTTCCTAAAGACGGGACCTGCAATACTCTTATCGGCCTGCTGGCGGAAGGAAAAGACAACTGCTGCCGGATTGACCCGAGGAAAGGTGCGCAACTTGACTTCATAGATGACTTCAAAACCAAAGAAGAAGATCAAAAGACAAAGGAGGAAGAAGAAAAGAGGAAACAGGAAGCAGCAGCCGAAGAGATTCGTGTCCAGAAAATTCTGGAAGAAAAAAAACGTCAGGAAGAAGAACGGGCACAAAGAAGAATGAACGAATGCCAAGAATACTTGGCTGAAGCCGACAGACTTTCAAAAAAGAAAAACTACAAGGCTGCCCTGAAGGAAATCGACAAAGCGAGACAAATGAACATTCCGGATATGGAAAAGGAAATTGACAATCTGGAAGAACAAATTAACGAACTGAAAAAAGAAAACAGTTGGCTTAACTTTTTCGGGAAAAAATTCGATGATTTAATGAAAGAGTAAAGCAGCTAACATTCAATTAAAAAAACAACAAACTATGTCAAACGAAACAATAGTTCCTTTCGATTTTGAGAAAGACTTTCCTCATATAATCAAAGTTATCGGTGTAGGAGGAGGAGGCGGAAACGCTGTCAACCACATGTACAGAGAAGGCATTCACGATGTGACTTTTGTGGTCTGCAATACCGATAAACAGATTCTCGGGAAATCACCGGTACTCCACAAGCTTCAGTTGGGAAGTGAGGGATTGGGTGCGGGAAACAAGCCCGACAAAGGACGTGCAGCCGCCGAGGAAAGTCTGGATGAAATAAAAGACATGCTCAAAGACGGATGCCGCATGGCATTCATCACGGCCGGTATGGGAGGAGGTACAGGAACCGGTGCAGCTCCGATTATCGCAAAAACAGCTAAAGAAATGGGCATCCTAACAGTAGGAATCGTTACCATTCCTTTTGTCTTCGAAGGATACAAAAAAATCGACCAGGCCCTCGACGGAGTGGAAGAAATGAGCAAGAATGTGGATGCATTGCTGGTCATCAACAACGAACGGCTGCGCGAGGTCTATTCAGACCTCAGCGTAATGAATGCGTTCGGAAAAGCAGATGACACGCTCTCCATCGCAGCTAAAAGTATTGCGGAAATCATTACACTCGAAGGGGTTATCAACCTCGACTTCAACGACGTGAAGACCGTATTGAAAGACGGAGGAGTAGCGATTATGAGTACGGGTTACGGGCAAGGCGAAAACCGTGTCAGCCAAGCTATCACGGACGCACTCAACTCTCCGCTTCTGAACAACAATGACATTTTCAACTCCAAAAAAGTACTGTTTGTCATCACCTATAATCCGAACAATGAAATCATGATGAACGAAATGGATGAAATCCATGAGTTCATGAGCCGGTTCGGAAAAGATGTAGAAACGAAATGGGGCTTGTACACGGATGACTCGCTGGAAAACAAAATCAAATTCACTATCCTGGCTACCGGTTTCGGCATCAAAGATGTACCGGGTATGGAAGCTGTAGCCATCAAACACAGTCTGGAAGAACAGAAAAGACTGGAAGAACTGGAAGAAGAAGAACAGCGGAAAGAAGAACGGCGCAGCGACTATTACAAGAACATGCTGAAAGGCAATACGAAAAGGAAACACTACAACACATACATCTTTACACAGGAGGACTTGGACAACGATGACATCATCAGCATGGTAGAAACAACTCCAGCCTACAAGCGGACACGAATCGAACTGGAAAACATCCAGTCGAAAGCCAGCATAGAAGAGAAAGTGAATGAAGAGCCGGTCACTACCGAGGATTCTTCAGATACACAAACCATAAAATTCTTTTAAAAACTACAGATATATGGATTTATTTGAACAAATCAGCAATGATATCAAAGAGGCCATGAAGGCCAAAGATAAAGTAAGACTGGAAACTTTACGCAATGTGAAAAAGGTGTTTCTGGAGGCTAAAACCGCTCCGGGAGCAAATGATACCCTCAGCGATGAAACCGCGCTGAAACTGATGCAGAAACTGGTAAAACAAGGCAAAGACTCCGCCGAAAGCTATGTACAGGCCGGACGTCCTGAACTGGCGGAAGATGAAATGGCACAAGTACGTGTCATTGAAGCTTATCTTCCGAAACAACTTTCTGCCGAAGAACTGGAAGCCAGATTAAAAGAAATCATTGCGCGCGTGGGAGCCTCTTCAGCCAAAGACATGGGTAAAGTGATGGGGACCGCAACCAAAGAACTTGCCGGACTGGCAGAAGGCCGTGCCATCTCAGCTAAAGTAAAAGAGTTATTGAGCTGAAAAAGGAAAAATATTAGAATGAAAGGCCTCAAAACCAATGGTTTTGAGGCCTTTCTGTTATCAATCAGTTTTAATATCCCTCGTTCTGTTCAAGTGCAGGATTCGTATCCAATATAGATTGGGCGATAGGGAAATAACGGTGGAACGGTTTGAATACACGGTTCTCTATCAACACCTCTTCCGGACTCGGATTCTGGGTGATTGTAGCACGGGTTTCAGGATCATCACCTGTACCGACAGTACCGATACGACGCTCCAGACGACCGTTCAATACGGTTTCCGCCAACATCTTCCCGTCAGGAGTAGTCCAGCGCAGAATATCCGCACGGCGTATTCCTTCACCGGCAAACTCTACACCCCGCTCACGTTGAATCAATTCGCGCAACGTTTCTTTCGTTCCATATTTCTGTTTATCAACATCAGGCATACCTACACGGTTTCTCACTTCATTCAACTTGCTGTAAACTTCCGTAGAAGGGCCATTCAGCTCATTTTCTGCCTCCGCCCAAGTAAGAAGGACTTCCGCATAACGGAAAACAATGGGACAGGTGTTTGTAGCCCAAATGTTGGAATATTGGGTAATCGGGGCCAGGTATTTGCTCCAAGTCAGACCTGTTTTCGAAGCATTGTCAGCTGATGTCATATAATTGGCGTTCGAACTACCGTCTGCATTGTTCTTATCCAGTGTATTGAAAATGCCGGAGGTACCGTCAGCCTTCACATAATCCGCACCCGGATAGATGATTGTCATGGCCATGCGAGGGTCACGCCCCTTGAACGGATGAACAGGATCATATCCGCTTCCCGGTTCATCAATCGTCAGTCCATTGTTCATCTCATAATCGTCCACCAAATTGTAAGTCGGAACAATAGAAGACCATCCACCATCTCCATTGTTATACATCTGGCCGACAACTCCCAACGCTTTCGTATTAAGAATATACTGTACGGCAAGAATTATCTCTTTGGAATCCTGTCCGGATACATTGAACAAATTACTGTAGACCGGCTCCAGCTCATAAAGGTCCAGGTCAATGATTTCCTGTGCCTTCGCCTTGGCAGTAGCCCAATCGCCATAATACAACGCCTCACGCATACGAAGAGCCAAAGCCGCACCTTGTGCGATACGTCCCCTCTCGCTAGGAGCCACATTCAAGTCGGAAGTACATTCGTCAAGTTCCGTTTCAATGAAAGTCCTGACATCCTCTTCTGTATCACGCGGCACCTGTGCTTCCGTTGCACTGTCATAATTGTCGATGATGGGCACTCCGCCATAAAGCCAGTTCATCAGGAAATAACGATATGCACGAAGCACACGTACCTGGGCAATCAGGTCTTTCTTCACAGCCTCATCGGCAAACTCAATGCCTTCCACGTTGGCAAGAAACGTATTGCAGCGGCGTATGATCGTATAATCATAGAAATTGGCACCGGCATTCGCCTCAGTCATGTCGCCATTGGCAAAGCTCTTGTATCCCTCCCACTGGAAATTGTTATATCCATAGTCTGATGCACAATCCATATAGAGAAGTCTTCCTCCATCTTCCCAACCGTCATAACAACCGATAGCAAATTTCTGCGCATCAGCTTCCGTTTTCCACGTAGTGCTGGGAGACAAGGCATCCAGAGGAGCCGTGTCCAAGAAGTCTGAACAAGAAGCGGTCAGCAACAAAGCCGCTCCCATGGTGATATAATGTTTGAAATGAATCATAACTTTTCGTTTTTAAGGTTTGTTTTTAGAATGTAAGGTTGACACCGAAAGCGTGCGTACGGAGCAACGGGTAAGATGACAGACGCTGGCTCGTAGCTTCCGGGTCAATATTGATTTTCATATTGTCGATAGTAAACAGATTTTCTACTGAATAGTAGAAACGGAGATTCTCGATACCCCACTTGCTCAAGATACTCTTCGGAATGGTATATCCAATCTGGAGATTCTTCAGACGCATATAATTGGTATTCTGAAGCCAGAAAGTGGAAGCTGCGCTTCGCGAACAGCTCGGAGAGTTCGTGTCGGTAAAGATTCGTGGCATGGAAGCGTCCTTATTGGTCTCCGTCCAGGCATCTTTCCAGATGGAAGCCGGATGTCCCGCATCACCTGAAAATGCACCGTACACCTCATAAGCATCAAACAGACGTTTCACTTTTGCCGCTCCCTGGAATGTGAGCGATACATCTATGTTCTTCCATCCTGCGTTGAGGTTCAGTCCGAAAGTATAAGAAGGATCCGAACTTCCGGCATATACGCGGTCGTCTCCGTTCAGCACCCCATCATTGTTGGTATCCACATAGCGCAAGTCACCTGCTTTGAATCCTCCGGCTCCGAACGGATTGCCATATTTCTCAGTGAAAGCATCGGCCTCCTCCTGCGAATTGAAGAATCCGTCTGTTTCGTAAATATAGTAGGAGTTCATCGGATGCCCGACAGCATTGCGCTGTTCATATCCGCCGCTTGACGAAATATAATCCACTTCTCCCAATTCAATGATTTCATTCTTGTTATACGCAAAATTAGCGGCTGCACCAAATGACCAGTCTCCCCAACGGTCGTTATAGCTCAAGTTCACTTCCACACCTTTGTTGCTCATAGAGCCGACGTTATCCATATAGGGATTAAGAGCGAATTCCTGGGGAACGGACACTTCCATCAAGATGTCTGTTGTCTTTCGGTAATAATAGTCGAACGAACCGTTGAATCTGTTGTTGAAAAGTCCGAAATCAAGTCCGATACCCCATGAAGTGGATTTTTCCCATGAAATGTCAGTCAGACAGTAATCGCTCTGATAGTATCCCGAATTGAGTGCTCCCGCAAACGGATAGGTAGCCGAAATATTATAGGTGTTGATGCTCGGATAATAGTTGCCCGATCCTGTAGAACTGCTCAACGCATCCTGATTACCCAGCATACCCCAGGAAGCACGAATCTTCAAATTGCTCAACCAGCTTCTCGCATCGTCCATGAAGGCTTCCTCGCTGATACGCCATGCACCGGAGAATGAAGGGAAATAACCCCAACGGTTTCCTTCGGCGAAACGTGAGGAGGCATCGGCACGTATATTCGCTTCAAACAGATATTTACCGGCAAAGTCATAATTAATACGTGCAAACCACGACAACATGGCCAGCTCGCGTGTGAATCCCTCATTTGTCTGGGTAGAAGCATCACCCGCATTGAGGTCTGTCAGTTCATTGTTCGGGAAGTTCTCGCGATAGGCTCTCGTATATTTGTAGTTATATTTTTCCGTATGCCATCCCAACAACCCTTTCACGTTATGCTTGCCAAAACTCTTGTCGTAGTTCAAAAGCAAATCATAATTGGTACGGTCCCAGCGATAGTCACGCTCATCCAAAGAGTTGGGATCGGAAGCCTTGTTGGCGTTATACTGGATGAATTTCTGGAAATAGCTATAGTTCTGGTAATTGTTCACATACGAACCGGTAGCCGTGAACACCAGTCCGTCCATAATCTTATAGTCAAGAGAAGCACTTCCGGTGAAGTTATAGTTGTCACGCGTCACCTGCATTCCTGAATCGAGCCATGCAATCGGGCTACCGTCTGAAATGGTTCCCCATGTTCCGTCCGGATAACGCGCCACAATCCACGGTGAAATCAAGTTCAACTGACGGATAAGCTGGTCGGAGCTGCCTCCATAGTAGGCAGAGCTGGCATCGTTGTACCTGTTCTTGATGAAAGCCAGATTCATTCTCAGGTTCAACCGCTTGTTGATTTTCATGTCAAGATTGGTACGCGCGTTGAACTGTTCGCGGTCTGCATTCTCAAGAATACCCGTCTGGTTCAGATAACCGAGAGAAGCCATATACTTGGCATTCTCCGATCCTCCTGTAATGTTCAGGTTATGACGGTGCTGGATACCTGTCTTGTAAGCCAGTCCATACCAGTCGGTATTCGGATAATTGGGGTCAGTTCCATCCTTGAATTTCTGGATTTCTTCATCCGTAAACCGGGGGGCTTTCCCTTCCGACTCCAATGCCTGGTTATACATGCTCGCATATTCATACGAACTGAGGCGATCTACCATTTCGGTTGCATTCTGGAAACTCACATAACCGCTATATGATATTCTAGGCTTCCCGGTAGTTCCCCGCTTGGTCGTAATCAAGATGACACCGTTGGCGGCCTTCGAACCGTAAATGGCCGCCGATGCGGCATCCTTCAGCACAGAAATGCTTGCGATGTCGTTCGGGTCGATGGCACTCATCGTCTCCGATTCAACACCGTCAATCAATATATATGGAGAGGCGGTGTTCAATGTTCCCGTACCACGCACCCTGATACTACCGCTGTCCATACCGGGGGCACCGTTAGTTCCGGTTACAGTCACACCCGGCATCAAACCTTGAAGTCCACTGCTCACGTTCTGGATAGGACGGTTCTGAAGCTGTTCGCTGTCTACCGAAGAAACTGAACCTGAAAGGTTCGCTTTCTTCTGCACACCATAACCGACCACCACCACCTCGTTCAATGTTTCCGAATCTTCCTGCAAACGGATTCTGACAGGAACATTCGCCTTGCCCGTAACTTTCTGGCTCACAAAACCGATATAGGAAACTACCAGCTTCGAACCGTCGGGAGCACGAAGGGTGAAGTTGCCGTCCATGTCGGTCACGGTTCCAATGGCAGTATTTCCTTCAACGGTCACATTGGCACCGATGATGGGCGAACCCTTGTCATCACGCACACTTCCTTTTATCGTCACTAAATTTTGTTGAATAATTTGCGCTTCAGGAGTTTCCGTCCTTTCCGCTTCGACAGGCATTGCGACGGCAGAGAGCACCAATGCCAGCATGGAGATAGATCCATATCTACCCAGATGCATTTTTCTTTTAAAGCATTTGTTCATAATAATTAAGGTTAAATTAGACCATAAGGCTTATTATATTCTCTGCTCACAAATATATATTTTTTTTCACAGAATATACAGTTTCTGAATCATTTTTTACAGACGGATACGCAACTTCAGGCAAAAAGTTCTTTCAGCACAGACAAGGATTTCAAATCGGGGAAGGACGGAAGATGAAGGCGGTAATACCCTACAATCACTTCCAGACAACGGTTCCGCTCCGCCCGGCTCATCGCGAACAGATGCATCGTCTCATAGTTCATACGCATCAATTTGACGAGATGCGACGAATCTTCTTCCGACAAAAACTGCCCGTGATATGGACGACTCTCCACGAAACAAGCATTCAACAAATCGAAAAACGCACCTTCCACATAATGTTCCAGATTAGGATAAAAACCCAGGAAACGGGACAAACGCATCAGAAACACCAGATGAAAGTTGGAGAAATCGCACTCGCAGGCATCGAGCCAACGGACAGAATTGACCAGATAAGCAAACAAGGGTTCATTACCCCCCTCCTCCTGCAACACCCGATACAAAAATTCTGCCAAGAACATGGCGATACCCGTCTTATAAGGATGATAAGGCAGACTGTCAAGCGGATACCATATCCTGGCTTCCCGGATAGGAGATAGACTGGATTTCGGACGGATATCGGCTTCAAACTCTATCAGAGAAAACGGGCGGAACAAAGCGGGATTAACTGACGCGCGGCGGGCACGCCGTGAAGCCGGAATCAGGAAAGACATCTGTCCGCCAGATTCCGTATAGACATGCACAATATTCGACTTGTCGCTATATTTCACGATATTCAGGACAACTCCATGAGATTTCTGCCACATAATTCAAACCAATATCCATTTTTCCGTGACAAATATACGACTTTGCATCCGAGAGTCTGCCCAATTTTCCGACAAAGTGATTTTTCAGTTTTTTTTGAGCTTGTCCTCACCCTCTTCCCCAACCTGAAGCCCACCTTACACATAACAGGCCCGAACAAAAAACGCCGAAGCGTTTAAGTTGAAACTCCGAAACGTTTTGCATCAAACGCCGAAGCGTTTTTATACAGACAAAGAAAAAAAACTTCCAAATATTTTGGAGGAAAAGAAAATCTTCCTACCTTTGCATCCGCAAACGAGAGGCATACCCCTCGCAACTTCCAGCAATTCCTTGCGGAAGGAAAAGGATGGCCCGTTCGTCTATCGGTTAGGACGCAAGATTTTCATTCTTGAAAGGGGAGTTCGATTCTCCCACGGGCTACATAAATAAACAATATCACGAACATATTTAAAGATTAGTCGAGATGGCAAATCACAAATCATCTATCAAAAGAATCAGACAAACTGAGAAGAGAAGATTGCACAACAGATATTATGCGAAAACCATGCGTAATGCTGTAAGAAAACTTCGTGCAACTACAGACAAGACAGAAGCTGTAGCTATGTATCCGAGCGTACAGAAAATGTTGGACAAGCTGGCTAGCCGCCACATTATCCACAAAAATAAAGCTGCAAACCTGAAGTCAAAATTGGCTGCCCATATCAGCAAGCTGGCTTAACGTTTCGCTTTACACACACCGAAAGATATTGAGGCTGGATTTTTCAATCCGGCCTTTTTGTGTTACAGGCGTATATTCCGGCTTCCCCTTCCGCATGAAGCCGCAAACCACCCTTCCCTGACAAAACCGAAGAAACATATTCGGGAACATCCATGCGACAAGCTTGAATAAAATCCAATACAGAGCTTTCACTTTTTCGCAATTTTTAGAACCGGGTTCAAACAGTTTTCTCACAGATTTTTTGTAACTTTGGACGCTAAAAAACTTAGACCTAATTAACAATGAGCGAAGAACTGACAAACAACAGCGGGAACAGTTATTCGGCAAACAGCATTCAGGTTCTGGAAGGGCTGGAAGCCGTACGCAAACGTCCCGCCATGTATATCGGCGACATCAGTGAAAAAGGATTGCACCACCTGGTTTATGAAGTGGTAGACAATTCTATCGACGAAGCACTTGCCGGATATTGCACACACATAGAAGTGACAATCAACGAAGACAATTCTATCACCGTACAGGACAACGGACGCGGTATTCCGGTTGACTTCCACCAGAAAGAAAAGAAATCTGCCCTGGAAGTTGTAATGACTGTGCTCCACGCCGGAGGAAAATTCGACAAAGGTTCCTATAAAGTGTCCGGCGGTCTGCACGGAGTGGGTGTATCGTGCGTAAACGCCCTTTCCACACACATGACAACCAACGTTTTCCGCAACGGAAAAATCTATCAACAGGAATATGCTTGCGGAAAACCACTTTATGCCGTGAAAGAAGTAGGCACGACCGACATTACCGGTACCCGACAGACATTCTGGCCGGATGCCAGCATCTTCACTGTAACTGAATATAAATACAACATACTTGAAGCACGAATGCGCGAACTTGCCTATCTGAACAAAGGCATCACCATCACTTTGACAGACAAACGCACGAAAGAAGAAGACGGATCATACAAACACGATGTGTTCCATTCGGAAGAAGGCGTGAAAGAGTTTGTGCGCTACCTGAACTCCAACAACACACCGCTCATCGATGATGTCATTTACCTGAACACGGAAAAACAGGGGGTTCCCATCGAATGTGCCATCATGTACAATACCGGTTTCCGCGAGAACCTTCATTCATACGTGAACAATATCAACACGATTGAAGGCGGCACACACGAAGCGGGATTCCGCACGGCACTGACCCGTGTACTGAAGAAATATGCCGAAGAAAGCAAGGCACTGGAAAAGGCCAAAGTGGAAATCTCCGGTGAGGACTTCCGTGAAGGACTGATTGCCGTAATCTCCGTCAAGGTGGCCGAGCCGCAGTTCGAAGGACAGACCAAAACGAAACTAGGGAACAACGAAGTGAGCGGTGCCGTCAACCAGGCGGTAGGCGAAGCGTTGACCAATTATCTGGAAGAACACCCGAAAGAAGCAAAAACCATCGTCGACAAAGTGATTCTGGCAGCCACCGCACGAATAGCGGCACGCAAGGCACGGGAATCCGTACAACGCAAAAGCCCGATGGGCGGAGGCGGACTGCCGGGCAAACTGGCCGACTGCTCCAGTCGCAACCCGGAAGAGTGTGAGCTGTTCCTCGTGGAGGGTGACTCGGCCGGCGGATCAGCCAAACAAGGACGCAGCCGGCAGTTTCAGGCCATCCTCCCGCTGAGAGGAAAAATCCTGAATGTGGAAAAAGCCATGTGGCATAAAGCATTCGAAAGCGACGAAGTGAACAATATCATCCAGGCACTCGGAGTACGCTTCGGAGTAGACGGAGAGGAAGACAGCAAAAAAGCAAACATCGAAAAGCTCCGTTACAACAAGGTCATCATCATGACAGATGCCGATGTCGACGGTTCACACATCGACACACTGATCATGACATTATTCTACCGATATATGCCGGAAGTAATTCAAGAAGGCCACTTGTTCATCGCCACTCCCCCCCTCTACAAATGTACAAAAGGGAAAGTAAGCGAATATTGCTATACCGACGAGGCACGCCAGGCATTTATCCAGAAATACGGCGAAGGAAATGAACAGGGAATCCACACCCAGCGATATAAAGGTTTGGGTGAAATGAATCCGGAACAACTGTGGGAAACAACCATGAATCCGGAAACCCGCATCCTGAAACAAGTGCACATCGAAAATGCAGCTGATGCTGACTATATCTTCTCCATGCTGATGGGCGATGATGTAGCTCCCCGCCGGGAATTCATCGAAAAGAACGCGACTTATGCAAATATTGATGCATGAGAAAGCGCTTTTATATTCACTAAATTGATTTACTTTCATTACCCTCACGCCTTGCAGATGAGGAAAAATCCGGGACAGACTCCCGGATTTTTTATTCCCGCCATCTTTCCGATTTATATTTTTCCCGCTAGCAGAATAGCATACAGACCTATATAGAAGCGATTTGCGGAAACGAACCTTTATATTTTGACTCACAAAAAATAAATTGTCAAGTAAATTCATTATTTTTGGACAACTCTATAAACGAAACCAAAATTTCAATACCTGAAAAAATATGAAACTAACTTTCCACATTCAGTATCGGACAATATGGGGAGAAAGTCTCCGCGTCATTCTGAACGAAGACAATGCCAGCACGGTCGAGCTATCCACCCGCGATGGCGTAGAATGGCGAGGCGAATGCTACTATACGAATCCGACAGAAGGACAACTAATCACTTACCGTTATTGCGTCGTACAGGACAATGAAATTATCCGCAAAGAATTCGGCATGATTCCTCATTCGTTCTATCTGGGCAATGCACAACAGACACATTATGTAATAGACGACTACTGGAGAGACCTTCCCGGCGAAGCTTTCCGCTACAGTTCAGCATTCAACCACGTTCATGTGCCACCTTGCCGGCCCAACACACCACCTGACAAAGTGGGAAACTGCATCACTTTCCGTGCATTATGTCCGGAGCTTAGTTCCAGACAACAGGCTTTAGGTCTCATCGGAAGTTGCGACGCATTGGGCAACTGGGAATATTGCCGGCCGCTCCGTATGCAAGAAACAAAACCGAATGTATGGCAAATTACACTCGATGCATCTGCACTTAAAGCACCTTTTGAATATAAATTCGTAGCAATTGACGTAAAGACGGGAGCCGTCGTAGAATGGGAGGCACATCCTAACCGCATATTCCACACCAAACCGCTCCAACGCGGAGAAACCCTCATCATGATGGAGGCAGAAATTTCTTTTGCACTTCCATCTCCTCGAATTGCCGGGTGCGCCATTCCGGTGTTCTCCCTCCGTTCGGAAGGAAGTTTCGGCACAGGTGATTTCGGCGACCTGAAAACGATGATTACCTGGGCAGCAAACACCGGACAACGGGCCGTACAGATTCTGCCTATCAATGATACCACCATGACAGGTACATGGACCGATTCTTATCCTTATAAGAGCATTTCCATCTATGCTTTTCACCCGATGTTTACTGACCTGCGCCAGCTCAATCAAATCAAAGATGAGAAAATAGCCCGGCAGTTTGAAGAAGAACGCCTTCGGGTAAATGCTCTCCCACAAATAGATTATGAAAAGGTGAACAAACTGAAACGTGAATATCTGAGGATAGTTTACGAACAAGACTGGGATGAAACATCTCAATCTGACAAATTCAAAGAGTTCTTCAGCCATAACGAAGAATGGCTGATTCCCTATGCCGCTTTCTGTTATCTCCGCGACAAATATAACACAGCCGACTTCAATCAATGGCCCGAATACAAAAAATACAATAAAGAAGAAATCAGACAGCTATGTGCACCGGAGAGCGAATCTTACCCACAAATCGCTTTCCACTATTACATCCAATATCACCTGCACCGACAATTACTGGCCGCGGCAGAGCATGCTCACCAGAAAGGAGTGATTCTGAAAGGAGATATCCCAATCGGTATCAGCCGGACAAGTGTAGAGGCCTGGACAGAGCCTTATTATTTCAACCTGAACGGACAGGCAGGAGCACCACCTGACGCATTCTCGGTAAACGGACAGAATTGGGGACTTCCTACTTACAACTGGGATGTCATGGAAAAAGACAATTATCTCTGGTGGAAGAAACGCTTCTCGAAAATGGCCGAATATTTTACAGCCTACCGAATTGACCATATACTGGGATTCTTCCGCATCTGGGAAATCCCGTTCCATTCCGTCCACGGACTGCTCGGACAGTTTGTTCCCGCATTGCCGATGAGCCTTGATGAAATAAAAAGTTTCGGACTGAACTTCAATAAAGAATTCATGACCCGCCCGTTCATCAGTGACTACATTCTGAATACAGTATTCGGCGAAAAGAGCGATATGGTACGCCAAACATTCGTGCGCCATTTACACCATGACATTTATGCCATGCGGCCTGAGTTTGATACCCAACGAAAAGTGGAAACCTACTTCAAAGGGAAAACGGACGCTGACTCTCTGGCGCTAAAAGAAAAGCTGTATGCTCTGATCAGCGACGTGCTGTTTGTTCCCGACAGAAACAATCCGGAAATGTATCACCCGAGAATTGCCGTACAAAACGACTTCGTTTTCAAACAACTCAACGGACAGGAACAAGAAGCATTCAATCATCTCTATAACCACTACTACTACCAGCGTCACAATGAATTCTGGTATAATGAAGCGATGAAAAAACTTCCTTGCCTGACTCAATCTACCCCCATGCTGACATGTGGAGAAGATTTGGGAATGGTACCCGACTGTGTACCTTGGGTCATGAAACAGCTTCAGATACTGTCACTGGAAATCCAACGTATGCCGAAAAATCCCCGACACGAATTCGGGCATGTAGACGAATATCCTTATTGCTCTGTCTGCACAATCAGTACTCACGACATGTCGACATTGCGCGGCTGGTGGGAAGAATCCAAAGAAGTGACTGAACGTTTCTATCACCATGAAATGCGCCGTTATGGGGAGGTGCCACAACACGCATCGGGAGCACTCTGCAAGGATATTGTCTATGAACACCTGTACAGCCCGTCCATCTTGTGTATACTTACATGGCAGGACTGGACCAGCATAGATGAGAAATTGCGCAATCCGGACGTACAGGCCGAACGTATCAACGTACCGGCTAACCCGAACCATTATTGGAGATGGCGCATGCATATCACCTTGGAACAGTTGATGAAACAAGAAAATTTCAATGAAGAAATAAAAGAAATGATTCTTGAAAGCCACCGTGGACAGTTGAAAAACTAACCATACAAAAAAATGACAGGGCTTACGGATTGATGTAGATTTTTATGTCTGCACCAATCCGTAAGCCCTGTCTCATTCTTTTACTTCTCCGGCTTTGCCTCCCTGATAATCCTTACGCAACAAGCACCGACAATCAACAATACGCCAGCCAGAACCAACATGTTCACTTCCGGAGCAACAGCTCCTTCTGATGTAAACTGGCTCAAAATGAATCCTCCCGCAGAAGCCGCCACAATCTGGGGAACACAGATCGTACCATTGAACAATCCAAGGTAAGTCCCCATGTGACCTCCAGTCAACGCGTTGGTCAGAATGGTGAAAGGCAAAGCCAGCATCGCCGCCCATGCACAACCGATCAGCAGGAAAGAGAGAAACAATACATACTGGTTATGGATGAAGTAAATGGAAATGAAACCGATTCCTCCCAACGCCAGACTCAGGGAATAGGCGAATTTACGGTTCCTGATGGAAGGAATCACCGCAGCCCAGATTACTGAACCGATGGCTTGTACGGCAAACAGAATACCCACCCAGTCGCCCGCCGTCTGATACTGCAAGGACTGTGTGTCGAGCACCAGATGAGTCACTCCGTCTCTCACCTGCTCCACAACCGGAGTATCGAACACATTCGCGGCAACTGTTCCGTTGGTGTAAGTCCACATGAACATGAAAGCCGCCCAACAGAAAAACTGCACCAGTCCGACGGTCCAGAACGCTTTCGGCGCATGGACCAACAATTTGAGCATATTGGTATTCTCCCTTTTCTCCTCTTCCTTAATGCCATGATAGGCCGCATAAAGTTCAGGAGGATACTCCTTCACCTTTACCGTGGTATAAATGACACACAGAATCAGAATCACGGCACCTATATAAAACGAAAAGATAACCGAATCGGGAATGATGCCTTTCGGAGCCACATTACTGATACCGATTGCCGCAAAAAGAAAAGGGAACAGATAACCCGCCAGACTTCCGGCGTTGCACAGGAAACTTTGGATGGAATAGGCCAGACCTTTCTGTTTCTCGTTTACCATGTCGCCCACCATCATCTTGAAAGGTTGCATCGCTATGTTGATAGAAGTATCGAGAAACATCAGAGAGAAAAGCCCGAACGCCATGGCCGCCGAAACCGACATGCCGAAACTTCCGGCATTTGGCAACAGGCACATCACCAGTACGGCAATCAGTGCTCCGACAAAAAGATAAGGAATCCGTCGCCCGAAACGACACCATGTCCGGTCGCTCAACGCACCGATAATGGGTTGCACCACAATACCGGCCAACGGCGGAAGAATCCAGAAATAACTCAGGCTGTGGGGGTCAGCCCCTAAAGTAGAAAAAATGCGGCTAATGTTAGCACTCTGCAAGGCGTAGGCAATCTGCACACCAAAAAATCCGAAGCTGATATTCCATAGCTTCCAGAAACCTAAATCAGGAATTTTCATTGTTTTATTTTATTGAATCGTATGTTTGCCTACGCCTACAGATTCATGACCAACTGCTCGAAATTTTCCTTATCGCTTTTCGCCCGGTTACGGATCTTGCTGCGATAATTATACACGGTGGCCAACGAGTAACCCAGAAAATGTGCGATTCGGGCCGAATCGGTTACCCCCAAACGAATCAGCGCAAAGATACGAAGTTCTGTGTTTAAAATCTCACCTGATTTAGGAAAAATTTTTCCATCCTCCACCAACAAACCATTAAAGTCATCCACAAAGTTCGGGAACAAATCCAGAAACGAGCGGTCAAACTCATTATAGAAACTTTTACGTTCATCTTTCAGGAACTGTTCGGAGCGGATGGCCTTGAACAGCTCCTCCAGTTTCGATGCCATCGCCAGCTTTTCCAACGAACGGCGATACTGCTCCAGTTTCTCCAGATACCCCACACAACGGTCCAGATAACGTGCGATATACACCTCCTTGATCTTCCCGGTCTGCACCAGCCGCGTATTCATTTCACGCAACTCACGGTTGGCAGCGAACAGATGCCGCCGCATAAGGGAGAGCTTCTTCATGCCGTAATACAGATACAATGCAAATGCCACCAACGACAATGCCAGCCCACAGATACTCCAGAACAGAATCTTGCTCACCCTCCGTTCCTGAGCCTCCTTTTCCCTATATGCCTTGTCGATAATGGGATACACCTCCGTTACCTCCATGAAACGCAGACGGGCGTTGCAGTCCACCGCATCCTCCATGGAGCACCTCAGATAACGGTAAGCACGCTCCAAGTCACCGGCCTCATAAACCAGACGCGCCAGTTTGGGCAACGCGGCATATTCACGCACTGCCATCGAAAGATCGACAATGGCCGTCTGTGCCAGACAACGGATTTCCTCTTCCCGGTGGTTGCCGGCCTGTTCCCAAGCCAACGACTGCGTAAAATTCACATAAGCCCGGAATTTGTCATTCGGATTCTCATGCTGCAAACTGTCGAGTGCACGGAGTGCGGCTTCCGGCTGATTTTTACGTAACATCACCTCCACTCTCAACAGATGTCGTTCCGGGCCCTCCGGCATGACGGCAATAGCAGAGTCACGATATACGTCAGCTTGCCGGAAATACTTCTGCTTCTCCCTTTCGTTGATCGTATAATCCGCTACCCAGCCGTAACAGGCACGGTAAGTACGATAATAATAAGAACACTGCTCCAAATTCATTTCTAGTGGGTTTACCCGTTGCAGGGTTTCCAACGCCTCGTTGTACATACCCATCACCCCCATCACTTCCGCACGGTTCACCAGCACTTCATTCTCCAATGAAGCGTCATTCAAGGATTGCAAACATTCCGATTTCTTATGAATATAGTGGACCGCGGAATCGGCCTGATAATGAAGGTAAAGATTAAACAGCTGATTGCTCAACGCATATTTTTCCCGTGCATCCGACGCACGCAATAACTGAAACTTCAAGGCACGCAAGGTATCCTCTTTCTGTTGATGGAGAATGGATTTTCTTGCTATCAGGCTATCCAAAGTCTCGAACAAATTCCCGGCAAACCGTTTCTCTTCTCCGGCCCGGACATTCGTCACCATTCCACATAATACAACCCAAATTATTACATATACTGCTTTCATTCAGCTTCCACGATTTTAAGGTATTTTCTCTGCCACAGAAAAAAATCAAAAACGCCGAAGCGTTTCAACCAAAACGCCGAAGCGTTTTCATCAAAACGTCGAAGCGTTTCTTATAAAGCTTTCCACGGAGCACTTTTATAACAGTCAAAGATAGGAAACTTTTCAGAAACCTCAAAAACCAAGGCAAAAGAAGTGGATAAAAGATATTTTTTTCTTCTAATCTACTTATAAATACCAATACGCACAAACAACATAATATACTGATTTACAATAAAATAAAAGGGAAGTGCATTTATATTTTCATCATTGTACGGTAATTTCCATCCACAAAGCCATAATTTTGTCTGCAGAAAAACATTAACGAACTAATACCACAAACTATGAACTACAAAAAATTATTCTCAGCGGCCGCGCTGCTATGCGGATGCATATTCGCCAGCGCACAGAAACTCACATCGCCCGACGGCAATCTGGTGATGAATTTCAGCCTCAACGAAAAAGGTTGTCCCACTTATGACCTTACATTCAAAGACAAGACAGTCATCAAGCCAAGCAAGCTCGGACTGGAACTGAAAAGGGAGGATGCCAACAAGCAAACCGACTTTGAAGCAACCGGACACAAGGACCAGAATGTCCTCGACAAAAAATCGAACCTGATGAGCGGATTCACCGTACGCGACACGCGTACCTCTACTACAGACGAGACCTGGCGTCCTGTCTGGGGAGAAGAAAGCGTCATCCGCAACCACTACAATGAGCTGGAAGTCACACTCAACCAGCCCGAAAACGACCGTTACATCATCATCCGCTTCCGCCTGTTCAACGACGGTCTGGGATTCCGCTATGAATTCCCCCAACAGAAGAACCTGAACTATTTCGTCATCAAGGAAGAGCACTCACAGTTTGCCATGGCAGGCGACCATACGGCTTTCTGGATTCCGGGCGACTACGACACACAGGAATATGACTACACGACTTCACGCCTTTCTGAAATCAGGGGGAAGATGAAGACTGCCGTTACGGGCAACTCATCACAATACGTGTTCTCGCCCACGGGCGTACAGACCGCACTGATGATGAAAACCGATGACGGTCTCTACATCAACCTGCATGAGGCGGCACTGGTGGACTACTCCTGCATGAGCCTCAACCTGGATGACAAGAACATGATTTTCGAATCATGGCTTACTCCCGACGCAAAAGGTGACAAAGGCTACATGCAGACTCCTTGCCGCTCGCCGTGGCGCACCATCATCGTGAGCGATGATGCCCGCGACATCCTGGCCTCACGCATCACGCTGAACCTGAACGAGCCGTGCAAGATTGAAGATCCGTCATGGATTCATCCGGTGAAATACGTCGGTGTATGGTGGGACATGATTACCGGAAAAGGCACATGGGCCTACACGGATGATGTGTACAGCGTCAAGCTGGGTCAGACAGACTACTCACAGACCAAACCGAACGGCAAGCACTCTGCCAACACCGCCAACGTGAAGCGTTACATTGACTTCGCCGCCGACCACGGATTCGATGCCGTACTGGTGGAAGGATGGAACCAGGGATGGGAAGACTGGTTTGGAAAGAGCAAGGACTATGTGTTCGACTTCGTGACTCCTTACCCTGATTTCGATGTACAGGAAATCCACCGCTACGCCGCAGGCAAAGGCATCGAGATGATGATGCACCATGAAACCTCCTCTTCCGTACGCAACTATGAACGTCACATGGACAAAGCCTATCAGTTTATGGTAGACAACGGATATGGTTCCGTAAAGAGCGGCTATGTGGGCGACATCATTCCGCGCGGAGAACATCACTACGGACAATGGATGGTGAACCACTACCTGTATGCAGTGAAGAAAGCAGCCGACTACAAGATTATGGTCAACGCACACGAAGCGGTACGCCCCACCGGACTCTGCCGCACTTATCCGAACCTGATCGGCAACGAATCTGCCCGCGGAACCGAGTATGAATCGTTCGGCGGAAACAACGTGAACCATACCACCATCCTGCCGTTCACCCGTCTTATCGGCGGTCCGATGGACTACACACCGGGCATTTTCGAGATGGACTGCAGCAAGATGAACCCAAGCAATACGTCACACGTACGTTCCACCATCGCACGCCAGCTTGCTCTCTACGTCACCATGTACAGCCCGCTGCAGATGGCTGCCGACATCCCCGAAAACTACGAACGCTTCATGGATGCCTTCCAGTTCATCAAGGATGTAGCTGTCGACTGGTCTGAAAGCAAATATCTGGAAGCTGAACCGGGAGAATACATCACCATCGCACGTCATGCGAAAGGTACAGACGACTGGTACGTAGGCTGCACAGCCGGATACAACGGACACGAGTCGAAACTCACCCTCGACTTCCTCAATCCGGACAAGAAATATGAGGCTACCATCTACGCCGACGCCAAAGACGCAAGCTGGGACAAGAACCCGCAGGCATATACCATCACCAAGAAGAAAGTGACCAGCAAGACCAAACTGACACTGAAAGCGGCGGTAGGAGGCGGTTACGCCATCTCAATCAAGGAAATCAAATGACATACATATAACAAGACTAGTTTTTAAGGTTAAAGATTGTGCTCAGGGAACAGCTCTTCACTTCCGGTTGGAAGCGGCAGCCTTCAACCGGAAGCCGGAGGCTTTTCCCCCTGACGCACAGAAGTTTCTCAATAGGACATCCATACACCATTCATGAAAGCAAGAACTTAAACTTTAATAACATGAAAACAAAGACAATCAAACATTCGTGCAGATTTTTCCTGCTATGGCTGGTGGGAATGCTGCTTACGGTACAAGCTTTCGCGCAAGAGATTACCGTGAACGGTATCGTGAAAGACAATCTCGGCGAACCGGTCATCGGAGCCAGTGTGCTGATCAAAGGCACCACCAACGGAACCATCACAGACTTTGACGGAAACTTCATCCTGAAAGCCAATCAGGGAGACATCATCGTCATCTCATTCATCGGATACAAGACCCAGGAACTTTCCGCCGCAACCAATATGAACGTAGTACTGCAGGACGACAGCCAGCTGCTGGACGACGTAGTGGTAATCGGATACGGACAGGTGAAAAAGGAAGATGCCACCGGTTCTGTCACCGCCATGAAGCCGGACAAGATCAGCAAAGGTATCACCACCTCTCCCCAAGACATGATTACCGGAAAGATTGCCGGCGTGAATGTGGTGTCTACCGGCGGTGCCCCGGGCGCGGGCGCAACGGTACGTATCCGTGGAGGTTCCTCGCTGAACGCCAGCAACGACCCGTTGATCGTAATTGACGGACTGGCTATGGACAACGACGGCATCAAAGGTATGTCGAACCCTCTTTCACTGGTCAACCCGAACGATATCGAGACCTTCACCGTACTGAAGGATGCTTCGGCTACGGCCATCTACGGATCACGTGCGTCAAATGGTGTCATCATCATCACCACCAAGAAAGGCAGTGCCGGATCCGCCCCCAAAGTAAGCTACGACGGAAATGTGTCGTTCGGCAAGCTCCGCAAGAAACTGGACGTGATGACCGGCGATGAATACCGCGACTACGTGACCAACCTTTATGGAGGAGAAGCCAATCTTCCTTATGCGCTGGGAACCGCGAATACCGACTGGCAGGATGAAATCTACCGTACTGCCGTAAGCCACGACCATAATGTGACCATTTCCGGAGGGTTGAAACACATGCCTTACCGTGTGTCACTGAGCTATACCAACCAGAACGGTATTGTCAAGACTTCCAACTTCGAGCGTTTCACCGCTTCTGTCAATCTGGCTCCCGCATTCTTCGACAACTATCTGAAGTTCAACATCAACGCCAAAAGCATGGTGGCATGGAACCAGTATGCCGACGGTGCTGTAGTGGGATCTGCCATCACCATGGATCCGACCCGTCCGGTATATGACAACAGCACGAACGTATTCGGCGGCTACTACCAATGGAGCGTGCCGGCAGAATTCGGCAATCCCGACTGGACTTTGACCAAGAACTCACTGGCACCGCAGAATCCTGTGGCCCTGCTTGACCTGAAAGACGACCAGGCAAAATCAAAGAGCTTTATCGGCAACATCGAAGTAGACTACAAGTTCCATTTCCTGCCCGACCTGCGTATCCACGCCAATCTGGGTGCCGACTACTCGGAAGGACATCAGACCACCATCATCTCCCCGTACTCTTATTCAAACAACTACTACGGATGGAACGGCACCCAATATGAATACAAATACAACCTGTCAGGAAGCGCATACCTGCAATACATTAAAGATTTCAACGACGGAGACCACGTACTTGACGTGATGGTCGGTACTGAAGAGCAACATTTCCACCGCACCGGCTACCAGATCGGACAAGGTACAGATCCGCTGTCCGGCGAGGCACACGATGAACAGGTAAGAGCCAACACCGCTTACGGTTACCACAGCACATTGGTCTCTTACTTCGGACGCATCAACTATACGCTTCTGAACCGCTACCTGTTTACCGTCACACTGCGTGAGGATGGAACGTCCCGTTTCGACAGCGACCAACGCTGGGGTACTTTCCCGTCGTTCGCCCTCGGATGGAAACTGAAGGAAGAAAGTTTCCTCCGCGACGTGAACTTCCTGTCCGACCTGAAACTCCGTCTGGGATGGGGCGTTACCGGCCAGCAGAATCTGAGCAACACGATGGACTTCCCTTATCTGCCGGTCTACACCGTGAACCGTGAGTTCGCATACGTGCCGATGGGCGACCGATACCTCATCACTTCACGTCCCGGAGCCTACAACCCCAGTCTGAAATGGGAAGAGACAACCACTTGGAATGCCGGCATCGACTTCGGTTTCCTGAACGGACGCATCACCGGTACGCTGGACTACTATTACCGTGAGACCAATGACCTGATCAACACGGTCTATATTCCCGTCGGAACAAACTTCAGCAACATGCTGACCAGCAACATCGGATCACTGCGCAACCAAGGCGTAGAATTCTCGATCAATGCCAAACCGATTGTCACCAACGACTTCCTGTGGGATCTGGGATTCAACGTGACATGGAACAACAACAAGATTACCAAGCTGACCGGTGGCGACGACAGCGATTATTATGTAGCTACCGGAGGTATCTCCACCAGTACCGGTTCCACCATCCAGGCTCACAAAGTCGGTTATGCGGCCTCATCATTCTACGTCTATCAACAAGTGTATGACGAAAACGGGATGCCGGTAGAGAATACATTCGTTGACCGCAACGGCGACGGAATGATCAACGACAGCGACCGGTATATCTACAAAAAGCCGAGCGCTGACGTACTGATGGGACTGACCTCGAAAATGACCTACAAGAACTGGGACTTCAGCTTCGCGCTCCGTGCAAGCATCGGAAACTACGTGTATAATGACGTACTGGCCAACCGTGCCAATGTAAGCGCCACAGGTATATGGTCCACTTCCGGATTCTACTCGAACCGTCCGGTCAACGCACTTGGCCTGGGATTCACCGGAGTAGGGAACTACTATATGTCTGACTACTTCGTGCAGAACGCCTCATTCCTGCGTTGTGACAACATCACGCTGGGATACTCGTTCCAGAACCTGTTCAAGACCTCGGCTTACGAAGGAATAGGAGGACGTGTGTATGCCACAGTACAGAACCCGTTCGTCATTACCGGCTATGAAGGACTTGATCCGGAAGTACAGACCGCGTTTGACACTCCGGGTATCGACAACAACGTATATCCGCGTCCGGTAACCTTCCTGATTGGCTTGAGCCTTCAATTCTAACCTTATCCAACAACCTAAAGAACATACCATTATGACATTCCATAGATTAAAATCCCTGATGCCGATAGCAGCGCTTGCCGTAGCCTGCGGCTTAGGCTCCTGTGTCAACGATCTGGACATCAGCCCGATAAATCCACAGACCAACACCATATTCTCACAAGACGAGGTGTACAATAAAGTATATGCCACTCTCAGTCTTACCGGCCAGCAAGGTGCGGCAGGAAGCGGCGATGTGGCAGGCGTGGACGAAGGCAGCAACTCTCCCTTCTACCGCATGATCCTGACATTCTACGAATACCCGACCGATGAAGTGATCTGCAGCTGGACAGACGCGGGTATCCCCGATCTTTTCCAGATGAACTGGGGATCGTCAAATGTCCCTATGACCGGATTCTACAGCCGTCTGATGTATGACGTGACTCTATGCAACCATTTCCTGGAGCAGACAGCAGACCAGACTGACGAAAAGACCGTGCGCCAGCGTGCGGAAATACGCTTCATCCGTGCCCTGAACTATTATTACATGATGGACGCTTTCGGAAATCCTCCATTCACAGAAACTGTGTTGCTGGACGAGAACCCGCCCCAGATACAGCGTGCGGACTTGTTCAAGTATCTTGAAAGTGAATTGACTGCCATTGAGTCTGACCTGGCGGCTCCCCGTACGGGAGAATTCGGACAGGTAGATCAGGCCAGTGTATGGATGCTCCTGTCGCGCATGTATCTGAACGCGGAAGTCTATACCGGCACAGCACGATGGAGTGACGCGGCCGCATACGCACAAAAAGTCATCGGTTCCGGATACGGACTGGCTGACAATTATGCCTCACTCTTCATGGCCGACAACGACGAGAACGCGGATGCCATGCAGGAAATCATCCTTCCGCTCCGGCTCGACGGACAGAACGCACGCTCCTACGGAGCCGCCCAGTTTGCCATCGCCGCCACCCACACGGCAGGCATGACTTCCTGGGGCACTTCAGAAGGATGGGGCGGTGTGCGTGCCCGTCAGGCTCTCGTGGAAAAGTTTTTCCCGAACGGCAATGCCCCTCTGAATGCAGACGAGACACAGATGACCGCAGCGGCAGGCGATGACCGGGCCTTGTTCTTCTCCGGCACAAGCGATGACGGACGCACACTGGAAATAGCCGACCCGTACACATTCAAGCAAGGTTTCTCCATCGCCAAATGGACCAATGTACGCTCTGACGGCCAACCTGCTTCCGACGCGACCTGGGTAGACACCGACTGTCCGTTCTTCCGCACAGCCGAGGCTTACCTGACCTTGGCCGAGGCTATCCTTCGGAATGGAGGTCCGCAGGCCGACGCACTGGAAGCTGTCAATACCCTGCGCCGTCGTGCCCATGCCGATGAACTCCCGTCTATAACACTCGACCAGATTCTGGACGAAAAAGCACGTGAGTTCTACTTTGAAGGCCAGCGCCGTACCGATTTGATCCGCTACGGATATTTCACCGGAGGAGAATATACCTGGGACTGGAAAGGAGGAGTACAGAACGGCACATCCGTAAACTCTACCTACAACCTCTTCCCCATCCCATCGTCTGACCTGAACGTGAACAGTAACCTGAAACAGAACGACGGATATTAATCCGAAAAAACGGAACGATTATGAAAAAGTATCAGTAGAGCCGGTTGTCTTGTATGTAGTAGGCGACCATCAGGGATGGGCCAACAACGAAAGCGCGCCCAAACTGACAGCCACCGATGATGCCGGGACCATTTTCCGCGGCTATGTATGGCTGAACAAAGAATTCAAGTTCATGACCACCACTTCATGGGACGACACGAACTATAGCGGCGGAAGCGGCAAACTGGAGGCCGGCGGCGGAAACATTACCGTAAGCGCTCCGGGATTCTATCAGATAGACGTAAACACCAACAGTCTGACCTACACAGCCAAGACATGTACCTGGGGAATCGTTGGAGACGCCACAGGCAGCTGGGATATAGATGTTCCGCTCACATACAATCAGGAAAGCGGAGCTTTGGAAACCGAAGTGGAACTTAAAGGAGGAGAATTCAAGTTCCGTCAGGACGGAGCTCGGGACATCTCTCTGGGAGGAACCCTTGAGGCACTGGAACTGAACGGAGGCAACCTGACCGCAGAGGCAGGCAACTACATCGTCCGCCTCTACCTTTCTGACTCCACTTACCATGCTACACTCACTCCTGTGGAATAGCCGGTATAAAAGCTCAATGTATTAAAACACAGAGACACAAAGACACAGAGAATATAAAAGCTCTGTACCTTTGTGTCTCTGTGTCCGGTTTTAAGGACTGCTCATTCAGATTTCCGTCCCAACAACACCTCATTGATGGCACGCTTCAGTTCAGCCTTGGGCATAGCCCCCTGAGCCATCTGCGGAGTCCCCTCCATTGGAATAAACAACAGGGAAGGAATGCTCCGTATTCCGAAAGCCGCTGAGAGTTCCTGCTCCTTGTCCGTATTAATCTTATAGACCACAATCTCTCCTGCATATTCCTTAGCCAATTCCTCAAGGATAGGAGCCACCATCTTGCAAGGACCGCACCAGTCCGCATAGAAGTCCACAATGGCCGGCTTGTGGCCCTCGTACTTCCACACGTCCGGATTTTTCTCAAAATTATAGACTTTCTCCAAAAATTCAGCCTTGGTTAAGTGTATCACTTGCCCGTTCTGAGTTGTTTCCATACTATTCTTTTTTTCAATACCACCACTATTTTTACCGTTATTTCCACATGCCGTATTGACTGTCAACACACACAATGAAAGTATCAGAAATTTCTTCATAAAATATATCATTCAAAAAATCATTTTAAAAACATTTGTTCTCCCACGAGGCATCTCCACTAGAATCTTCTCACCTTTCTCGTTCACACAATACACATCGAATGCCGCCTTGCAATCGGCTTCACTGATACCTAAGTGCTCAGTTATTAAGGTAGCCAAACTTTCACCACATCCTCACCATGAAGCAGACTATTGATGTTTCTTGAATCCAGAATCTATATAAGGATTAACATATCTGCCTTTATATCTCTACTTTTCACACGCATACTTTTTAAGTGAATATACATCGCAAATATAGTTGATTCCCTACATATTGACAAGTAAATCCGCCTGTTACACAAGAAAATCAAGATGAACACGAAATCGGCAGAACCAACCAGCAAATGCAACATTACGAAATATTTTTGAAAAAGTGCTCGACTGATGTCAGAAAATTGAGTTTTCCTTTGGCTTGACATTGATTTTCTTTCTTATTCTGACAATTTTCCCGTCAGTGACCGTGCTGATGTCCGACCCCTTGAGTATATATTACTGTCCCTGTACACGATGAGGTCCATCTCCCAATCTCTGAAGCGTGTCCCGTCCGCTTCGGCCGGCGGAACTCGGACATGTCGCGGGCCTTGTTCCATACATACTTGCCGTTGGACATGAAGTTGCGCTTAATTTCACGGCTTGCCGTCGAATTGTGAACGCGAAATCTTCCAAGCAAGACCAATCAAACAGTAAACATAAAAAAAGTGGGCAGAAACAATTCTACCCACTCAAATTTCTTATCAGAGAACAGACAGACCGTCAATATTCTTCCTCGTTGAAAAAGAAATCTTCTTTGCTTGGATAATCAGGCCAAATATCTTCGATACTTTCATAGATTTCACCTTCATCCTCCATTTCCTGCAAATTCTCGATCACTTCCAGAGGAGCGCCCGAACGCATGGCATAATCAATCAGTTCATCTTTTGTTGCCGGCCAAGGAGCATCTTCAAGCTTAGAGGCCAATTCCAATGTCCAATACATGCTATTCCGTATTTTTAAGTTCTACATTCCGGTTTATTGAACCACAAAAGTATAACATTTTCTCTCATTTGCAACTTTTATCCCAATAAATTTCATCGGAGCATGTTAAATAGTTTAACTTTCTTGTCAAAATGAACAGATAATCAGACAATCTGTTAATAAAACGTTTCACATTGGTATCGAGTTCGCACACTCCGTCTTCTTCCAAAGCCAGAATCCGTCGTTCTGCCCTCCTGCACACAGTCCGGCAAACATGACACAATGCAGCCGCACGATTGCCTCTCGGAAGAATAAACCCTTTCAACGGAGGAAGAGAAGAGTCCATTTCATCAATCGCACGCTCCAGATAAACAACACTTTCATCAGACAGCTGACCGGCCATACATAAAGCAGTCTGTTCCTGCTCAGTAGCCAGATAAGCCCCCAACGAAAACAACTTGTGCTGCACATACCGAAGCTGGCAGACCAACTCCTCACCTTCAATTAAAGAAACAAGCATACCCAAAAAAGCGTTCAGCTCATCCACTGTTCCGTATGCTTCCAGACGTGCATGTGTCTTTTTTACCTTTATCCCTCCTACCAATGAAGTAGTTCCCTGGTCACCTGTCCTGGTATAAATCTTGCTCTTTCCCATCACTTCTATTACAATTAAAGACTAAAGAAAGTTCACCACCCGATGTTCTTTCACCCGGTTCTTATCGAAAAAAACAATGCCGACATCGTATAAGTCGAATGTCACGCCGGTACGTGAATCATCAATCACTTTTTTCCACCACCGTTTCTTCGCCTCGTTCTGATAAGGTTTCCCAATCACAAAGCAGGTATCCTCTTTGGCATAAGGCACCAATGCCTCAAACACTTTTTCATAATCAGCGGTATAAGCGATATGCACAAAATCAGGAATTATCCCATCGGATATCAGCCCATTAATTTCAGAGAGAGCATCGCCTTCCGTACAAACCACCGACGGCTTGAAAGAAAGGATACGCTTCACAGCATCCTGGAACTTGTCAGAAAAGGTATAGACATCCATCTCTGCGCGTGCCTCCATCATATAACGGACGCTGATACCGCTTCCCGTACCGACATCGAACAAAACGGAAGGCTGCAAATAATTCACGAGACGGAAAAGAAACTTGTCCACCTTTTCACGATAATGAGGCAAAAAAGCCACCACTCTCCGCAAATGATGCAAAGAGCTGTATGCATAAAACGGCCGCTGTTCATAAATGACATCCGTGATAAAGAAAAAGTCCGACGGAGAGTGCACCCCATATCCACGACGGTGACGGAAACGTTTGCACCAGTTCCATCCGCGCAAAATAATGTCCCCCATTTCAATAAAAATGTTTTACGGTTATAATCCGGGACAAAGTTACGACATTATGATTAATTATGGCCGTCCGGAGGAAAAAAAATCATCCTATGGCCTCAACCACAGGATGATTGTCACTTTTTTCTATAACCGAATCATGCACGGGATTTTCCCAACTGCTCGTCCAGATAAAGGATACCTGCACCATCTCCACATTTTCTCAGTTTTTCAACGATACCTTGTGCAGTAGCTTCTTCTTCCACTTGCTCGCGGACATATCCCCACAGGAAGTCTTGAGAAGCTTTGTCCTTTTCGGCCGAAGCCACATTGACCAGTTCGTCTATCAACTCCGAAACATGGCATTCATGTTTATATACGTGTTCAAACACTTCCAATACGCTGCCCCATCCCTGAGGAACCACATCAATCTTGTCGACCTTGGCTGCGCCACCACGTTTAGCCACATAATCAGCCAAATCATACGCATGCTGCAGTTCTTCCTGAGACTGTTTTCTCATCCATGAAGCAAAACCGTCGAAACCTTCCTTCTGCAAATAGAAAGACATAGACAAATACAAGTTGGAAGACCACATTTCGGCATTAATCTGATCGTTGATTGCGTTCTGTAATTTTTCTGAAATCATAACTGTATGTTTTTAAATGTTTAATCAATATACATCTGATACTCTACAAACAAAATGCCAGCAGAGGAGACGGCTGACAAGATGTCGCTACAACTGCCACCCGGACGGATAAAGGGGCGTATTCAAAAAGAACGACACCTCCAAACGAGAGAAAAGGATGGAAGAAAGGACAAATGACAAACTGACAGACAAGCAACCTGCCACAAAAAAAGATATTTCAAGAAAAGCCGGCAAAAAATTTTGGATGCCTCTGAATACAATCGGCCACTTATAGAATCTGCAAGTTCCCGAGCAAACCGATGTACGGAAACTTGCAGATTAACCGGAAACCCGGTGCGACATCGCCCGCAAGCGATGCCGCGCCGGATTTAATGAATCATTGTATTTGTTCCTTCCACAATTTCTCCACCCGAGAACACACAACGGACATTGACATCCTTATCAAGGATAACAATATCGGCATCCTTCCCTTTCTGGAGAGTACCCTTACGGTCGGCCACACCGATAATCTGTGCAGGAGTCTCGGAAGCCATGCGGACAGCGTCTGCCAACGGAATATTGGCCTTTTTCACCACCGTCTGAATCAGTTTGTCCATCGTAGCCAAACTTCCGGCAAGCGATTTGCTTTCCGCCATCTTGCAAACTCCGTCCTCAATTATATAGCGGGGATCGTCAACTTCCTTGTTCTTGCAGGCTGCATATTTCAGAGCGTCTGTTACCAGGCAAGTCCTTTCCGCTCCTTTCAGCCTATATACAAGCTTCAGAATCGTAGCGGGAAGGTGTACCCCATCGGCAATCACCTCTACAGTCATGTCGTCCAGCAGATAGACACTTTCTACTGTTCCTTCATACTTATATTCACGACGCTTGTGGAATCCCGGCATGGCGTTATAGAAATGCGCCGCATGAGTAAACCCGGCCTCGAAAGCCGCTTTCATTTCGGGATATTCAGCTTCTGTATGTGTAACCGCAGTCAGAATGCCATGCGAAGATGTATAGCGGGCAAAGTCATGTGCCCCGGGAAGTTCCGGACTGATGTCCCAACGTTTGATGCACTTGGTACTTTCGAGCAAAGGAATGTACTCTTCCGGATCTGGATCCTTCAAGAAATCCCCCCATTGCGCTCCCGCCATTTTTCTGTTAAGATAAGGACCTTCAATATGCAGGCCCTGCACAATATTGCCCGGCTGTTTCATGATTTCTTCACAGAGGGCAACCGCCTGCCGGATCGTATCGAAACCGACAGATGACAAAGTGGGGAATATAGTAGTCGCCCCATGCTCCAGATGAGTCTGAACTATGGTCTGAAAAGCTTCTGGAGTAACTTCAGTATAATCATGTCCGCCTCCCCCATGTCCGTGCATACTGACGAATCCGGGAACAATGTCCATACCCTTTGCATCAATGACCGTAGCACCGATTACAGCAAGGTCGCTGTTGGTTACTTCCAGAATCTTGCCATCGTTTACCAAAATGGAGCCGTCTTTCATCCAACCCTGTGGGGTAAGAATGTGACCGTTTATAATTTGTGTTAGCATAATGTATCTCTTTTAGAATTAGAATAATGTATTGGTACCTTCCACTAATTTACCCATAGCCCATACGGCACGGACCTGCAAGTCATCGTCGAGTGCAAGAATGTCGGCGTCTTTTCCTTTCTCGAGCGTACCTTTCCGGTCGAGCACTCCCATGATACGCGCAGGAGTCTCGGATGCCATACGTATGGCATCTTCCAAAGGAATCTCCGCTTTCTGCACCATCGTACGGATAAGGCGGTCCATCGTTGCAATACTTCCAGCCAGTGCGGAACGGTCAGCCAGTTTGCAGACTCCGTCCTCGATGATGACGCGGGGGTCGAAAGCTTCTTTGCTGTCACTGGCCGCACAAGCCAACGCGTCGGTTATCAATGCCGTTTTTTCTACACCTTTTATTTTATATACCAGACGGAGAATGGTTGGCGGAACATGGATGCCGTCAGCCACCACTTCCACAGTCATGTCATCCATCAGATAGATGCTTTCTACAGTGCCCTCATATTTATAACCGGCTCTTTTATGGAATCCCGGCATAGCATTATAGAAATGTGTAGCATGCGAATAGCCCACTTGATGAGCAGTATAGATGTCTTCGAACTCCGCCTGAGTGTGTCCTACGGCAGCCAATACGCCTTTCGACGTGATGTATTTGCCGAACTGCATGGCACCTGGCAATTCAGGAGCGGCGTCCCATCTCTTGATACAGTGCGTTTCCTCCAGAAGAGGTATGTATTCTTCGGGATCCGGATTCTTGATATTCTCAGGCATTTGCCCGCCTGCCATGGCGAGATTGAAGTAATGTCCTTCCAGATGAAGGCCCAACACGGGAGAATCCGGTTCGGCCATCAGCTTTTCAGTAGATGCGGCCGCCGCCCTGATCATCGGAATGGTAGATGATGACAAGGTGGGGAAAATACTGGTTGTACCATGCTGCATGTGGGCTTTGATGGCTACGCGGAAAGCTTCTTCACTACCTTCCATGAAGTCACGTCCGCCTCCGCCATGTACATGAATTTCTACTCCTCCAGGAACAATATACATTCCTTTTGCGTCAATCAGAGTGGCGCCTACCACGGGAAGGTCACAGTTGATCACTTCAAGAATTTTATTGTCGCTGATAAGCACAGACCCATTTTTGAGCCAGCCTTGAGGTGTAAGGATGCGTGCGTTAGTAATTTGAGTTAACATTTTTTGATGAGATTAGTTTTACCTGCCACAAATTTACTTAATTTGCTCACTAAATCAGTCGCCGAAAATATATTTCTTTACGATTTTAGGGTTAATTATTTTAAAAAACGTCCGTTTGCCGTATGATTGGGAATATAGATTTTTAATCCGCGAGCTTCAAAGCATACTTTTCCTAACTATAATAAACAAGGATTGTCCGGACCCGGACCGTTCGGATTCGGATGTCCGGAACAAGGTTAGATAAAACGCTTCGGCGTTTCAAGCAAAACGCCGAAGTGTTCCGGACAAAATGCCGAAGCGTTTTTTCAGACCGGACAAACACATGAGCGGCAGGCTGAAACAGGCCTGAGGCGGACATCAAATCGCAAAACAAGCATTTTTAATAAATAAAAAATGGTTTATCTTAGATTAAATGAATTATTATTTGTATCTTTGTCGCCCGATTTATATGGTGTTGTGAATTGAAAAAGCTCAGCGAATATAATATAGACCTGAAGAACATGCGTCAGGATTCATGTGAATATGAGTATGTTCTGGACGACCGTTTCTTTGCCGGCATAGACGCCCCCGAGATTCATAAAGGGAATCTGAAAGTGCTTCTGTCGGTCAAGAAAAGTATCGGTGCGTTTTTATTGGAATTTCATGTGGAGGGGACAGTCACCGCAGTATGCGACCGTTGCCTGGATGATCTGGAGCTTCCGGTAGAGACAGACAATGCCTTGAAAGTGAAGCTAGGCGCTGAATTTGCAGAAACGGACGATTTTATAACCATACCTGAAGAAGAAGGACATATCAATGTGGCATGGCTCATCTATGAGTTTGTCGCATTGAGTCTTCCCATGAAAAAGGTACACGCTCCGGGAGAATGCAACGAAAAGATGATGGGAGTATTGAACGAACACAGTTGCACCTCTTCTCCGGAAGCCGATGAGGAAAACCCGGAAGCCGAAACGGATTCTGACGAAAACCGGGACATTGATCCGAGATGGAGCGAACTGAAGAAAATATTGAATAATAATTAAATAAAAACTAAAAAAATGGCACATCCTAAAAGAAGACAATCAAAAATGAGAACTGCCAAGAGAAGAACTCATGACAAGGCAGTTGCTCCTACTTTAGCTATCTGCCCGAATTGCGGTGAATGGCATGTTTATCACACTGTATGTGGAGCCTGCGGTTACTACAGGGGTAAATTGGCAATTGAAAAAGAAGCTGCTCTCTAATCAGAACAGCAGGAGTGAACACACGTTCTGCGTGTGATGAGGGAATAAAGCCGGAGAGCTTTTCGGCTCTTCGGCTGTTTTTTTATCGGTTCGCAGACTTAAACTTGAAAGGATGGAAAAAATTAATGCTGTAATTACAGGAGTCGGTGGATATGTACCTGACTATGTTCTGACAAACGAGGAATTGTCAAGAATGGTTGACACCAACGACGAGTGGATTATGACCCGTATCGGGGTAAAGGAAAGACGTATCCTGAACGAAGAAGGTTTGGGCACATCCTATATGGCCCGTAAGGCGGCCAAACAATTGATGCAGAAAACGAACTCCGATCCGGACTCGATTGACTGCGTGATTGTGGCTACTACTACCCCAGACTACCATTTCCCTTCAACCGCTTCTATCCTGTGCGACAAGTTAGGATTGAAGAATGCGTTTGCCTACGACATGCAGGCTGCATGTAGCGGTTTCCTTTTCGCTATGGACACAGCAGCCGGATTGATACAGTCCGGACGTCATAAGAAAGTGATTGTGGTAGGAGCCGACAAGATGTCTTCAATGGTCAACTATGCAGACCGAGCCACTTGCCCGATTTTTGGCGACGGAGCGGCAGCATGTATGGTGGAAGCCACCACTGAAGACTATGGTATCATGGATGCCATTCTGAGAACGGACGGCAAAGGCCTTCCTTTCCTGCACATGAAAGCCGGTGGTTCGGTTTGTCCTCCTTCTTACTTCACGATTGACAACAAAATGCATTTCCTATATCAGGAAGGCAGAACCGTATTCAAATATGCGGTTTCCTACATGTCGGATGCAACGGCGAAAATCGCCGAGCGCAACGGACTCAACAAGGACAACATCAGCTGGATTGTGCCGCATCAGGCCAATCTGCGCATTATTGATGCGGTCGCTTCGCGCCTGGAAGTTCCTCTCGACAAAGTGATGGTCAATATCCAGCGTTATGGCAATACAAGTGCCGCCACTCTGCCTCTCTGCCTGTGGGATTACGAAAAGCAGCTGAAGAAAGGCGACAACATTATTTTCACCGCGTTCGGCGCCGGCTTCACATGGGGTGCCTGCTACGTGAAGTGGGGATATGACGGAAAATAACAATTAAATTGATTCGACTACAAAAAAACGCATCCCGACCCGATGCGTTTTTTTGTCTGTAACTTAACAACTCAATTATGCACAAGGCCGGATTTGTTAATATTGTGGGTAATCCCAATGTAGGAAAGTCTACTTTGATGAACTTGCTGGTGGGAGAACGCATCTCCATCGCCACGTTCAAAGCACAGACAACCCGTCACCGTATAATGGGAATACTGAATACGGATGACATGCAGATTGTCTTTTCTGATACTCCAGGGGTACTGAAGCCCAACTATAAGCTTCAGGAATCTATGCTGAATTTTTCCGAATCGGCACTGGTGGATGCCGACATACTTCTGTATGTAACTGATACGGTGGAAAAACCGGACAAGAATGCCGACTTTATGGAAAAAGTGCGCCATCTGACAGTCCCGGTTTTGGTGCTGATAAACAAAATAGACCTGAGCAACCAGACCGCCTTGACAAAACAGGTAGAAGAATGGCATAAGACTCTTCCGCAGGCTGAAATAATCCCCATTTCAGCCAAAGCTAAATTCAACATTGATGTAGTGATGAAACGTATCAAGGATTTGCTGCCTGACTCTCCTCCGTATTTCGGGAAAGACCAGCTGACAGACAAACCGGCACGTTTCTTTGTCACCGAAATTATCCGTGAAAAAATTCTCCTGTACTATGACAAGGAGATTCCATACTCGGTGGAAGTAGTGGTGGAGACATTCAAGGAAGAAAAAAAGAACATTCATATCAACGCGGTCATCTATGTGGAACGCGATTCTCAGAAAGGAATTATAATAGGGCATAAAGGAGTGGCCTTGAAAAAAGTAGCGTCTGAAGCCCGCAGGACATTGGAACATTTCTTCCAGAAATCAATATATCTGGAGATTTTTGTGAAAGTGGACAAAGACTGGAGAAGCTCCGACAAAGAGCTGAAAAATTTTGGTTATCAATTGGATTAATCTCGGCTGCGAAGCCGTAAACAAATAAATGTTATGGGAAATTTAGTAGCAATAGTAGGACGCCCCAATGTGGGAAAGTCGACACTGTTTAACCGTCTGACCCAAACCAGGCAGGCGATTGTGAACGAACAGGCCGGTACTACCCGCGACCGCCAATATGGAAAATCGGAATGGGTGGGGAAAGAGTTTTCTGTAGTGGACACCGGCGGATGGGTGGTGAACTCGGACGACATTTTCGAAGAGGAAATCCGCAAACAGGTGATACTCGCCATAGACGAGGCGGATGTAATCTTGTTTGTGGTAGACGTAATGAATGGAGTGACTGACCTGGATATGGATGTGGCGAACATACTCCGCCGCTCGAAAACTCCCGTGATTGTAGTGGCCAACAAAACGGACAACAACAATCTTCAATATAATGCGGCAGAATTTTATTCACTCGGACTGGGCGACCCTTACTGCATTTCTGCCATGACGGGAAGCGGTACCGGCGATTTGCTCGACTTGATTGTAAGCAAATTCCGAAAAGATTCGTCGGAAACATTGGATGAGGATGTGCCACGCTTTGCTGTAGTAGGCCGCCCGAATGTAGGAAAGTCATCAATAGTCAATGCCTTTATCGGCGAGGAAAGAAATATCGTGACTGAAATAGCAGGAACAACCCGCGATTCGATTTATACTCGCTATAACAAATTCGGTTTTGACTTTTATCTGGTCGACACAGCGGGAATCCGCAAGAAAAACAAAGTGACAGAAGATTTGGAATATTATTCGGTAGTCCGTTCAATCCGCTCAATCGAGAACGCGGATGTCTGTATCCTGATGCTTGACGCGACACGAGGAATCGAAGGACAGGACTTGAACATTTTTTCTTTAATCCAGCGGAATCAGAAAGGCCTGGTAGTTGTAGTCAACAAATGGGACCTGATAGAAGAAAAGACGGTGAAAGTAATGAAAGGGTATGAAGATGCCATCCATAACCGTCTCGCTCCGTTTACAGATTTTCCGATTATTTTCTCTTCGGCCTTGACCAAACAACGCATACTCAAAGTGCTTGAAGCCGCTAGGGAAGTATATGAGGCACGTACCATGAAAATTTCAACCTCACGCTTGAATGAGGAATTGTTGCCGTTGATTGGAGCCTACCCTCCTCCATCCAACAAGGGAAAATATATCAAAATAAAGTACATAACCCAACTTCCGAATACGCGAATTCCTTCGTTTGTATTCTTTGCGAATCTTCCGCAATATGTGAAGGAACCCTATAAACGTTTTCTGGAAAATAAAATCCGCGAACGCTGGAAACTTTCCGGGACTCCTATCAATATATTTATCCGCCAGAAATAACCGGATAGTTGTTTAAAGAACAAGACAAGAGATGCGCAAGAATGGAATATTGTTTCTCTTTCCAGCATCTCTTGTTTTTATAAAAATATTAAGGGAGATTGTTTGGAGATTTCAAAAAATAGGTCTATCTTTGCACCGCAATAGAACAAAAGCCCAGATGGCGGAATCGGTAGACGCGCTGGTCTCAAACACCAGTGGAGTAAAATCCATCCCGGTTCGACCCCGGGTCTGGGTACAGCATAAAAAGCTAAGTATTGAGCAGTCAATCACTTAGCTTTTTTCTTTTGCCTGAATTTTCCCCACATTTTCCCCACACGTGCAAAATATGGGGCATGGAAGTGCAGATTTTGCTTGGTGGAACAACGCAAAAAACGTACCTTTGAATAAAAATAAAGCCAATTAAACAACAATCAATGGAACAAGGTATATGGCAGGAGATAGAAGCACTGCACCAAAAGTTTCAGAAACTTGGTATCGGTGAAGCGGTGGACTATGAAAAGTACTACCTCTATTCCCTTATTGCCCACTCCACAGCCATTGAAGGCTCTACGCTGACGGAAGTAGAAGCCCAGCTCCTGTTTGATGAAGGTGTGGTGGCTGGCGGCAAACCGCTCATTTATCATTTAATGAATGAGGATTTAAAGAAAGCCTACGAACTGGCGAAAGAAAAAGCAAGGCACAAAACACCTATTACTTCGGTTTTCCTACAGACGCTAAACGCAACCTTGATGCGCACAACCGGGAGTGTTCATAATGTGATGGGTGATTCTTTCGATTCCTCGAAAGGCGAGTATCGCTTGTGTAGCGTTACGGCTGGCATCGGTGGACGTTCTTATATGAACTATCAGAAAATTCCTGCTAAGGTCAATGAACTATGCAGCCAATTGCAAGAACGTATTGGCATTGCATCCACCATAAAAGAGCAATACGAGCTTAGCTTTAATGCCCATTTGAACTTGGTAACTATTCATCCGTGGGTGGATGGCAACGGACGTACCTCCCGATTGTTGATGAACTACATCCAGTTTCTTTATAGTCTTTTCCCGACTAAGATATTCAAGGAAGATAGGGACGAGTATATTCTCGCTCTGCGGCAATCGCAAGAAGAGGATTGCAATTCGCCTTTCTTGGTATTCATGGCTGAACAATTAAAGAAATCCCTCTCTTTGGAAATTGAACGGTTCAATGCTTCGCAAAAGAGAGGGTTTAGCTTTATGTTCTGAAGGATTATATCACATTGACATTATCAACAATCCTGTATAAGACACTGTCCAAAATTTTGTGTAAATGGAAACACTACCGTCAAGTTAAAAATGCAACTTCTCCTTTGCCTATAAAGGCATTCCCACAATAATAATATAAAGATCTTAACTCTTTATTTTTCCGGAAAAGGCTTGGCGGAAGAATTAACCGACGCATTCAGAAATACATTCTTTGCGATGGCTTCCTGCCACAGACAGACTTTCCAATTTGACAAAACGATAATCCGGACACCTCAGAATCTCATATTCAGAGCCAGAGTCAGGTTTGAAACAAAAACGAGAATATCACGGGCTTCACAAACAACAAACAGACACAAAATACCCATATCACACATCAAAACATGAAATAAAACAACCATGACATAACAAAGCAACACATTCCTATTGGAATCACTACCATTATAATATTCCAAAACGGTCATCCGGCAAATGTCAACGGGAAGAAAAAAATCCACCCAAATATCCGAAAAAGAAATATCCTGAGTTTTTATTGAAACGCCGAAACGTTTTTCCCGAAACGTCCCGGCATTTTACCTGTCATTTCCCGATATTTTCCAGAAAAAACCAGACAATTTCCACCATTCAAGACGAGTCATCCACCCCTTCCACAAGGCTTCTGAAAGGGGTGTCAATTTCAATTATTTAACCATTCGCCCACAGATGAAGAAAATATTCGCCGATACAGGTCATCAGAAAAGCCCATTTCTCATCTTTTTGACACCAATCCGGAGAATTTACCAACCAACTGTCATCAAGAAAAATTCAATCACCCACCCATTCCCATCCACCCCATCTGAAACGCTCCCACACATGAACTGCCCGACATTTGTCATGACAATGTGACAATAATGAAACAAACAGACGAGTATTTCCACCCATCCTTTAAAAGTCCTTCAAGAATATTTCCTCATATCAAAAAACTTTTATAAATTAACGCCAAAAATACAAAGGATTTCAAAAAATCCGTTTCCGGACTGCTTGGAATAAAAATACATTTTGTAAACAAAAACTATTCTCATCCATTATGAAAAGACTGACAATCTGGGGAGGCTTGACAGCCTTATTCTTCCTTCAGGCCTGCGAAAGCCAGATGCCTGAAATCATTCCCACCGCTCCCCCAACCGGTGAGGTAACTTTTACATCTTCCATTGATGACCTTTCCGCATCGAGAGCGAACAACACCTCGTGGGAAAATGACGACAAAATAGGTATATTCATGCTGGCAGCAGAAACAGATGAAATCCTGGACGAAAATGTATCATACATAACAAACGGAGACGGAAATTTCAAGAAAGACGGACAAGGCCTGTTTTTTCCGGAAGACGGATCGAAGGTGGACTTCGTGGCTTACTATCCGTATGACGCCGGTTTCACGACCTATCCGGACTATACCATCAATATCACCGACCAGAGCCGGCAGAATGCCATTGACCTGATGATATCAGACAACTTGACCGGACGGAGTATCGAAAACCAAAATACGGGGAACAACCTGCAATTCACTCATGTGCTCTCAAAACTGGTCATCAATCTGACACCGGATAATGGAAAATCGCTCAAAGGTATCAGACTGAGTGTATTGGACGTGCCGGCCAAAGCGACAATCAACTTGAAAGACAAAGCAATATCCAATATAAGCGAATCGGCAGAAGAAATACCAATGCACGTCAATGAGGAAGGCACACAGGCAGAAGCAATTCTGATTCCGCAAGACAGACTCCCCGGGAATCTGAGAATCAGGCTGGAAATCGGCGAGTCGCGAGATGTGACAACTGAAATCACAAAACTGGAACCAGGAAACAAATACATCTGCAATCTTAAAATCAAGAATGCCGGACAAGTGACGGTTGATCCGGAAGCTTCCCACTACGCAAAATGGAGCGAAACTCCTGTCATCACGAAAGCGATGATGGAAAATGAAGCCATTGAGTACATTTCTCATTATGCAAATACAGACAGCAGGGCATCGCAAAGCATCCGGAACTACAGTATGCTATACGACAAAGAACTGAAAATCGCTTATTGGGTGGCTTATCCGTTGTGCAACTATTATCTGGGAGACAGCGGACGTACGGACAAGTGGGGATACGACCCGGGCATCAGCTGGAATTTCCAGCCGAATTTGGGAAAAGGCTTCAACGGATATGACCGGGGGCACCAGATACCGAGCGCGGACCGCACACGGACAAAAGAACTTAACGCCACCACTTTCTATTACACCAACATGACCCCCCAAATCGGTAAAGGATTCAACCAGACAATCTGGGCCAGTCTGGAAAATGCGGTCAGAGGATGGTGCAGCGGAACTGACACCCTTTATGTGGTGACAGGTGCCATGCCGACAACAGAAACAGATAAACATATTGACTATACGGAAGACAATGACGGCGACAATGTAGCTGTACCCAAATACTATTTCAAGGCATTGGCCAGAAGAATCTCCGCCACCGGAGGTTATCAGACACTTGCCTTCAAAATGGACAATAAAAAGTACAGCGGCAACAACTATGCCCAATATGCCCTTTCCGTCAACGAGCTGGAAGAAATCACCGGCTTCGAGTTCTTTCCGCAGATTGACGACCAGTATAAGAGCAATTCAAAAGTGTGGTAACAAACAAATAAAAAGCAGTAACCCTTTAATAAACACGAGTTATGAAACCGAGTAATTTATTCTATCTGGGCGCATTGTCCGCCCTTGTCCTTACAGGATGTAAGAGCAATGATGACAACAGTGAATGGATGACTGACGGAGTCGTCTTCACCTCACACATCGAAGGCATGGCCTCAAGAGCCTCGGGCACGGCCTGGAGCGACGGAGACCAAGTGGGCATCTTCATGACAGCCGGAGTCACCGACTACGAAAACAGACAATATACAGCCAGCTCTGACGGGAATCTGACTCCTGCAGGACAGGCGCTGAAATATCCGGAAGAAGGAACGGCCGACTTCTTCGCCTACTATCCGTATCAGTCGGGCATCAGCGGTAAGACATATGCGGTGGACGTGACCGACCAGTCGGATCCGACCAAAATTGACCTGCTGTATGCCACCCAAACAGGAGTCGGCCACGGAGATGTAGTAAATTTCGGTTTCACGCACGAACTGAGCCAGATTGTCATCAACATAACCAAAGATGAAACAATCAACAGCCTCAGCGAACTGACCATCAAAGCATCAGGCATGAACACACAGGCAGACTTCATGCTTGGAGACGGTACACTGAATGCGAAAGACAGCAAGACGGATTTCGACATGAACGTAAAAGTGGACGGAGAGACAGCCACCGCAGAAGCCATTGTCATCCCGACCACTGACCTGACAGGAGCAAAACTTGTATTCACCCTCAATGGCATTGACTTCACCTGGGACATGACTGTCAGCGGTGGAGGCGGTTTTGTCAAAGGAACCAAATACACCTATAATGCCATCCTTTCTACCGGGAACGGACAACCAAGTGTAAATATGGGCAACGCAACCATCGACGGCTGGACAGATCAGGCCGGCGGCAACATCAACGTGGATTTTGGAGACGGCACACAGACGGGAGAAGAAGTTGTTGTGCTGGATGAATCGTTTGCTAACGGACAAGGTGACTTCACCATTAACGATGTAACAAAACCCAACGGTAGCGGTTATGTATGGTCATTTGACGATAGAGGTCCATATATGAAAGCTAGTGCATTTATTTCTGGAACAGATCATGCATCCGAAAGCTGGCTTATTTCTCCGGAAATAGACCTGACACAAGCAACAACAGCTACTTTATCTTTCATGCACATCATTAATTATACAGATGCACCGGTTGGTACATATCAAACTCTCTGGGTCACCGAAGCCTCTAATGAAAACTGGCAACAAGTGACAATTCCCAATTATCCTGCTGGAACAAGTTGGGAAGAGGCATCTTCTGGAGACATTGATCTAAGCGCATTTGCAGGAAAAACTATTAAAATAGGCTTTAAGTATACTAGTATCGATGGCGATGCTTCTACTTGGGAAGTCTACAATGTAAAGGTTGTCGCTAATGGCGGTAGTGGAACTGTTGACCCAAACCCGGATCCGGAACCGACTCCGGGCGAAGAAACCATATTCTTTACTGAGACATTTGGAAGTGCAGGTGAAGAAGCTGACAAACAGAAGATTTCCGCATGGAATAAGTGGGACAACTCCAGTTTGACATTCAGTGATGCAACAAGTACAGCTGATGTTCGTAGCATTGCCCATAAAACAGTAAGTAACCCTAGCGAATCTGCAAAAGTAAATAATGTATGGTTCCCAGCAAACAAAGACAGTGAACTTTCAATCAGTGGGATCAATACCAACGGATTCAGTAAATTCCAACTCTCTTATGAAGCAGCAGCAAATGTATTCAACAGTGGAACAAGTATAGACTTAAACAAGCTGACAGTCAAGTTCAATGGACAGACTGTCACCATTCCAAGCAAGGTCGTTTCAAAAGACAATAACGATGCAAACGTGTTCTATCCGATTGAAGTGACATTTGAAGCTACCGGGACAGATAATTCCACCTTACTATTCTCTGTGTTAGGCAGTGAAAATATGGTAGGATTAAGACTCTACAATGTAAAACTAATCGGTCTCAAATAACATAACACTTGTCATTCTGAGCCATGCGAAGAATCTCGTGTACATCCACTCGGACGCGACCGGGATTCTTCGCTCCTCCCAGAATGACAATTTAGCCATAAGATCTGTGCTTCAAGTCATTTCGGCACAACCTTCCAGATGACAGACAGAACGAATATCAGCCAACCCGAAAACGAACTAACAACCATTATTTATGAAACAAAAATTACTGTTCTTCATGGCATTCCTGCTACCCTGCCTGGCCTTCGCGCAAGGCGGCGGATACAGTGTAAAGGGTAATGTGGTCGGAGCAGTGAGTAACGAACCTGTTCCAGGGGTCATCGTGACCGTCGCGGAACACGACATGCAGGTCACGACCAATGCGGACGGTAATTTTACGTTGCGCGGTCTGCAACCCGGCAAATATGTACTCCAGCTCAACTCCGTAATCATCACCCCCAAGAACGTGGCCATCGAAGTGACCCATCCGGGCGTGACGGAGCTTGACCCGATCCGGGTAACCGAACTGAACGCCTACGAGGACATTTCCATGGTGGGCGTCATCGATGCGGGAATGGTGGACGACGATGTGGAAAGCTCATCACAGGAAGTCAGCTCCACGGTGATTCTATCGAACGACATTTTCCTGAACCGCACCGCCTATCAGCTCTCGCCGGCACGGTTCTCCCCCAGAGGCTATGCCAGCTCACAGGAACTGAAATACATCAACGGCGTGGAGTTTAACGACCAGAACCGGGGCGTGTTCAACTACGCGGCCATCGGCGCACTCAACGACATGACACGCAACGGCGATGTCACCAACTTCACCGCGCCCTCACGCTTCACCTTCGGCGCACTGGGAGGGGCGGAGAACATCAACATGCGCGCCTCCAACTATACGCCGGGCGGAAAACTGACAATCAGCTACACCAACCGCAACTATTACCTCCGCGGCATGTTCACCTATTCTACAGGCCTCAACGACAAGGGCTGGGCCTTCACCGGCTCGGTGGGCGGACGCTACTCGCACGAAGGAAATATCGACGGAACGTTCTACAACAACGTGTCGCTGGCCTTCTCCGCCGAAAAGCAATGGCAGGGTGGCAGACACAGCCTGTCGATGGTGGCTTTCGTATCGCCTGTACAACGTGGCCAGCAGGGAAGCTCCTACCGCGAAGTGTATGAACTGACCGGGAACTACCTTTACAATCCCAACTGGGGATACCAGAACGGAAAGAAACGCAACGCCAAGGTGGTGACCGCCTTCGACCCTACCGCCATCCTCTCTCACATCTGGAAAATCAACGACAACCTGACGCTGACCACAGGCCTGGGCACACACTACCAACGCTATGGAAACACCGCGCTCAACTGGTACAACGGACCGGACCCGCGTCCGGACTACTACCGCTACCTGCCCTCGTACTTTGAAAGCGAGGCCGTGCAGATGGCCTACCGCGAGAAATGGCGCAGCGGCGACACCGGCTTTACCCAACTCAACTGGGACGACATGTATCTGGCCAATGCCAACAACCTGAGAGCCGGCAACGGAGCGGCCGTCTACATGGTGGAGGAACGCCGCAGCGACCTGTTTGAAACCACCTTCAACTCGACCCTAAACGCCAACCTGGGCCGTCACTTCAACCTGACCGCCGGAATCGGCGCACGCTTCACCCAGTCACGCCAGTTCAAGACAGTGGAGGACCTGCTGGGCGCGGAATACGTGCTCGACATCGACAAGTTTGCCGAACGAGACTTTTCGGGCGACCACGACAAGATACAGAACGACCTGCTGCGCCCCGACCGCAAAGTGTATGAAGGGGGAATCTTCGGCTACAACTTCAACCTCAACATCTATTCGGCCAACGCATGGGTCATCAACCGCTATACCTCACGCCACTGGGACTATTACTACGGCTTCAAGCTGACCCACACCAACTTCCAGCGTGACGGAAAGATGAAGAACGGGCGCTATCCGGACAACTCTTACGGAAAAGGAGCGAACCACAGGTTCACCGACATCATGCTGAAAGGCGGAGTGACCTACAAGTTCAACGGACGCCACTTCCTGAACGCCAACATCAGCTACGGAAGCGAGGCCCCGCTACCCTACGACGCGTATGTGTCGCCCCGTATCACCGACCGCACCATCGCGGACATGAAGAGCGGACGGGTGCTGGCGGCCGACATCAACTACATCTTCTCCATGCCGAGATTCGCCGGACGTATCGGCGTATACCAGACCAGCTTCTACGACCAGATGGAACGCAGCAGCTATTATGACGGCATTGAGGGCACGTTCATCAACCACGTGCTCTACGGTGTGAACCGTATCCACCGCGGACTGGAAGTGGGCGCCACCTACAAGCTCGACGACCACTGGAGCTTCGACCTGGCCGGAACCGTGTCGGAATATTATTACAGCAACAATCCGAACGGTATCAAGCACTCTGAAAACGGAAAGATCACGGAACAGGAGAAAGTGTATATGAAAAATGTATATGTGGGCGGAATGCCACAGATTGCCGGCACATTCGGCATCCGTTACTTCATCAACTACTGGTTCCTGGGAGCCAACGTCAACGGATTCGCACGCAACTATATCGAGGCGGCCCCGTTGCGCCGTCTGGCCTCGAACTATGAGACCGTGAACCCGAACGACCCGGCACTGATGGATGCCTACCACAAGCTGACCACCCAAGAACGATTCCCGGCAGCCTGCACCATCGACCTCTCCGTAGGAAAGATCTTCTACCTGCGCAACCGCCAGTCCATCAACTTCAATCTGTCCGTCAACAACCTGCTGGACAAGAAGAACATCTGCACAGGCGGCTACGAACAGGGACGCTCGGACATCGACTATCCGGAGCGCTTCGGAGGAAAGTACTACTACATGCAGGGCATCAACTGCTTCCTGAACCTCAGCTACCGTTTTTAATGACCTAGAATACATAACGACATAAATTCTTATACGATATGAAACTTTTGAACAAATTCAGTTTGTTGCTGCTTGCCTCATCATTCGCATTCACCGCCTGCGAACGCGATTATGACGCTCCCCCTTTGGCGGAACCGGAATACACCGGGCCGGCGGCAAATCTAACCATAGCCGAACTGCGCGAACAATGCGCGGCAGCCACGGAGGACGCTCCCATTATCATCACCCAGGAACAGGTGATAAAGGCCATCGTCACCGCCAACGACGAATCAGGCAACATCTTCAAGAAAATCTATCTGCAGGACGAAACCGGCGCCATCGAGATGGAAGTAGACCAGAACAGCGTCTATAACTATTATCCAGTGGGACAGACCGTATATGTGGACCTGAACCGTCTGAGTATTTCCGTCTACGGCGACGAGCAACAGCTCGGCCATCCGGACGGATACCTGTACCGCACGCCGTGGGAAGATTTCCAGACCCATGTGCAGAAGGACGGCTGGGCGAAACCGGAAGAAGTAGTCCCCATCGTGATTGACGACATCAGCACCGTCAATACGGATGTGGACCAATATAAGTTCAGGCTGGTGCAGTTCACCAATGTTTCTTTTGAGAACGGCGGAAAGAACCCGTTCGCTCCAGAAGAGAACTACGGAGAAGAGAACATCGTGGACAGCCACGGAAACACCCTGATGGTGCGTACCAGCTCATACGCCAATTTCGCCTCGGACATTCTTCCGGAAGGCAGAGGCAACGTGACCGGAATCCTCGGACGCTTCAGAGGAACCTGGCAGCTGACCCTCCGCACCATTGATGATGTGGCGGACTTTACGGGAACGAACGAAGATGAGGGTGGTGAGACCGACAATCCTGTCACGGAAAACGCCATTTTCAGCGAGACATTCGGAACTCCGGAAAAGAACGGCGACTACTGGCCTTACGTAAATGACTATAATGGTTTTGACAACCCGAAAGATATGTTTGAAGATGAATCCGGAAAGACATCAGTCCGTATAGTAAGCAACTATACCAATATATGGTTCCCCACAGGCTCAGACATCAATTTTAAAATAAAAGGCATCAATACACAAGGCGCCACAACAGCTACATTGGAATATGAGGTCGGTGCCAATGTATACGACCCGGGTGAGAATCAAGACTTAAACACACTGAAGGTCCGCTGTAACGGTACAGAATTGGAAATTCCAAGCAAAGTCGTTACCGGTGATGATAAAGAAGGAAATATTCCTAATAAAATAACCATCGATAATGTAAGTGTATCCGATGACACAACGCTTGAGTTCTATACAACCGCATCCGACAACACATATGGACTTCGCCTCTATAATGTGAAGCTGTACACAGGAGAAGGCGGCGGAAGCCAAGGCAGCTCTGAAGGTGGCGGCACACTGATTGAACCGATTCCGACCAACGAATAAAAAACCGGCTTATGAACAAAAGAACCATATTTCTCGGTATGCTGCTGGTGAGCTTCACACTCAGTCTTTCCGCACAACAGAAAAGACTGGGCGTGTATGCCGCGGCATTCTATAATCTGGAAAACCTTTGGGATACGGTGGACGACCCGGACAATCCCGGTGACGACGAGTTCACCCCCAACGGCCCTTATGAGTGGACAGAGACAAAATACGAGCAGAAAATAAACAATGTGGCGAAAGTCATCTCCCAACTGGCCACCGAATATTGTCCCGCAGGTCCTGCCATCATCGGCATCTCGGAAGTGGAAAACCGGAAAGTGGTGGAGGACCTTGTAAAGGCTGACCCCATCGCCTCGCGCAACTACCAGATTGTCCATTTCGAGTCGCCCGACCACCGAGGCATCGATGTGGCGGCAATCTACAATCCACGCCTGTTCCGTCTTGTCTCGGCACAGAAATACCCGTTCAACAAACCGGACATGCCCGACTACCGCACACGTGACATCCTGCTGGTAAACGGCATCCTTGCCGGAGAACCCTTCCACATGATAGTCAACCACTGGCCGTCACGCTACGGAGGTGCCAAGTCGTCTCCGCTCAGAGAGTTCGCGGCAAGTATCGTGCGCCACATCGCCGACTCGCTCCACACCGACAATCCGGACGCGAAAGTGATTATCGTAGGCGACTTGAACGATGACCCCATCGACCCGAGCTGTGCAAAGGTGTTGGGCGCAAAGAAAAACAGGAAAGACGTGACACCCGACGGATACTACAACGCCACGTGGAAATTCTACGCCGAAGGCATCGGCTCACTGTGCTACCAGGACAAATGGAACCTGTTCGACCAGCAGATTGTTTCAGGCAACCTGCTGGGCAAGGACCGCAGCACACTGAAGTTCTGGAAATCGGAGATATTCAACCGCCCGTTCCTCATCCAGCAGGAAGGGAAATACAAAGGCTATCCGCTGAGAACCTTCTCAGGCACTACCTTCCAGAACGGCTACAGTGACCACCTGCCCACACTGACCTATTTCGTAAAAGAAATCAAATAAACGGAAACAAAACACGGAGACGCAGAAGTACAGGCCTATGGGGAATTTACAAAAATAATCTTTCCTGTACCTCCGCGTCTCCGTGTTCCAAGCCGTCCAGACGTGCGGTATATATAATTCAGAGGAAATTTGTCAACACTTACCGCTCCATGCGTCATTGATAGCCTTCGCGATTGCCGCGAACTCTTCGGACTGAAGCTTCAGCTTCGGATTCGAGAACAACATATCCGACTCTTTCTGTATCGGTATCAGATGGATATGCGCATGTGGAACTTCCAGACCGATAACAGCCTCTCCCACCTTCTTGCAAGGAAAAGCTTTCTGGATAGCCAGAGCCACATGCTTGGCGAACACATGCATCTCCGCCAGTTCTTCGTCTGAAAGATCGAAAATATAATCCACCTCCCGTTTGGGAACGACCAGCGTATGCCCTTTCACCAACGGATTGATGTCGAGAAAAGCATAGAACTTTTCATTCTCAGCCACCTTGTAGCTGGGAATCTCACCTGCAATGATTTTACTGAATATTGTTGCCATAACGAATAGAATTAAATAAGGCAAGCCTGCCGAAGCAGACTTGCCTTGCCGTTAAAATGATATACCTGTTACTTCCAGACTGATTTTTCCCTGTGGAATCGTGATTTCAGCTACATCCCCCACCTTCTTGCCGAGCAGACCCTGAGCGATCGGAGTATTCACGGAAATCTTGCCCTGCTTCAGGTTAGCCTCACTTTCAGATACGATGGTATACGCCATCTTCATGCCGGTCTTCACATTTTTCAGTTCCACACGGCTCAATATTTGTACGGTATCCGTTTTCAGCTTCGAAGTATCAATGATCTTAGCGTCACCGATAGTTGCCTTCAACTGATTGATTTTCATTTCAAGCATACTCTGCGCTTCCTTAGCAGCATCATATTCCGCATTTTCCGACAAGTCACCCTTGTCACGCGCTTCTGCAATCGCAGCCACCACCTTCGGCCGTTCCACCGACTCCAGGTATCTCAATTCGGCCACCAGCTTCTGATAGCCTTCTTCTGACATGTAAGCCATAAATTTTTCCTCCTAAATTATATTTGTTGTTAAAAATTTCCAGACAAAAGTAAAGGGCTGTCTCAAAATAAAATCACCTATCAAAAGGAAAGTCATTCTGAACGAAGAAAAGAACCAAGCCCGATACGATAGTAAAACGTACCTGTTCTTTACTTTGTTCAGAATGACAATTCTGAATGGCCTATTTTTATTTTGTTACAGCCTCTTTTTGATAATCAGCTATATATCTGGGACAAAGATATGTTTTTTTATAATACGAACCAAAAATATTGCCACATGCTTTTCAACATATCAGAGCAATTTCCTTATTTCTGCCTCCAGATCGGCATTTTCTCCCAACCTTACGCTCAACTCATTGTTTCGGTTCACCAGAAAAGTTCCGGGAAGTTCATTCAGGCCGTAAATACTGACAAACGAAGAATAAGGTCCTTGAGGGTCACGTACACAAATCCACGGCAGATTATCAGCCGCTGTTTTCCAGAAATGTTCATCTGCATCAAACGAAACCTGATAAATTTCAAGCCCTTGCGAAGCATATTTCTTGTACAGGTCACGAAGCGCCAAATTCCGTACGCCGGAAGTCGGAGCCGCATAAGCGGTAAAGTCAAGCAACACCACTTTTCCTTTCAAATCAGTAAGGTGATGCAACTTTCCATTCACATCGCGCAATGGAACATCGATAATAGAAGTCACCTCTACCTTATCAGCCGGTACCTCAAGTCCTTCCTGCACCTGTGGAGTACGCGTATTTTTCATCCCTTTGATAACCATATTATAAAGATTACGCGAACGGTCGGCGTGCGGATACATGTTGTTCAGGCTAGTAGCCACTGCCGCAAAACACTTCACATCATCCTTACTGGTCAGAGGATCAAATATCATATAGCCGTTGAGGGTCTGGAACAGGGCGAAATAAGCATACGCCTTGTTCGGTCCGGAGAAAATATAGTTCCGTTTCACTGTGTTTTTATAAGCATTCACCATCCGCATCAGGCTGTCCTGAGCAATTCCGGCCGGAAGTCCGGAACGTCCCAGATTATCCACCTTTTTCTGCAAATCAGCCTGCAACAGTGCAAGTTCCTTTATTTTCACATTATTCTCAGAACCTTCAATCTGATAGTCCGTAGCAAACCCCGACAAATCAGCTTTTACTGCCACAGTTTCAGTAGAATCGACTGAAAAGTTGATAATGTTATTATCGATGCGCAGACGATAAAATTCAGGCGAGACAGGACGTTCACCTTTGAAACTGAAGTCACCGCCCGCATCCAGCTTCACTGAATCGAGGCCGACGACACCCTCCAATCCTGTTTGTTCAAAATACAACATCTTGTCTTCGGCACCTGCAACCGTGCCTGTTACCTCAAACGACGGTTTGTTTTCACAAGCCACCAATGTAACTGCAAATAAAGCCGCACAGATATAAACATTCTTCTTCATTGCTGTCTTCAATTAAAATTCAGCTGCAAAGTTACTTCTTTTCACGACTTCACAAAGTTTTTCTCCGACAAATCAGAATCAGCCACTTCCCTGTCATTCCCATACACTATTTTCCGGGCAATTACTATAAAAAACATTCATAAATAAAAGTTTTAGGATGATAACTGATTTGGTCTACAATAAATTGTCTATCTTTGCGCGTATTTTTGAAATAACATTAAAACATTTTTTATGATCAATCCTATTGTAAAGACGATCGAGTTAAGAGATGGAAGAACCATCACACTCGAAACGGGAAAGCTTGCAAAACAGGCAGATGGTGCTGTGATGCTACGCATGGGTAACACCATGTTGCTGGCTACTGTTTGTGCAGCAAAAGATGCAGTTCCCGGTACTGATTTTATGCCTCTCCAGGTAGAGTACAGAGAAAAATATTCCGCCTTCGGACGTTTTCCGGGTGGCTTTACCAAACGTGAGGGAAAGGCTTCTGACTACGAAATCCTCACTTGCCGTCTGGTAGACCGCGCACTGCGCCCTCTGTTTCCGGACAATTATCATGCAGAAGTTTATGTAAATATCATTCTTTTCTCGGCTGACGGAGTTGACATGCCTGACGCACTGGCCGGATTGGCAGCCTCTGCCGCTCTGGCTGTTTCCGACATTCCATTTGGAGGCCCCATTTCTGAAGTCCGTGTGGCCCGTATCGACGGACAATTCGTCATTGACCCGACATTCGAAGACCTGAAGCGTGCTGATATGGATATCATGGTAGCCGCCACTTACGAAAATATCATGATGGTGGAAGGTGAAATGAAAGAAGTTTCCGAGCAAGACTTGCTGGAAGCAATGAAATTCGCCCACGAAGAAATCAAAATCCACTGCAAGGCTCAGATGGAACTGATGGAAGAAGCAGGCAAGACAGTAAAACGTGAATACTGCCACGAAGAAAACGATGAGGATTTGCGCAAGGCCGTTCACAAAGCTTGCTATGCAAAAGCATACGCTGTAGCAGAATCGGGCAACAAGAACAAACACGAACGTGAAGACACATTCACAGCCATCTGTGAAGAATTCAAAGCTCAGTTCACAGAAGAAGAACTGGAAGAAAAAGGTCCTATGATTGACCGTTACTACCACGATGTAGAAAAAGAAGCAATGCGCCGCTGTATCCTCGATGAAGGAAAACGTCTGGACGGCCGTGCCACTACCGACATACGTCCTATCTGGTGCGAAGTAAGTCCGCTGCCAGGTCCTCACGGATCATCAATCTTTACCCGCGGTGAAACTCAATCACTAAGTACAGTTACATTGGGAACGAAACTTGACGAGAAGATTGTAGACGACGTACTCGACCAACATAAGGAACGCTTCCTGCTACACTATAATTTCCCTCCATTCTCAACCGGTGAGGCAAAAGCCCAACGCGGAGTCGGACGCCGTGAAATTGGTCACGGGCATCTGGCATGGCGAGCACTGAAAGGACAGATTCCTGAGAATTATCCGTATTGTGTACGTGTAGTATCGGACATTTTGGAATCAAACGGTTCATCTTCAATGGCTACCGTATGTGCCGGAACACTGGCACTGATGGATGCCGGTGTTCCTATGAAGAAGCCGGTATCAGGCATTGCAATGGGATTGATCAAGAATGCCGGAGAAGACAAATATGCGATACTTTCAGATATTCTAGGCGATGAAGACCACTTGGGAGACATGGATTTCAAAGTAACGGGGACATGCGACGGCATCACTGCTACACAAATGGACATCAAGTGCGACGGATTGACTTACGACATTCTGGAAAAGGCACTGCTGCAAGCTAAGCAAGGACGTGAATACATCCTTGGTAAGCTGACTGAGTGCATCACTGAACCGCGTCCGGAACTGAAGCCGCATGCTCCACGTATCGAAACGATGACTATTCCGAAAGAATTCATCGGTGCTGTTATCGGCCCGGGCGGAAAAATCATCCAAGGCATGCAGGAAGAAACCGGAGCTACCATCACCATTGAAGAAACCGACGGCATAGGACGCATTGAAATTGCCGGTACCAACAAAAAGAGCATTGATGATGCTATCCGTCTCATCAAGAATATTGTAGCCGTTCCGGAAGTCGGTGAAATCTACAAAGGTAAAGTACGTTCCGTAATGCCTTATGGCGCGTTTGTGGAATTCCTTCCGGGCAAGGACGGACTGCTCCATATATCTGAAATCGATTGGAAACGTTTTGAAACAATTGAAGAGACCGGACTGAAAGAAGGTGATGAAATTGACGTGAAACTGATGGACATTGACCCTAAAACAGGCAAGTTCAAACTGTCACACAAAGTTCTGCTTCCCAAACCGGAAGGTGCAGAAAACGGCAACGGAAAAGGCGAAAACCACGGAAGACGTGAACGTCGTCCGCACAACAACCATAAAGAATAATGTGACACATTATTCATTCACATAAAGAAAAGTGTCCTGCTGTTCTTCAAGAATGTCAGGACACTTTTCTTTATGCTGTAATCAAGGTAGAAACTTCCGTAATCTGTGTACATAAAAATGTCTGACCTGGCAGTAACTTTGCCACACAATCAAAATGCATGAATAATATATGACACTGGAAGATTTTTTGGTATATGTAAAGACCGGACAAGGTCTGAACACGAATGAGATTCACCGCTTCATGGACGACATGAGCAACGAGGCCAGACGTATCACTTTCAAGCTGAACTCAGCATATCATACTCCAGACGAGGTAAGAGAAATGCTGGCCGGACTGTTCGGGAAACCTGTCAATCCCACACTACGTGTGTTCCCTCCGTTCTATACCGATTTCGGGAAGAATATCCACATCGGGAAGAACGTGTTCATCAACGCCTGCTGCCACTTTCAAGACCATGGAGGAATAACATTAGGCGACGGCTGCCAGATTGGCCACAACGTAGTGTTTGCCACACTCAACCACGGAAACAGTCCTGAAGACCGTCCGACCACATATCCAGCACCTATTGTGCTTGGGAAAAATGTATGGGTCGGTTCCAACTCAACCATTCTGCCGGGAGTAACCGTCGGCGACAATGCCATTATCGCTGCCGGAGCTGTGGTGACGAAAGATGTACCCGCCGACAGTATCGTAGGCGGTGTGCCGGCCAGATTCATCAAATCAATCTGATTTTCTTATAGAACGCAGAGAAAATAAAGAATTGAACACAGAGGCATGGAGACAGAGAGTATATTTTCATGAATCGCATAAGGTTCTGTGTGTCTCCGTGTTCAAGAAGCTCAAAAGCAAGCGGCAATGACCTGCCAGATAAAATAACCACAAAGTATCAGCTTGACAACTGTACCGAACAGGAAACCGAGCAACGAACCGACACCCGATTTCAGTGCATATTTTAAATCATTGTTTCCCAGCAATTCACCGATTACCGCCCCAAGAAACGGACCGAGCACAATCCCCCACGGAGAGAAAAACACTCCGACCACTGTACCGGCTACACAGCCCCAGCTTCCCCACTTGGTTCCACCAGCATACTTGCTGCCCAACATGGGCACAATATAATCAAGCAACTGAACAATGACAACCATTATTCCCCAAACGACCAACTGTTTTGACGTAAACTGCAAACAATCGGTAAAATGAAAAAACAAGATGCCGACATACGCCATCGGCGGTCCTGGCAACGCGGGAAGCACAGAGCCCAAAACGGCGACAACCAGACAAATGCCCCCCAACACCATCATAAAGATATCCATACTGTCCGGCTTAATAAAGACTGATAACCGGCTGACGTTTCACTTCATCCAGCGGAACCGCCCGGTAACTTATTTTCGTGAAATCGACCTTCTTCAAATCAATACTCCGGATAGCTGCATTATACATGGTGCGGTAGTAAATCACACGGTGGGTGACATCCGTAGCCGAGGTCCATTGGGTAGCACTCGGAATATCAGCCGGAATCTTGCCGTCCGCAAACTCAATACCTACCGGGATATCAAAATTATTCAGTATCTGGAACCCCTGCAGCACAGCATCTTCTCCGGTTTTCTGCTGTGGAGCTGTCGCCTGATAAAAAGCGGCACGCACAAAACGAGAAGGAGGAGTCACATCACCCGGGATACCTAAGAAACCACTTCCCGCACCAAACGATTTCAGCTCACAATTATTCAGTTTCTGAGAAGGAGCACTTCCGGGATATAAGTTCACATAATTGTTGAGGTTAGTCATCTGCCACTCAAAACCCGGAGAGTTGGTCAGTACGCCCAGTTCATTTTCAAAGAAATATAGCTTGCCATCCACTATCTCCAGCACCACCTGACGTCCGGACGGTTCCGTAAAACGCCAGTGCACCGTCGATGCGCGTGGGTCGATAGCAATCACATGAATTTCTGACACTGCCTCCTTCACCTCATCCACCGTAGCGCAAGTAGCCAGCAAATAAGACACCAGCTGAAGGTCTGCTACACTTTCAGTCTTAGCCTCTTCACAATACGCCTCATATCCACCGTATCCAGGAAAATAAAACAACCCGGCAGAAAGCCCTGCTTCATTCAACCCTTCCGCTACAAACTCAGCCTGCTCCACCGCAAGCCCTACATATCCATAACGTGCCTCAAATTTCTTTCCGCCTACCACACCTCCGGGAATATATGACTGTTGCACATATCCCCGCGGTACGATAACATACTGACTGTTCAAGTCACTTCCGCCCCATTCGATAGTTCGCGCCACAACCCGACTGCCATCTGCTGCAGCAAGCGAAATACCTGTGCAAGCCCAAGCATTGCCTGCAGACAAGGAAACCAGGATACAAAAGCCCACAATCCACTGACACAATTCTTTTTTCATAAGATTCTCATTTTAATCATCTAATTTTCAACTTCCTAATATACATAATAAAAACCGATTTCAAACAAAAATGTTCACTTTATTTCTGTCCAGCCCCATTTCTACCGTATCATTTCTCCAATCCGACATGCCGTTTTCTCCGATTTGCCGTACAACCAAGTAACCCTCGACAACAAAAACATCGGGGAAAAACAACTGTTCGTCTTATTTTTGCTGAAAATCGTCGAAAAAGAAACATTATCATAGAATGTTTTTCTACATTTGTAAAAACAATTATTCATAGTTTTATGAAATCATCTATTTTACCTTTCGCCAGTCTGATAGCAAGTATATGGCTGATATGTTCATGCTCAGAAACAAAAGTCGAACCGAGCTTTTCCTTCAATATCAAAGACTATGTAATACTAACTTCAGAAAAAGGAGCACAAACGACCGTCAGTTTCACCAGCACATACAAATGGGAAGCCTATACATCAGACAACTGGCTAAGTGTTTCCCCGTCGGCAGGCCAAGCAGGAAGCAACGTGATAACCCTCACAGCCAACAGCGAAAACACTTCCGAACAATATCGTTCTGCAACTCTCATGCTGACATCAGAAAGCATATCCCAGTCCATTCATGTCAGACAAGAGACATACGACTACATCCAGCTGGAACAGACAGACTACCCAATCGGAGCAGAAGGGGGTATCCTGGAAATCATATTTTCCACCAACATCGACCCTGAAGAACTCGTTATCCGCGGAAATGCTACATGGCTGAATCAGGATATTCCCTCGCGCGCAAAGGCCGAATACTCTGTCACTCTAAACGTGGATCCGAATACTTCTGTGAGCAGCCGTACGGCAAAACTGTATTTTGTCAAGGAAAAAGGGAACAAACAAACGATCCTGACAACAGTTACCATCTCACAGGAAGGCGCATCGGACAGTGCATCAACCGACTATACGGAGGACGGAAAAGTAAAAACCCTACAGGAAGCAACTGAGGGGAACGGCATCCCCATCATATTGATGGGAGACGGATTCATCGATACGGAAATAAATGACGGCACATACGATCAGGCAATGTACCGTGCATACGAATATCTGTTCAGTGAAGAGCCCATAAAATCATTGAAAAATTATTTTGATGTCTATTCGGTTACTGCCGTATCAAAAAACAATATCTTCGGCGACAGATACGAAACAGCCTTCAGCTGCAAACTGGAAGGGGGAGGAAGTACCGGCATTTCGGGCGATGAGTATGCCGTAATGGGATACTCGCGCCGTGTGGAAAATATCGACCAAAACAAAGTGCTGGCTGTAGTCATACTGAACACGCATGTCTATGCCGGGACCACCTATTTCGGCTATGAGAATGTATCAACCCAACAAATGACTGACTTCGCCATCGCCTACTGTCCGATTATAGAAAATCTGAACAGCGAATATTTCAGGGAAGTCCTCACACACGAAGCAATCGGGCACGGATTCGCCAAACTGGAAGATGAATATGCTTATGAAGAAAACGGCACGATACCCGACGAAGAAATACAAACAATCAAAAACCTGCAATCATCTTATGGTTGGGCTCAGAATGTGGATTTCACAGACAATCCGGACGAAGTGTTATGGAAGAGATTCCTGAATGACGAACGCTATGCTGATGAAGGATTAGGCATCTATGAAGGAGCCTGCACATACATACGAGGAGCTTACCGCCCTACCCAAAACAGCATGATGAACGAAAATACATTAGGATTCAATGCCCCTTCCCGAAAAGCCATTTACGACCGGGTAATGAAGGACGGAACCGGGGAAACACCTTCTTATGAATCTTTTGCCAATTTCGACCAGCAACTGTCTTTGCAAACACGTCACACGCGAAGCTTGGAAAGCGACAAGAAACACATCCGTTTCGCCCGGCCACGCTTCGCCGGGAAATCTCTTCCGGAAACCTCCAAATAAGCCGGAGGCAGATTTAAGGGGCTTTATAGCCTCAGCTGGCGGCACTCAATTTTTTTAACACTACATATCCACACAATGTAGCTATATTTTTGTACATTTGAACGTACAAACTTTAAAACGACAAACATTATGAACACAAATCCGGTATTCAGTTTGCACATTCCGACACGCATCGTGTTCGGATGTGGAGAAATCAAGAGACTGGCAACCGAACAGCTTCCGGGAAAGAAAGCACTGATTGTCATCTCTTCGGGTACATCCATGAAAAAATACGGCTACTTAGACAAGGTTATCGGGCTACTGAAAGAAAATGAAGTTTCATCAGTGGTATTCGACCAGATACTTCCCAATCCGACAAAGAAGCATGTAATGGAAGCAGCGGCAGTCTGTCAGAAAGAAGAATGCGACTTTATTGTCGGTCTGGGAGGAGGAAGCAGCATCGATTCAGCTAAAGCGATTGCCATCATGGCCTGCAACAAGGGAGATTATTGGGACTATATCCCGTCAGGGACAGGCAAAGGACGCCCGGTCACCAACGCTCTTCCCGTCGTAGCCATCCCTACAACTGCCGGAACAGGAACAGAAGCCGACCCTTGGACGGTCATCACCAACGAAGAGACACAGGAAAAAATCGGTTTCGGCAACAAACTGACCTTCCCAACCCTCTCCATCATCGATCCGGAAATGATGCTTTCCATTCCTCCGCATCTCACTGCTTATCAGGGATTCGATGCATTCTTCCACGCCGCTGAAGGATTCCTCGCCAACTGTGCCACACCAATCAGCGACCTGTATGCCCTGGAGGCTATCCGCCTGCTCTACAAATATCTGCCTGTAGCTGTTGCGGACGGACGGAACCTGAAAGCGCGCGCAAAAGTGGCGTGGGCAAGCACGCTGGCCGGACTCGTAGAATCTACCTCCAATTGCATCTCCGAACATTCCATGGAACATGCCATGAGTGCCTACTATCCGGCTCTTCCCCACGGAGCGGGCCTGATAGCTATCAGCGAAGCCTATTTTGAAACGTTCCGCAACGACAGCATGAAACGTTACATGAAGATGGCCGAAGCCATGACTCAGCTGAAAAGCAACCGCCCAAGCGATTTCATTGATGCACTGGTACGCATGCAGAAAGAATGCAAGGTGTATGGCCTGAAACTGAGCGACTGGGGTATCAAGATGGAAGATTTTCCCAAAATGGTGCAGAACGCACGCGACACGATGGGAGCACTCTTCACGCTCGACCCTCATCCGTTGACCGATGATGAGATTCTGGGCATCTATCAGAAATCGTTCAAATAAAATCTAAAGACTTTTTGAGCACAAAGACACAGAGGCACAAAAATAGTTCTCTGTGGCTTTGTGTCTCTGTGTGCTGTCTTTAATTTATCCAAGACAAAAAAATGTTCACTGTCATCGGATTCATGTTGGGAGGTATGTGTATAGGATTCCTCCTCCGCAAGAGGAATATTACCCGAATAAACCAAATCATCACCCTGTTGATTTGGTTACTTTTATTTCTGCTCGGCATTGAAGTCGGCGAAAACCGAAGAATCATACAAGGACTGGCCACATTGGGTATGGAAGCACTGACCATCACGCTGGCTGCGGTTTTGGGCAGTTGCCTGGCAGCCAAAGCCCTGTGGACATGGCTGGGAAAAAAGAAAAAAGAAAATTCATGAAAGGAAGCTTGATTATAGTCGGATTCTTTGCGATTGGGGTCATGTGCGGCCTCTTCCATCTGATGCCTGAGACAATCACGAAAGGCGACATCAGCTTTTATGCGCTCTGTGCACTGATGTTCAGCGTCGGCCTCAGTATCGGACACGACCCACAGACACTGAAGAACTTCCGTTCGCTCAATCCCCGCCTCGTCCTTCTGCCTATAGCTACCATCATCGGAACGACAGGAGGTGCCGCACTGGCCAGCCTCATTCTTGCCCACCGAAGTGCCGCCGACTGCATGGCCGTAGGCGCAGGATTCGGATACTACTCCCTGTCGAGCATCTTCATCACGGAATACAAAGGAGCGGAACTGGGCACCGTAGCCCTGCTGTCAAACATCATGCGTGAAATGCTTACCCTGCTCTGTGCCCCGCTATTGGTGCGCTGGTTCGGAAACCTGGCTCCCATCTCCGCAGGAGGGGCCACTACCATGGACACCACTCTTCCCATCATCACCCGCTGCTCAGGAAAGGAATTTGTGGTGGTCTCCATTTTCCACGGGTTCATCGTAGACTTCAGCGTACCGTTCCTGGTCACTTTCTTCTGCTCTCTCTAAGCACAAAAAACGTCAAAACGTTTTGCCAATTTACCATATTGAACGCTGTTTCTTCGTTGCGTCACCGACAACGGATGTTCTCCTCCCTTGATTCTGACAACCGATTGGGTTAAAAGACAAACGCAAAGACACGGAGGGAGCATTAAATGAATCCTCAAAATGACAGAACTCCATACCTTCGCGTCTCTGCGTTCAAAAAACTGAAAGTCCAGTGGGACCCGCGTATTCCACAATGAAAAAATTACATCTGCTCCATCGCCTGTTCCAGGTCGGCAATGATATCGTCCACATTCTCGATACCCACCGAAAGACGAATCAGGTCAGGGGCCACACCAGCTTCGATCAACTGCTCGTCAGTCAACTGACGGTGGGTATGACTCGCCGGATGCAACACACAAGTACGTGCGTCAGCCACATGAGTGACTATGCAGATCATCTTCAAATGGTCCATGAACTTGATGGCATCTTCACGCGACCCCTCTACACCGAATGCAATGACCCCACACGATCCGCCCGGCATATATTTCTGAGCCAGCTCATAATACTTGTTGCTCTTCAGTCCACAGTAATGCACCCACTTCACCTTCGGGTTCGCTTCCAGCCATTCTGCCACCTTCTGCGCGTTCTCGCAATGACGTTTCATGCGCAGATGCAGAGTTTCCAGACCCAGATTCAACAGAAAAGCATTTTCCGGCGACTGGATAGAGCCCAAGTCGCGCATCAGCTGAGCCGTAGCCTTCGTTATGTAAGCCATCTTGCCGAATGTCTTCGTATAAGTCAGACCATGATAGGACTCGTCCGGACGGGTCAGGCCGGGGAACTTGCCGGCATGTGCTTCCCAATCGAAATTACCGCTGTCCACCACAGCACCGCCTACACAAGTAGCATGTCCGTCCATATATTTGGTTGTGGAGTGCGTCACAATGTCTGCCCCCCACTCGAACGGCCGGCAATTGATAGGCGTAGCAAATGTATTGTCAACAATCAAGGGAACCCCATGCTTATGTGCAATACGCGCGAATTTCTCAATGTCGAGCACATTAATGCTCGGATTGGAAATAGTTTCACCGAACAGACATTTTGTGTTTTCACGGAAAGCCTTGTCGATTTCCTCTTCCGGCGCATCGGCATCCACGAACGTACACTCAATGCCCAGCTTCTTCATGGTTACGGCAAACAAGTTGAACGTTCCTCCATAAATGGTGGAAGAACATACGAAATGATCGCCCGCCTCACAGATATTGAACACCGCATAGAAATTGGCAGCCTGTCCTGATGAAGTCAGCATCGCCCCCACTCCACCTTCCAGTGCGGCAATCTTTGAAGCCACCGCATCGTTGGTCGGATTCTGCAGACGTGTATAGAAATAACCGCTTTCTTCCAAATCGAACAGACGCGCCATCTGTTCGCTGCTGTCATATTTGAATGTCGTACTTTGATAAATAGGCAGTACTCTCGGCTCACCGTTCTTGGGAGTCCATCCGCCCTGCACACAGAGTGTCTCTTTGCTTAATTTATGTTCCATATTAAAAATGATTTTAATCTTTCGTCAAATAATGACGGACAAAAGTAAAAAAATATCCACCATTGCTAGTATTTTTCGACAAAAAAGATATATATTTGGGAAAACAACAGATAAAATAAAAAGTTCATACATGGAAAACGATATCCAATTCAAGCATGTCACCCCGGTTCAAATCCGGTTCAGCGATGTAGACCAATACGGTCACATGAACAATTCTGTCTATTTCTCACTGTACGATCTGGCCAAGACCTCCTATTTCCGGGAAGTGTTCGGAGAAAAAGAATGGAAAGATTTCAGTGTGGTAATAGCCAACATCAACGCTGATTTTCTGGCCCCCGTGTTCTTTTCCGACAAATTGATTATTGAAACGGCCGTCATTCATCTGGGCCATAAGAGCTTTACTCTCCTCCAACGCGCCATCAACCAGTCCAGCGGAGTCTTGAAATGCCAATGCCGGTCTGTATTGGTCGGCTATGATGTGGCCACAAAAGAGCCTCTCGACATTCCGCTGAGCTACAAGAAAGCCATCTGTGACTTTGAGGGGAAAACACTGGAAGAGTTATCAGCGCCGCTATAAAATCATTCGGCGGCGCTTTCTTCCATTTTACGTGTGACGAAACGGATTTTCAGATTCGCTTCATTTTGCTCTCTCTTGATTTCTTCCATTGCAGAAAGAATACGCGCCAGGTCACTCAGTTCGGCAATAGCCTTGATATCATTGGCATACATTGTAGTCGTATATTTGCGGTCGCCGATGAATTCAAGGCGAATGCTTTTCTTATTGCGGTTGGCAGCAATAAAGTCGATTACTCCCCCGTCATTCCCCCATTTATAATCGGCCTTCTCCAGCGGACGTCCCAAATCCGTTGTCTCATAACTGTCGGCCGAAGTCGGAGTCTGCGCAAAATTATCGCCTATACTGACCTTTACAGCTGTATGGTGGATATTCCCCCCGGCACAATAAATAGATGTAATGGACATCTCTCCCCGTTCATTCACCTGCCCGCGCAAGAACGTACGCCCGATATTTTTTTCCACCACCTGCGTAGGATAGAAATAATTGCCCGTCTCCTGATAAGCCGTATCTTTTTCGAGCACAAACCTTCCTACTATCGAATCCAAGGAAGCCCGCTTCACTGCCATCACACTGTCAAGATAAGCCAAGGTCTTATGTTGCTCAGCCAAATCGATCTGCTGCATAAGCTTGATGCCGGCTTTTCTCGTTTCAAAAGCTTTCGGATAAAGGTTGCGGATACTGTCTATCTGCAACTTCGCCTGACTATAATTCCCGTCCGCATACGACATTTCAGCACGTTGATATAAGTCTGCCGCTTTTTTCTCATCACTGTTACAGCCTGCAAGCATCAAAGCCAGCGGCAAAATCAATAAACTTCTTTTCATAATTCACAGCCTTGTTAGATGCAAGCAAAAATACTAAATTTCAGGGAATGCCCCATGTAATGCGGAAATAAATCTTGGAAGCCGTTTAAATTTTCCAATGAAGGATTTATCCGGCTTCCCAGACCTCTGCCTCACACGGAATCCAGCCTCCCCGGAAAACGCTTCGGCGTTTTGAGTGAAACGCTTCGGCATTCAACACAAAACGCTTCGACGTTTCCGGACCGGAATGCGAAAGATTTACCTCCCGATGTTGCTTTTATGCGCCGACATCGGTATTTTTGCAGAAATCAAAGACACACTGTCAAACATAAGAGAATATGAAAAGCGAAAAAGAAAAAGCAAGAGAAGGCTGCCTGTATGACGCCAACTACGATGAAGAACTGCTGCGTGAACGTGCGGCCTGCGCGGAAATGACACACGAATTAAACTTACTCCGCCCCTCACAAGTTGCAGAACGTGAAACCATTTTGCGCCGCCTCCTCGGGAAAACAGAAAAAACCTTCACCATCGTCTCACCTTTCTTCTGTGATTATGGATACAACATCAAAATAGGTGAAAACTTTTTCATGAACATGAATTGTGTCATTCTTGACGGAGCAGAAGTGACATTCGGCAACAACGTATTCGTCGCTCCCGGATGTGGTTTTTACACAGCAGGACATCCGCTGGACCAGGAACGACGCAACAAAGGTCTGGAATATGCCTATCCGATAACTATAGGAAACAATGTGTGGATTGGAGCGCAAGTGTGTGTGCTGCCGGGAGTCACCATCGGCGACAACAGTGTAATCGGCGCAGGAAGTGTCGTGACCAGAAGCATTCCGGCCAACGTGCTGGCAGCAGGCAACCCGTGCAGAGTCATCCGCACAATTACAGAAGCAGACAAGACAAAATACGAGTAAAGGCAGGTCGCAGCGAATCCCTCCATTTCTCCCCCTGCATGTAAATACATCCATGTTGGGCATTATTCCACAGATTTTGCGTAACTTTGCAACCCCAAATCAAAAAACTGACAGATGGAATTGAAGGAACATTTTGCAAACAAAATATTCAAACTGATTTCTGAAACTGCCGACGAACTGCAGATGGAATGTTATGTAGTAGGCGGTTATGTGCGCGACATTTTCTTGAACCGCCCTTCAAAAGACATTGATGTGGTAGTAGTGGGAAGCGGTATCGCAATGGCTGAAGCTTTCGGACAAAAACTGGGACACAGCGCACACGTATCAGTTTTCAGGAACTTCGGAACAGCACAAGTGAAATATCGGGGCAATGAAGTGGAATTTGTAGGCGCGCGCAAAGAATCGTACAGCCACGACAGCCGCAAGCCGATAGTGGAGGACGGCACACTGGAAGACGACCAGAACCGCAGGGATTTCACTATCAATGCCATGGCCGTCTGCATGAACCGATCACGTTTCGGGGAACTGGTAGACCCGTTCGGAGGACTCGATGACCTGAAAGAACGTACTATCCGCACACCGCTCGACCCTGACATTACGTTCAGTGACGACCCGCTGCGGATGATGCGATGCATACGCTTTGCCACCCAACTGAATTTCTACATCGACGACTGTACATTCAGTGCACTCGAACGTAACAAGGACCGTATCAAAATCATTTCACGCGAGCGGATTGCCGATGAATTGAACAAAATCCTGCTGTCGCCTATCCCGTCAAAAGGATTCATCGAGCTAGACCGTTGTGGCTTGTTGAAACTTATCTTCCCGGAACTGGTTGCACTTCAGGGAGTAGAGGTACGGAACGGACGTACACACAAAGACAATTTCTACCATACATTGGAAGTGGTGGACAACATAGCCAAAACCAGTGACAATCTCTGGCTGCGCTGGGCAACCCTCCTCCATGACATCGGGAAGCCACGCACCAAACGCTGGGACCCACGTGCGGGATGGACTTTCCACAACCACAACTTCGTCGGAGAAAAGATGATTCCTGAAATATTCCGAAAGATGAAGCTTCCGATGAACGAAAAAATGAAATATGTGCAGAAGCTGGTCGGACTTCACATGCGCCCGATTGTAATTGCCGATGACGAAGTGACCGATTCTGCCGTACGCCGACTGCTGTTTGAAGCCGGTGACGACATAGATGACTTGATGATGTTGTGTGAAGCCGACATCACTTCAAAAAATGAACTACGGAAACAACGTTTCCTTGACAATTTCAAGCTGGTACGCAAAAAGCTGAAGGACCTGGAAGAAAAAGACCGCATACGTAATTTCCAGCCTCCTGTGGACGGAGCAGAAATCATGCAGGTTTTCAACCTGCAGCCATGCCGTGAAATCGGTTATCTGAAAAGTGCCATCAAAGATGCCATTTTAGACGGAATCATTCCCAATGAATACGAAGCCGCATTTAAATTCATGCTGGAAAAAGCGGAAACTATGGGACTGAAACCTGTCAGTCTGCCTCAGCCGGAAGGAACATCCGAGACATAATCTCGTGTTCCTTCCACCGGCAATCAGTCCATACAAAAATATACCGATTATCCAAAACAGAAAACTCATATAAATTACAGTTGACCGAAAACACCCTCTACAGCATATTAAAAAGCATATTTAACATTATAAAGTTGACCAAATTTAGACTGTAATTTAAAAATCACTTTTGCAATTTTCATTTTTATCCCTATCTTTGGCCCTGTTTTCCAAGGCAACGGAAACGTTTCAAAAGGGAATGCCGTGAAAATCGGCAACAGTGCCCGCTGCTGTGATTCTTAATGAACCGGGACAAGTGAGACAAACGGCCACTGGTCTGAAAAAACCGGGAAGGCGTCTACGGGGAAAGATCAGTCAGAAGACCTGCCTTGAAATCCAACATTCATTTTAAATCCTAAAGCTCTATCAAAATGAACCTGACAAGTACAACCAGCATCATCAAGCGCGACGGAAAGCGGGAAAACTTTTCGGCCGACAAAATCAGCAACGCTATCAGGAAAGCCTTTCTGGCCACCGGCATCAGACAACAGGACAAGCAAATCGAAGACATCACCCGCGAAATCGTAGGGCAGATTACACAGTCAACCATCGGTGTAGAAGACATACAAGACCTCGTGGAAAAGGAACTGATGAAAACCCAGCCCGAAGTAGCTAAAAAATACATCATCTACCGCCAATGGAGAAACACAGAACGTGAACGCAAAACGCAAATCAAGCACATCATGGACGGCATTGTAGCCATTGACAGAAACGATGTAAACTTGAGCAATGCAAACATGTCTTCACATACTCCGGCCGGACAGATGATGACCTTTGCCTCAGAAATAACCAAAGACTATACATACAAATACCTGCTTCCTGCCCAATATGCGGAAGCTCACCGAAACGGAGATATTCATATACACGACCTCGACTACTACCCTACCAAAACGACAACCTGCATACAATATGACCTGGATGACCTGTTCAAACGGGGTTTCCATACAAAAAACGGGAGCATCCGTACCCCTCAGTCCATCCAAAGCTATGCAACCTTGGCCACCATCATCTTTCAGACAAACCAAAACGAACAACATGGCGGACAAGCTATCCCGGCCTTTGATTTTTTCATGGCTAAAGGTGTACTGAAATCATATCAGAAAGCTGTTTCCGCCAACCTTTCGTTTTATCTGGAGATGAAAGGGACAGAGTATGACGAGAAAAAACTGTTCCGGCAGACAAGCACTTATCTGACCTCCATCGACCCCGGGAAGACAGCGACAGAATCTCTTCTGCACGCATTTGAAGCATCTGGCTTGCCTGTAACGGAAGAGGAGCTCTCGCATATCCTCTGCCGTTCACTTCTGCAGACACGCAAAGAAACCCACCAAGCCATGGAAGGTTTTATCCATAACCTCAACACCATGCATTCACGGGGAGGAAACCAAGTGGTATTCAGCTCCATCAACTATGGCACAGACACCTCTCCCGAAGGAAGAATGGTTATTGAGGAACTGCTGAAAGCAACGACCGAAGGATTAGGTATGCAAGGAGAGGTTCCGGTATTCCCTATCCAGATATTCAAAGTAAAAGACGGAGTCTCTTATTCGGAAGCCGACTACAACCGTGCCCTGCAGAATTTTGAAGCGGCCATGAATGGGGAAATGACATTCGACGCACCCAATTTCGACTTGTTCCTGAAAGCCTGCCGTACAACGGCCAAAGCGTTGTTCCCTAACTTCATGTTCCTTGACACTCCATTCAACCGACATGAAAAATGGAATGCCGACGACCCGGAACGTTACCGCTACGAACTGGCAACAATGGGCTGCCGTACACGGGTGTTTGAAAACGTCAACGGAGAAAAAACGTCTCTCGGACGAGGCAACCTTTCCTTCACAACCATGAACCTTCCGCGTCTGGCTGTCGAAGCTGCCCACCTGGCTGAATCTCTGTCTGACAACAGGAAAGTTCAAAAAGAAAAAGCCAAAGAGATATTTCTCCGCTCTGTTCATGAAAAAGCAGCATTCATAGCAGAACAGCTCTATATCAGATATCAATATCAGCGCACTGCACTGGCACGCCAGTTCCCATTCATGATGAGCAATGACGTATGGAAAGGAGGGAAAAATCTGGAACCCAACGAAGAAGTGGGCGATGTACTGAAACAAGGAACCTTGGGCATCGGATTCATAGGAGGGCATAATGCCATGGTTGCCTTATACGGACAAGGACACGGACATTGTAAAGAAGCATGGAAGACGCTCTATGAAGCCGTAGAAGAGATGAATCAAGTGGCAGAAGAATACAAACAAAAATACCATTTGAACTATTCCATCCTGGCCACCCCCGCAGAAGGGCTGTCGGGACGGTTCACCAAACTCGACAGACAGAAATACGGTATCATTGACGGAGTAAACGACCGTGACTATTATGTAAATTCATTTCATGTTGACGTAAAGGAACCTATCAGCATCGTAGAAAAAATCAGGTGTGAAGCACCTTTCCATTCACTGACACGCGGCGGACATATCACATACGTAGAACTTGACGGTGAAGCGCAGAAGAACGTAAAGGCCATTGTCAAGATTGTAAAAGTAATGCACGACGAAAATATCGGATACGGTTCCATCAACCATCCCGTGGACACTTGCCATCACTGTGGATACAAAGGAGTCATCTATAGCAGATGTCCGGTCTGCAACAGCGACAATATCCTGCGTATGCGACGGATTACCGGCTATCTGACCGGCGACTTGAACAGCTGGAACTCTGCCAAACGGGCAGAAGAGCGGGACAGAGTAAAACACAGTTGAGCGGCATGCTGAATTATCTATATACATATCCCGAAACCATTGTGGACGGTGAAGGCATCCGGTATTCCATTTATCTGGCCGGATGCTCCCACCATTGTCCGGGCTGCCACAACCCGCAATCATGGAATCCAGAGGCCGGCCATCCGCTCTCCGGAAGCACCCTCCAGCATATTATCAACGACATCAATTCCAACCCGTTATTGGACGGAATAACATTTACCGGAGGAGACCCCTTTTATAATCCGAAAGATTTTCACCACGTCCTGAAAGAAATACGCAAGAAAACTAAAATGAACATCTGGTGCTACACTGGATATACGTTGGAGGAATTGCAGAAAGACCCTCTTCGCAATCCCCTCCTGGATGATATCGACGTATTGGTAGACGGGAAATTCATCAAGGAATTATATTCTCCTCATCTTGCATTCCGCGGAAGCACCAACCAGCGAATAATAAAACTAAGATAAAGAATATTCCATAAACAAACCTTTCATTTTTCAGGAACGTCTGCAAGACCGCCCATATACGACAATTAACAGAACATGAATATTTTTACATGCAAATCCATCAACTAAAAAAAGAGAAGATTGTCCCGTATGAATCATTCAACAGACATTCATATACTATACACGATGTTATTCTAACCTATTTTACTACAAAGAGATTTTTCTTGATTTATATCATGAAAACATCCAATATCCAAAAAACAGGACTTAAACCCTTGCCGTATCGGAGAAAGCATATACATTTGCACTGTGGTTGTGAAACCGATTGGTAAAAAATAAGATATTTAGGTATTAGATTTTAATTAAGGTAAATTAAGGTATTAGAGTTAAGGTAAAAAGCAATTTGAAACAAGTTTCAAAAAAGTATTAGTGCTTAAGGTAAAAAAAGAAAAGTTTTCATGGATTAATTGTTTTGATAAAAAGAACCCGTAAAGGGGGTTCTTTTGGATGTCGGCGGTGTTCTTCTGAACTTCGCCATTTTTTATATACTCCAAGACACGTTGAAATCTATAAGAATTTTTCCCGGGACCAGAAGAATAAAATCTACGACTAAAGGTTCCGGCCGGCTTCCGTCAGACTCAAAATCCTTTAGTCGTACAACTTTTCCTTATCTATCAGTCCTGTCAGAACAAATATCTCATCACATCGTTAAAATTAGCCCAGATAAGCAGACCAAACAACAGAAACATTCCCACAATCTGGGCATATTCCAGAAACTTGTCACTTGGCTTGCGACGAGCGATGATTTCGTAAAGGAGAAACAACACATGACCACCGTCAAGTGCAGGAATAGGAAGAATATTCATCACAGCCAACATTACAGACAACAAAGCTGTCATTTCCCAGAACCGCTGCCAGTCCCAGGCTTTCGGGAAGATACTTCCGATAGTACCAAAACCACCCAAGCTTTTGGCACCTTCCGCCGTAAACACATATTTCATGTCACTGACATATCCTTTCAACGTATTCACACCCAATGTCACCCCGGCCGGGAACGAAGCAAGGAAACCGTAATCCACTTCAGTCTCCTTATAATCGACGAGGCCACCGATAGCTCCCACTTTAAAATTCGCATCAGTCACCACATGCACTGTATCCCGCATACCAGCTCGCGAATATACCAACGAGAACTCAGCAGAAGTCTTCTTATCCAACTCCGCCTGGGCTCTGAGCATACCTATCTCATTCTGAAATTCATTCCATGAATTCAGCGGTTTTCCATTAAAAGCCACTAAAGAATCACCCTTCTGTACACCGGCTCTGGCCAGCCCTCCTTCAGCAAGCACCGAATCAACCACATTCGGATAGAGCACGCTCACAAACATAGGATCCTCTTGTGCTACGTCCAACAGGCTCAATTCAGGCAACAGGATTCGCTTCTCCTCTCCGTCACGCAACACCGTCACCTCACGAGCCTCCACAATACTTCTAATCATATCCATGTCGAAACGCGTGAGCTCTTTTCCGTCAGCACTCTTCAAGATATCTCCGTCACGGAAACCGATTTGCTGGGCATGCTCATTAAACTTCATACCATACGTCATATCGCTCAAGGCCGTATAGCGTTCGCCCCACGCATACAATATCATGGAATAGATGAACAAAGCCAGCAGAAAATTCATCAATACTCCTCCGACCATCACCAGCAAGCGTTGCCAAGCCGGTTTTGAGCGGAACTCCCAAGGTTGAGGAGGTTGTTTCATTTGCTCGGTATCCATCGACTCGTCAATCATACCCGCAATCTTACAATATCCGCCCAAAGGCAACCATCCTACTCCATATTCCGTTTCACTATTCTTCGGCTTGAATTTGAACAAAGAAAACCAAGGATCGAAAAATATATAAAATTTCTCTACACGAATCTTGAACAGGCGTGCAAAAAGGAAATGTCCGCCCTCATGGACGATAACCAATATCGACAAACTTAATATCAGTTGCAGGGCACGAATCAAAAATGTTTCCATTCTGTTTTTAGCTTCTTGTTTTTGTAATTACACATTTATTTTTTTATTCCAGCCACCAGTCCAGCAGCTATCCGACGCGTTTCTGCATCTGTCTCCACATAATCGGCATAACTGGGATTCTGAACAAAAGATACCTGACACATTGCTTTTTCTATTACATCGCTCATCCCCAAGAAAGAAATCCGGTCTTCCAAGAAAGCTGCCACTACCACTTCATTGGCTGCATTCACGATACACGGCATATTTCCTCCTTGATGTAAAGCTTCGTAAGCCAATGCCAGGTTACGGAAGCGGACTGTATCCGGTTTCTCAAAAGTCAACGTATGATATTTCGAAAAATCCAGACGTTCACCCGACAAGTGCACACGCTCTGGATAAGAGAAAGCATATTGGATGGGCAAACGCATATCGGGAACTCCCAACTGAGCCTTCACTGCCCCATCTTCAAATTCCACCATAGAATGAATGACAGACTGTGGATGAACCACCACCTCTATCTGGTCAGGACGGACTCCGAAGAGCCATCTGGCCTCCATCACCTCAAAACCTTTATTCATCATCGAAGCCGAATCAATCGTGATTTTCGCCCCCATGTGCCAATTGGGATGCTTCAGAGCCTGCTCTTTCGTCACAGTCTGAAGCTGCTCCAGCGTATAAGACCGGAAAGGCCCTCCCGAGGCTGTCAGAATCACTTTACTTACCGGATTGTGCATTTCCAAACACTGGAACACCGCAGAATGTTCAGAATCTACCGGCAGAATCGGCGCATGATACTCGTTGGCCAGTTTATTGATCAGTTCTCCGGCCACCACCAATGTCTCCTTGTTAGCCAGCGCAATAGTCTTCCCGGCTTTGATAGCATTCATTGTCGGACGAAGCCCCGCATAACCTACCATGGCAGTCAGCACAATATCAATGGGTTCCGACTCCACTACCTGTCCCAAGGCATCCGCTCCGGCATATACTTTTACCGGCATGTCACTCAAAGCCTCTTTAAGCTGCAAATATTTCTCTTCATTGGCAATCACCACTGCTTCAGGACAAAACTTCCGTGCCTGTTCGGCCAGAAGTTCCACTTTATTGTTAGCTGTAAGCGCATACACCTCATACAGGTCAGGATGCTCTTCAATTACCTGAAGTGCCTGCGTCCCGATCGAACCTGTCGAGCCCAATATCGCAATTTGTTTTTTCATAAGCTTAAAACACTATATATTTAGCCGGATCGATAGCCTGCCCCCTGTGCCACAACTCAAAATGGAAGTGCGGCTCAGCGTGCATCTTGTCTGCCTTTCCGGTCAACGCAATAACTTCTCCTCCCTTCACCTTGTCACCGGCATGTTTTATCAGCGCACCGCAGTTTTTATACACTGTCATAAAATTCTGCACATGCTGCACCTGAATCACATAACCATATTCTATGGTAAATGCTGCAAACACGACCGTTCCATCCAGAGCCGAAAGAATGCTTCCTCCGGAAGATGTCGCCAAATCCACACCGAAATGTTTTTCTTCCGGTTTGAACCCGACAGTAATCATTCCACGGGAAGGACGATAAAAAATCAGCCCGGTCACCTCTGTCCGTTCCGACACAGAACGCAGGTTATATCGCTCTTTCCGCTCATATTCGTCCCTGAAACGTTCTTCTTCCTGTGAACGGGACATCAATTCTTCAGTACGCAGACTGGTCAGAGAGTCCATTGAATTCACCGTATCGGTCCTTACCCTTCCGCTGATGATGTCCTGTATGTTCATGATATACAGGTTCTGACGGTTCAAAGCCTCAGCCAATGAGTCGGCACGCAGCGCATTCTCAACCACCTGGGCACGGATTTCACTGTTCATATATCCCGGCAAATAATTGCGCAACGGAGTAAATACAATAATCAATGCAGCCACCAGAAAGATGACAGAACAAGCAAGAAGCAGCACGGAGAGTCCGTTCAGTTTCGATACATGGATACCGACCACCTCTTCAAGCGTATTCTCATTGACAACAGTCAACTTATACTTGAACTTGAAATTCTTCCAGAATGTTTTATGCACCAGCCGTTTCATACCCAGTCTGTTCAATCCAACAATCCGTCGGGTATCTCCACATACATCCTCTTGTGCCTGCGGTCGACATCAAGAATAAATTCTTCATGAGCCGGAAGCAGCAATTCCTTCCCGTCCTTCTCTATCACGAACAGCACATTAATAGTGGAATCGTCTACGCCGACAATTTCTCCCAGTTCTCCATGGCACTTGTCAGTAACCTGGAACCCTTCGAAAACATTCCACGACAAGATTTCCTCTCCGCCATCGTCATCCAGATACTTGACGGGGAAATAGACCTCCACATTCGTAAACATACGGGCTTTTTCGGCAGTATCAACACCCTCAAACTTCACCAAAGCCACATTGTTCGATTTGAACCGGTATCCTTCCATAAAGAAAGGAACCATGATTCCGTCCAGCAAAAGCACCAGATAATCACAGTCCACACGGTCGAAAACATCATCAGCAAATGTGAAGACCACCTCTCCCTTCACACCATGCGGTTTGTTGATTATACCTATTTTAAAAACTTCTTCTTTCCTTATCATAATTTTATCCGATTCGGGTAATGCGTGCTCCCAGAGCGGTAAGACGCTGTTCGATATTCTGGTATCCGCGGTCTATCTGCTCAATGTTATGTATGCGGCTGATGCCCTCGGCCCCCAATGCGGCAATCAGCAGGGCAATTCCCGCACGGATGTCGGGCGAAGTCATATTTCCTCCCCTCAAACAGAATCCACGGTCATGACCGATCACCACTGCCCGGTGCGGATCGCACAATATGATCTGCGCACCCATATCTATCAGCTTGTCCACAAAAAACAAACGGCTTTCAAACATCTTCTGATGAATCAGCACACTGCCTTTCGCCTGAGTGGCCACCACCAGCATCACACTCAACAGGTCAGGAGTCAGCCCCGGCCACGGCGCATCGGCTATCGTCATGATTGATCCGTCAAGGAAGGTTTCAATCTGATAATGATCCTGTGCCGGCACAATGATATCATCGTCATGCTGCTCCACACATATACCCAGACGGCGGAAACTTTCAGGAATAATTCCCAAATTGCCGTATGACACATTCTTGATTGTGATTTCGCTCCCCGTCATGGCTGCCATACCGATAAAACTTCCTACCTCAATCATATCAGGAAGTGCCCGATGGGTGCATCCCTTCAGGCTGCTTACACCTTCAATGGTCAGCAAGTTTGAAGCGATTCCTGAAATTTTGGCTCCCATACTGTTCAACATCCGGCACAGCTGCTGGATATAAGGCTCACATGCCGCATTATAGATAGTAGTGGTCCCCTCTGCCAGCACTGCCGCCATAATGATATTGGCCGTACCTGTAATCGAGGCTTCGTCAAGCAACATGTAGGTTCCCCTCAACTTTTCCGCCGATATGCGGAATATTCCTTTGTCGGCATCATAGTCAAAAACCGCACCCAACTTCTGTATCCCCAGAAAATGCGTATCCAGACGACGACGCCCGATTTTATCACCTCCGGGTTTCGAAATCAGAGCCTTCCCGAAACGTGCCACCAACGGTCCGACCAGCATGACAGAGCCGCGGAGCTTTGAACAACGGGCCAAAAACTCATCCGTCTCCAGATACGACAAGTCTATGCCGCTTGCCTTGAAAGAATACGTATCCGTTCCTGTTTTCGACACCTGAACACCCATATCCCGGAGCAATTGTATCAGATTGTTCACATCCAAGATATTCGGGACATTGCTGACCACTACCTCTTCGTCGGTCAGCAAAGTGGCACAAAGCACCTGCAGGATTTCGTTTTTCGCTCCCTGGGGAACAATCTCTCCATGCAGCTTGTTACCGCCTTCGATGACAAATGAAGCCATAATCTATCAATATTTACGTTTCTGATTGTTGTTTGTCCCCTGGCGGCGGCGCGGAATCAGCATACGCTGTTCCATCAAATGATAGTCGTCGGCTGAAAGTTTGATTTTTCCGTCCGACAGTTCACAAAGATCATCCAGAATTTTCTGGTCCTCCACTCCGTCTTTGTTCCAGTTGATATAATCTTTTTTCATGTGATTGGCGATATACCGGATGAGCACATCTTTTTCCTCGCCCTCCGGATAATCGACCGCCACTTTAATCAGGTCCTGCACAAAACGCCCGTAATGGCGATACTGAATCTTGCTGAAAGAATAAGGAATCTGTTCAGGCTTCACCTCCAGACTTTCTTTCTTCACGATTTCTACCGGATAGTCTATATCCAGCTTGAAATCAGACATGATGGCCAGATGGTCCCACAATTTGTGACGGAAATCCTCCATATCGCGCAATTGGGGAAACATTCCTCCCATGATGTTCACTATCGTATTGGCACAACGCTGACGTTCCTCACGGTCTTCAATCGTAAGCGCATGGTCCACCATATTCTGTACGCTTCTTCCATATTCCGGAAGAGGCAATTTTCGCTGTTGGGTATTATATTCCATATCTACAATTTATTCTGACAACACCAAAATTACAATAAATTTTTAGGCTTTGAAGCGACAAATTCCTTCAGATAAAACGGCTCAAAATAAGCCACATCCTTGAAATCGTTCCTTGCCACTGCCTTCTCAGCCAGCGGGAACATCCATTTCGCCAAAGGATGCACATCCTCGAGGAAATGAGCGTTCTCATGAATCAGCTTGTCCTTGCATTTGGCGGCTCCGTTACCGAAAAAATAAACCGGATGACCGGCCAAGAACTCATCATACGAATTTCCATCCACAATATCTGCGCGAATTTCACGTTTCACGCGTAAAGCCCGGTCGTAAACAGCCGCATATACTTCCATCCGACGGGCATCAATCATCGGACAAAGCAAGGCATCCTCGGGCAAATCACGGAAAAGCAGGACCGGCACACACATCACTTCCAAAGTAGGAAGAGCAATCAACGGGATACCGAGCGCATAACAGATTCCTTTCGCCATGGAAACGCCGATACGCAGACCGGTATATGAACCGGGGCCGCAGCTCACCGCCACAGCATCGACCGGAATGGCATGGCTGTCGGCAAACGACAAGGCTTCGTCCACAAACACTCCCAGTTCCGTACCATGCGAGGGACCTTTAAAATCTTCTTTCGAGAAAATGGAAGCTCCGTCCTGGCTGACCGCCACCGAACATACTTCCGTAGAAGTTTCAATATGTAAGATACAAGACATAATCAAACAATATAATGTAACAGTCCGCAAATATACACTTTTATCCTCATTACCCGTCCATTGCCGTTTACTTTTTATTTTCTATTAGGAATTTGGAAACCGCTTGTACTCCGATGTTTTGTATCCGGCGAATGGTGTTCGCGGCAAAACGCTTCGGCGTTTTGACCGGAACGCCGAAGCGTTTTCCGCGAACACATGGAAAGTGATAAAATTCTGATAAAAAAGTATCCATTACAATCTCCGGAATTTCCTACATTTGCAACATACAAACCAAAACAACATAGTCATGAAACATATCACCAGACTTGCCCTGGCATCTATAATATGCACGGGCACCATGATGCAGACCGGCTGCCGGCAAGCAGAAACCACACCGGCCATTCCGTCGGATCAGGCGATTGAACTAAACATCCGGCAATGGCTGGAAAAAATGACGCTGGAAGAAAAAATCGGACAGATGTGCCAAATCACCGTCGACGTGGTCACCGATTTTGAGGCCAGCCAGAAAAACGGATTTACTCTCGACAAGGCGAAGCTGGACACTGTCATCGGGATATATAAAGTAGGCTCCCTGCTGAATGTACCGCTGAGCATCGCCCAGAAAAAGGAAAAATGGGCAGAGGCAATCAGAGAAATACAGGAAATCTCGATGAAAGAAATAGGCATCCCCTGCATCTATGGGGTGGACCAGATACACGGGACAACCTATACGCTGGACGGCACCATGTTTCCGCAAGGAATCAACATGGCAGCCACATTCAACCGCGACCTCGTAACACGTGGAGCTGAAATCTCAGCCTACGAAACCAAAGCCTGCAATATCCCATGGAACTTCGCGCCTGTGGTCGACCTGGGGAGAGACCCCCGCTGGCCGCGCATGTGGGAAAATTACGGCGAAGACTGTTACGTGAACGCCGAAATGGGGAAAGCCGCCGTGAAAGGATTCCAGGGAGATGATCCCAACCACATCGGGAAAGAACATCTGGCCGCCTGCATGAAGCATTATATGGGATATGGCGTTCCGGTATCAGGAAAAGACCGTACACCCTCGTCCATCTCACGGAGTGACATGAGGGAAAAACATTTCGCACCTTATCTGGAAGCCGTACGCCACGGTGCACTGAGCGTAATGGTCAACTCCGGAGTAGACAACGGAATGCCTTTCCATGCCAATAAAGAATTCCTCACCCAATGGCTCAAGGAAGATTTGAACTGGGACGGTCTTATCGTCACCGACTGGGCAGATATCAACAACCTGTGTACGCGCGACCATATTGCAGCCACCCAAAAAGAAGCTGTCAAGATAGCCATCAATGCCGGCATCGACATGTCGATGGTACCTTATGAGGTAAGCTTCTGCGACTATCTGAAGGAGCTGGTAGAAGAAGGTGAAGTGCCGATGAGCCGTATCGATGATGCAGTGGCGCGCGTGCTACGCCTGAAATACCGCCTCGGACTCTTCGACCGCCCTTACTGGAGTACAGAAGAATATAACCGGTTCGGTTCCGAAGAATTTGCCAAAGTTGCCCTGCAGGCCGCAGAGGAATCGGAAGTACTGGTGAAAAACGAAGATGCGCTGCTTCCTCTGGATAAAGGAACAAGAATCCTGCTTACCGGACCGAACGCCAACTCCATGCGCTGCCTCAACGGGGGATGGTCATACAGTTGGCAGGGACACCGGGCTGACGAGTGCGCACAAGCCTACAACACCATTTATGAATCTCTGTGCAACAAATACGGAAAAGGAAACGTCATCTATGAACCGGGAGTGACCTATGCACCCTACAAGAACGACAACTGGTGGGAAGAGAACAAGCCGGAAATCGGAAAAGCTGTCGCTGCCGCCGGGCGTGCCGACGTAATCATCGCCTGCATCGGAGAAAACTCCTACTGCGAGACTCCGGGCAACCTGACCGACCTGAATCTTTCCGTCAACCAGCAGGAACTGGTGAAAGCTTTGGCAAAGACAGGAAAACCCATCGTGCTGATTCTGAACCAAGGCCGCCCACGCCTCATCAGAGACATCGAACCGCTGGCAAAAGCCATTGTCAACGTGATGCTTCCAAGCAATTACGGAGGGGATGCGCTGGCCAATCTTCTTGCCGGAGACTCAAACTTCAGCGGAAAGATGCCGTTCACCTATCCGAAGCATATCAACGCACTCGCCACTTACGACTACAAACCTTGCGAAAACCGCGGGCAGATGAGCGGTAACTACAACTACGACTCCGTAATGGATATCCAGTGGCCGTTCGGTTTCGGACTAAGCTACACCACTTACCAGTATTCAAATCTGAAAGCGGACAAAACAGTATTCAATGCCGATGACGAACTTACCTTTACGGTAGATGTGACCAACACCGGCAAGATGGCCGGAAAGGAAAGTGTACTTCTGTTCTCGTCAGACCTGGTGGCAAGCAGCACACCCGACAACATCCGTCTGCGCAACTTCAACAAAGTCGCCCTGGAACCCGGAGAGACCAAGACCGTCACACTGAAACTGAAAGGAAGCGACCTGGCATTCGTGGGCTATGACGGGAAATGGAGACTGGAAGAAGGAGACTTCAAGTTCAGATGCGGCGACCAGTGTATCGACCTGAAATGCAGTGAAACTAAAATCTGGGAAACGCCGAACAGATAACATTCTCTACCCTCAAAGACGCAGAGACACGAAGTCACAACCTGACACAGCTACATGACTTATCGTGTCTCTGCGCCCGATTTTCCACATTATTCTTACCCTTCTTCGTTCTTTCCATATAATTTCATAACTTTGCAGATAGAAAATCATTTAAACGGAACAAGTTATGATACAATCAATGACCGGATTCGGAAAAGCAACCGCTACATTCGGTGACAAGAAGATCAATGTCGAAATAAAATCGCTCAACAGCAAAGCACTGGACCTGAGCACCCGCATTGCCCCACTTTACCGTGAAAAGGAAATGGAAATCAGGAATCTGATAACCCAGACTTTGGAACGGGGAAAAGTAGACTTCTGTATATGGATTGAAAAAGATGCCTCTGAAGCCGCCACCCCCATCAACGCGGCTTTGGTGGAAAACTATTATAACCAGATTAAAAACATATCCGAAAACTGCCACATTCCTATGCCGCAAGACTGGTTTGCCACGCTGCTCCGGATGCCGGATGTTCTGACCAAGATAGATACGCAGGAACTGGAGGAAGAGGAATGGAAGGCTGCACGCAATGCCATCGAAGAGGCTTTGCAGCATCTGGTAGCCTTCCGGATTCAGGAAGGAGCTGCGCTCGAAAAGAAATTCACGGAGAAACTGGACAACATAGAACGTCTGCTGCATTCCATCGAACCGTTTGAGAAAGAACGGGTCAATAAAATCCGCGAGCGCATTACAGATGCTTTGGAACGCATCCTTAATACAGACTATGACAAGAACCGTCTGGAACAGGAACTGATTTACTATATCGAAAAATTAGACATCAACGAGGAAAAACAGCGGTTGGCCAACCATTTGAAATATTTCCGCGAAACGATGGCTGACGGACATGGACAAGGGAAAAAACTCGGATTCATAGCGCAAGAGATGGGACGTGAAATCAACACCACCGGAAGCAAGTCGAACCATGCGCAAATGCAAAATCTGGTAGTACAAATGAAAGACGAACTTGAACAGATAAAAGAACAAGTGCTCAACGTGATGTAACGCATGACAGCACAACAATTTTTTCACTCTCCATTCTTAAACCTTTACTGAAATATGAGCAAACTGATTATTTTCTCGGCTCCGTCGGGTTCAGGCAAATCGACCATCATCAATTATCTGCTGAAACAGGACCTGAATCTGGCGTTCTCCATTTCCGCCACCAGCCGCCCGCCACGAGGCACGGAACAAAACGGAGTGGAATATTTCTTCCTCTCACCAGAAGAGTTCAGACAACGCATTGACAACAATGAGTTTCTGGAATACGAGGAAGTATATAAAGACCGCTTCTATGGCACCCTCAAATCTCAAGTGGAAAAGCAACTGGATGCCGGACAAAACGTCATCTTCGATGTCGATGTAGTAGGTGGATGCAACATCAAAAAATTCTACGGAAACCGGGCCTTGTCGGTCTTCATCCAGCCCCCGTCAATCGAAGAATTGCGCAAACGCCTTACAGGCAGAGGCACTGACACTCCGGAAGTCATCGAGAGCCGCGTAGCCAAAGCACAGTTCGAACTGGGATATGCAGACAAGTTCGATGTACGCATTGTCAACGACAATCTGGAACAAGCCGAGGCAGAAGCATTGAAAATCATCTCTGAATTTATCAACCGCCAATAAACCTGTATGAAGACCAAAAACCCCAAGAAAGTAATGCGCATACTCACTATACTCTGCATCTTTATCGGCCTCGCAGCCGTAGCAGTGGGTGTAGTGGCCACTTATATGGAAGAATATATTATTGCCGTAGCCATGCTGCTGGTTGCCGTATGGCAAATCTTCAACTTCCGACAATGGAAAAAGACACTAAAATAAGAACCGGCATATTCGGAGGCACATTCAACCCGATTCATATTGGACATCTGGCACTGGCCAACTATCTGTGTGAATATGGAGAAGTTGATGAAGTGTGGTTCATGGTGTCGCCCTTGAACCCGTTCAAGCGGAACGACACGTTACTTGACGACCATATCCGCCTGAAAATGGTGGAAGCGGCCACAAAAGACTATCCACACTTCTCCGCTTCTGACTTTGAGTTCAGACTTCCCAAACCATCCTATACCGTTACAACCCTCAACCGTCTGACGGAAAACTATCCGGAACGGGAATTTTATCTCATCATCGGTGCTGACAACTGGTCGGCATTCGAGCGGTGGAAATCACCGGAAGAGATTATCAACCGCTATCACGTGTTGGTTTATCCAAGAAAAGGATTCCCGCTTTCCCAGAAAACGTTCCCCCCACATGTACGGCCGGTAGACACTCCCCTTCTGGAAATTAGCTCGACTTTTATCCGTCATGCCATTCATGAAGGAAAAGACATCCGCTATTTCCTTCACCCGGAAGTGTTTCGGATTATTCAGGAAAAGAATCTATACAAATAACAGCCTGGAATCAAGGCTGGCCGCAACGATGCAACACCACCAGCACCACTTCGCTGGGTGTAAACAGACGGATATCCCGGCGAGATGTCCCCAAGCCATTGCTGATAATTACCGGAATGCCTTGACTGTTATGTTTCAGTCCCGTCAGAAAACGGTTGCCATACTTCGAGAAATGCGCAGGAGTCCATCGCCTGAACAAACTGACCTGCCCTCCATGCGTATGCCCTGCTAATGCCAAATCCGTATTTGACACATCTACATCTTCTACATAATCAGGAGTATGAGTCAGCATTATCACAAAATCTTCCGGTTTGAGTGATAAAGTGGGAGACACCCCGTTGCGCTTCAAGTCGAACGGATTACGGATGCCACATATCAGAATAAATTCTTTCCCTCTCCAAAGCGTATCAACTTTATGTTCCAACAGGTGTACTCCCGTATGCGACATCGCCCGACGGACTAACGTATCAGCTTCTCCCCGTTCGTGATTCCCCATCACCGCATACGTACCATAAGGGGTATGCACCTTTTCCAGTGCCGAAAAAAGAATTTCCATATCACCCCCTTCACGTCCCCGGTAGTCTCCGCCCAACAGCAAGACATCTGCTTCCATCGCTTGCAGCGCACGTATCGCTCCCGACAATCGTTTGGATGTGAAACGGCTTTCATAATGGAAATCCGTAGCAAAAGCTACACGGAACCCGTCAAATGAATCCGGCAAATGTTCACTGTAGAAATCATACTTCTTGATACGCCCCACCCCCTTATACCTAGAGAAAGAGGCTGTGGCGCAAGATGTGAACAGAAAAGCTGTCAAGAGTAAAAAAAGGGAATAACCCGCAATAATCTTTTTCATCGTCTCCCACTTTTTGAACAATGCGAAAATAATCAATAATCCTGAAAAACGGCTTTGGAGCCTGTTTTAATTTTATCCGGCTTATTTTAAAAGGATGCGCGGACTTTCTGACGAATAGAACCCGGAAAAGAGACCGAAGACAAGTTCCTCATAAAATCAAGATGTCAGATTCACTGAAATAAATGAAATTGACCACCGACGAACATTCGTTCTCTTTTTTTATGTAACTTTGCAAAGGTTCACAAACCAATGACACCAACAATGAAAACAATAGAAACAAATTCACTACACGCATGGATATTGGCCGCACGCCCGAAGACGTTGACCGCGGCAGCCATTCCGGTCATGACAGGATGTGCGCTGGCCTATATTTACGGACACTTCCAGGCTGTTCCGGCTATCCTGTGCTTTCTTTTTGCCTTCCTGATGCAAATAGATTCTAATCTTATCAATGACCTATATGATTTTCTAAAAGGGAGTGACCGTGAAGACCGACTCGGCCCAGAGCGGGCTTGCGCACAAGGATGGATTACAGTAAAAGCCATGAAAACAGGTATCTGCATCACGACTTTACTGGCTGCAATGACCGGTCTCTGCCTGTTACGTTATGGAGGATGGGAACTGATACTCGTAGGTATGGCCTGTATTGTGTTTGCTTTCCTTTACACTTTTTTGGCTTATAAGGGATGGGGAGACGTATTGGTTCTGATATTTTTCGGTTTTATCCCTGTAGGATGCACTTATTATATAATGGCTCATAACTGGAATACAGCAGTAACCATGGGATCACTTGCCTGCGGACTTATCATTGACACCCTGCTGATGGTAAACAATTTCCGTGACCGCCAACAAGACGCTATCAGTGGGAAACGTACACTGGTTGTCCGTTTTGGTTCACGCATCGGTCTTATCCTCTATTTCAGCCTTGGACTAGTGGCCTGTTGGTGCTGTTTTTATTTTGTCACGCTCGGAAAAATCTTCGCTGCATTGCTCCCTCAATTCTATCTGCTTATGCATATTTTCACAACCATCAAAATGGCAAAGATAAATCACGGAAAAGAGCTGAACCGTATTCTGGGTGAAACATCAAGAAACATGTTCATTTTCGGACTGTTGCTCACCATCGGACTAATCCTGTAACCTATTAACTTCACACATGATACGACCTGTAAAACTTGAAGATGCCGCCTCCATTACGGCCATCTACAACAAATATATCAAAGAGACCACCGCCACTTTTGAGCTGGAGCCAGTTGATGAGACTGAAATGAAAGAACGAATCCGGCTAATCAACCGACACTACCCCTATCTAGTATATGAATACAACAATGAAGTTATCGGTTATTGCTATGCACACACCTGGAAGGAAAAAGCCGCCTACATCCGAACAGCGGAAACAACAGTTTATCTGCATCCCTCCTACACAAGAAAAGGAATTGGATATGCGCTGATGGAAGCATTGATAAAGGCATGTAAAGAAACGGGAATCCACACTCTGATAGCGTGTATTACAGAAGGAAACGAAGCGAGCATCTCCATGCACAAAAAACTAGGGTTCAAGCAAGTATCCGGTTTTCAGGAAGTCGGTTACAAATTCGGACAATGGCTGGGAATTACAGATTATGAACTGATTCTCTCCGAATGACAGAGTCTGTCTCTATCCTGATTAATCCACTGAATAGAATCAAGAAATTACAGCCCAGTTTACATTCTTTTTCCGCAATTCTTTCAACCGCCTCCACACTACAGCATTTTCCGGACATTCCCCGTTAGGGTCTGACTCAAGCAGCTTTTCCGCAATTCCCCTCACATACTGCAACAATTGCCCGTCTTTCGTTATATCTGCTATTTTCAGGTCAAAAGCCACTCCACTTTGCTGGGTTCCCTCCAAATCACCAGGGCCTCTGAGCTTCAAATCAGCCTCAGCTATTTCAAAGCCATCATTCGTCTGTACCATAATTTCTATACGCTTACGGGTATCCTCGGTCAGCTTATAACCTGTCACGAGAATACAGTATGACTGGTCAGCCCCACGTCCTACCCGTCCCCGCAACTGATGAAGCTGGGACAACCCGAAACGTTCGGCATTCTCTATCACCATCACAGATGCATTCGGAACATTCACACCCACTTCTATTACAGTAGTGGCCACCATGATTTGAGTTTCGTTCCGTAAAAAACGTTGCATCTCCTCCTCTTTCTCAGCAGCCTTCATCTTACCGTGCACTTTACTTACTTCATATTCCGGAAATGCTTCACGTATGTGCATATAACCGTCTTCCAGATTCTTGATATCCATTTTCTCACTCTCTTGAATCAACGGATATACCACATATACCTGTCGCCCTTCCTGTATCTGCCGGCGCATAAAAGCATACATGCTTGCTCTACGGTTGTCAAACTGATGGATTGTCTGTATCGGTTTCCTTCCTGGAGGAAGCTCGTCGATGACCGACACATCAAGATCCCCATAAAGAGTCATGGCTAAAGTACGTGGAATAGGTGTGGCAGTCATTACCAGCACATGAGGAGGAGTGGCATTCTTGGCCCACAACTTGGCACGCTGCGCCACGCCGAAACGATGCTGCTCGTCTATCACTACCAGACCGAGAGAAGAAAAACCGACCGTATCTTCAATCACGGCATGAGTACCCACCAGAATATCCACATCTCCGACAAGCAAATCCCGCAGAATTCTCTCCCTCCGCTTACCTTTTATGCTTCCCGTCAACAGCTCCACCCGTACATCCATCCCTTCCAGAAGCCGGATAAGTGTCTCATAATGTTGGGTGGCCAATATCTCGGTAGGAGCCATCATACAAGCCTGATAGCCGTTGTCAAGCGCAATCAGCATAGTCATCAAAGCGACCAGCGTCTTTCCACTCCCTACATCTCCTTGAAGCAGACGATTCATCTGCCTTCCACTTCCCATATCACGGCGCATCTCTTTGATAACCCTCTTTTGTGCACCTGTCAGTTCAAAAGGAAGATGCCGGGAATAAAACGTATTGAAAATCTCTCCAACCTTACCGAAAACCAAACCACGGAATTTATTTCTCCTCTCTTTCGTGTAACGGAGAATGTTCAGCTGCACATAAAAAAGTTCCTCAAACTTTAAACGATAGCGTGCTTTGCGGAGAAGCTCCGGATTCAGGGGAAAATGAATATGATGAAGAGCTTCGGTCAAAGACAGCAGATGATAGGTTTTCACCATTGAAGGGCTGAGAGTTTCATCCAGCATTTCGTGCTGCAAAACCATGAAAAGATTTTTCATCAGCTTCTCGACCGCATGCGAATTGAGATTATGCCGTTTCATCTTTTCTGTAGTGTTATAATACGGCTCAAGCCCCATCTCACTCAATTTCAACTCGCCCGAAGGATCTATATCCGGGTGTGCCACATTAATCCGCCCGTTAAAGACTGTCGGTTTGCCAAATACAATATACTCTTCATGAGCCTTGATTTTCCCCTCTATGTATTTCAGACCTTGAAACCACACCAGATCTATCACCCCGGTACCGTCAGTGAAATGTCCCACAAGTCTCCGCTGTCGTCCCTCACCGAACGCTTCAAAACTAAGGATTCTGCCCCGCAACTGAATATAAGGCATATTCCCATCGATTTCGCGAATCTGATACAGCCGGCTACGGTCTACATACTTATACGGGAAATAATACAACAAGTCCTTGAAGGAATAGATATTCAGTTCCTTATTCAGGATAGACGCACGTTGCGGACCTACACCCTGCAAATATTTTATGTCACGTGTCGACAAGTCAATCATCAGCCTTCAATCAGCGCTTCTGCTATCTTCAAATCAAACGGAGTTGTCAGCTTGATGTTTTCCCGGTTTCCCGGAACCAGACTTACCGAATGTCCCAAGGCCTCCACTACAGAAGCATCATCCGTAAACTCCGGTACATAATCTTGAGAATATGCCCGTTTCAAGAGTTCTACAGTAAACACCTGCGGAGTCTGCACCAGCTTATACTCATTCCGGGGAACTGTCTGACTGCCCCCCTCAGGCAACAAATGCCGGACAGTTTCCACCACATCTACAACTGGTATCACCGCCTCTGCCTCCTCCGCCCGTGCATAACACTCCCTGATTACCTCCGATGCGACAAAGGGACGCACACCATCATGCACGCCGACCACCCCTTCCCCCTCAGGAATCAAGGCCAATCCGTTTTTTACAGAATAGAAACGTGTCTCTCCACCCGAAGCCACCGCATGTGGAACAGCAAAGGCATATTCGTGACAAAGATGCTTCCAGTAGGACTGTTGTTCCTCCGGAAGCACCACGACAAATTTCATTTCATTACAACAAGAGGAAAAAGTTTCCAACGTACGCATCAGCACCGGTTTCCCTTTTATGGGAAGGAACTGTTTGGGGACAGCTCCCCCCATACGCAATCCTTTCCCTCCTGCCACTACAATCAGATATTTCTCCATCAGACAAACAACATTCCTGCTCTGACTTCCTGTACTTTATCTGCGCCCGCCAATTCTTCCAGCAAAGCGAAACCAAAATCAGCTGCAGCAGCCGGTCCCTTGCCCAAGATAAAGTTGTCACATTTTTCCACCATATTTCCTGTGTATTCCGCACCTTCCAGATATTTGTCAAAGCCCGGATAGCAGGTAGCTTTCTTTCCTTCCAGCAGGCCACGGCGTCCATACACCATCGGAGCAGCACAGATGGCAGCCAACGGTTTGCCGGCCGAGGCAAAGCTCATGATCAGTTTCTCGAGTCCGGCATGTGCGTCCAGATTAGTTGCTCCAGGCAGTCCGCCGGGCAACACAATCATTTCTACATCTTCCTCCTTCAAGTCTTCAAACAACATATCAGCAACTACCGGCACTGAATGAGCTCCCTTCACCGCCATATCGCCAGTCACCGATACAGTCTTTACATTCACTCCACCACGACGCATGATATCCAACGGCAACAATGCTTCTGTTTCCTCGAAACCTTCAGCCAAAAAAACACAAACAGCTTTCATATTCTCATTATTTAATTGATTAAACATGCAAGTTTCCGGAAAGACCCAGCCAATCCGTCCACTTCATTTTTTCATTTCAGCTTAAAATAATACGTAATAGTACCGCTCTGATTATCCACTCCGGCTATTTCATTGAACCTTGCCTTCTGGGCAGCCTCCAACGCCGCTTTCCGCAAAGCGGGATTCACCGTATTGGTCCGCTTGTTTATACTGGCCCGGATGACTCTCCCGGCCGGATTCACGACGATGGTAACCACCACACGACCTTCATCCTGCACATTATACACTGGAACGGGCAGTGAACCGGTCCCCAACGAACGGCCCTGCAAATCATATACACCGATACCTCCCACACCCGAACTTTTTCCTTCGCTGCTGTTTCCGGTGGCACTGCCCTGGCTGTCCGGTCCGCCGCCTTCACCGGCGGTTTCCATCTTGGAACCTTTACCGAACGCTCCGGCAATTTTACTGGCAGCTGCCTCTGCGGCAATCCGTTCAGCCTCCGCCCGTTTTTCGGCTTCGCTCTTTTCTTCCGGTTTTTCCACCGCTTCCGCCTTCGTAACAACCGGACTTGTCTCTTCCTCCCTGGCAGGTTGCTTTTCCACCTGCATGGGCGACTCTTCTTCCTGCGAAATCATCGGCTCTTCCGCCACAACTTCTTCCGCCGGGGTCTCAGGCAGAGGTTCCACATCCACCTCCGTCAGCGTATAGGCTTCCTCTCCGCCTCCACCCGACACCGCATCACCAAGCATAACAGGCACGCCTCCCTCCTCCTGCTCTTCGGGAACGGAAAGTGTCAATAAAAAGAGCAACGCCACCGCCAGAAGGTGGAGCACCGCCGTACATACGATTCCTGTTATCTTACTTTTTTTCATTCTTCCGGTCAATTTCCCTTATCCGGCCTACGTGTGGCCAATACCATCTTAAAATGATTCTCGTTCGCAATGTTCAACACACGTACAATTTCCCTGTACGGTATCGACTCATCCGCATAAAGAGCTACATACATTTCAGGCTCTTTCTGCGCACACTCCTGCAAAAATGCCGTCAGCTCATCAACATCGAGAGGCATCTCGTCTTCATTTCCGAACGCTCCATAATAATTCAGGTTCCTGTCAATGATTACGCGTGTCATCGGTTTGGCCGAAGTCTGCTCCGAACCTTGCGGCAAGAGCACCTTGATAGCGTTCGGCGAGACCATGGTTGAAGTAATCATAAAAAATATGAGCAACAGGAAAATGAGGTCCGTCATAGACGACATGTTGAACACCGGCGATATTTTTTGTCTTCTTTTCAATGACATATCCGGGACATATTAAGAATTAGGCTCATTCAGCAAATCCATGAAAGCCATTGTCTTGGCCTCCATCTGACCCACTACTTTATCTATACGGTACACCAGATGATTGTAGGCAAACATTACAGCGATACCTACAATCAGACCGCCTACAGTTGTAATCATCGCCTCATAGATACCGCCGGAAAGTAAAGTGATGTCTATGTTGTTTCCGGCATTCGCCATGTTCCAGAACGCACGGACCATTCCCGTCACCGTCCCCAGGAATCCCAACATGGGCGCACCGCTCGAAATGGTAGCCATAATAGAGAGTTTGTCCTCCAGTTTCGCCACTTCAATATTGCCTGTATTTTCAATGGCCGCCTGGATGTCAGAAACAGGACGTCCCATACGCTTGATTCCCTTCTCGATCATCCGTGCGGAAGGCGTGTTGGTCATCCGGCAATAATTGACAGCCGACTTCACATCACCCGATTTCACATAGTCGCGGATTCTGTCCATAAACAACGGATCTTCTTTCGCCGCCTTCCGGATAGTCACCGCACGCTCAAAAAAGATATAAAACGCGATGACCGACATTACAGCCAAGACAATCATAATCCAGCCCCCCTTGCAGGCCATATCCCAAAGATTCATCTGAGGATCGCCTGTGGCTACAGGCGTCAGTACCGGATTCTCACCGGCCAGCGTTTCAGCGGCGGTCTGAGCCACCGCCAGTAAAGTAAACATCATAATTCAAAGACAATTTATTCTTTTAAATGGTTCAAAATACAGAACGCGCAAATCCGTTTTACACGAAAATTTATATCTTTGCGCCAACGATATGCAAAGTTAGCAGGTTTTACGAGAAACTTGACACTATATTTCTTAAAAGATTGATAAAAGCGACAATATATGCAACCAAACATGAAGTTCGCCCTTTTCGGCAACACCTATCAAGAACATAAATCGGCCCACATAGACAATCTCCTGAAGATATTGCGACGCAAAGAAGCGCAAATCTGTATCAGCGCGGAATTTTATTATTTTCTGAAACACCATACAAATACAGACCTGGGAGGACTTGAAATATTTGAAGGAAACGATTTTCAAGCCGACATGGCGTTAAGCATAGGAGGAGACGGAACGTTTCTGAGGGCGGCCAGCCGGGTGGGAAGCAAAGAAATACCGATTCTCGGAATCAACACCGGACGACTGGGATTTCTGGCAGCCATATCACCCGACCAGATGGAAGAGACATTCAATGAAATTTATCGGGGAATATATCTGGCGGAACCGCGGAGAGTGCTGAAACTGACCAGCAACGGGCAGGTACTGAAAGGATATCCTTATGGCCTGAACGAAATAGCTGTCCTGAAACAGGACAGCTCGTCCATGATTACCATACGGGCCTATATCAACAATGAACTGCTCAACGTCTATCGGGCCGACGGACTGATTGTGGCCACTCCCACCGGGTCTACAGGCTATTCGCTGAGTGTAGGCGGCCCCATAATGGTGCCTCAAAGCGGTACAATCAGCCTTACAGCCGTAGCTCCGCACAGTCTGAACGTACGCCCCATCGTCATTCGCGACGACTGGGAAATCACACTTGACGTGGAAAGTCGGAGTCACAACTTCTGGGTGGCCATTGACGGACGGAGCGAAACCTGCCGTGAGGGAACCCGTCTTACCATTCGCCGCGGCGATTATTTCATCCGCATCGTGAAACGCTGCAATCATTCATTTTTCAATACCTTGAGAGAAAAAATGATGTGGGGGGCCGACAACCGGCAATGAACCCATTTCGTGCAAACAATAAAAACGCTTCGGCGTTTCAGTCAAAACGCCGAGATGTTTTGACTGAAACGCCGAAGCGTTTTTTCAAATGACCGCATCCGATGATACAATCATGAAGTTATCATTTCTTAATGTTGGCTTCTTCCAGCCCATAGTGTTTCTTCGAATCTTCTGAACGCAACATCACAGAAATAATGATGGCACACACGCCGAACAGAGAGAAAATAGCCATCGGCACAGTATAATCATAGCCGATGATATTTCCGGCTGTATCGCGCAGCGTAGCAAAACGGTCGATAACCCAGCCTATCAGCCAAGGCACTGCCATCAGTCCGATATTTTGTATATAGAAGATAATGGCATAGGCCGAACCCAACTGTTTCAGCGGTATGATTTTCGGAACAGAAGGCCACATGGCACTCGGCACCAAAGAAAAGGCAATGCCAAGCACAATCATCACAACCACTGCAAACCACCAATAGTTCATCACCGGCATAGTAAACAAAACGTGCACTACAGTCAGCATGGCAGAACCGATTACCATCAAAGTGGCCCCTTTCCCGATACGGTCATACAGCGAGCCGAACACCGGAGTCAACAAGATTGTCCCGAAAGGCAACAATGCAGGAATCAGCCCGGCGAACGATTCAGGCACTCCGTATTTATAAATCATCAGCTTGGTGGCGAATTTCAAGAACGGGAAAACCCCGGCATAAAATATCAGACAAAGAAGAGCAATCAGCCAGAAACCGCGGCTGCCAAAAATCTGACCCAAGTCGGACATCTTGAAGCCTTCTTCTTCTTTCTCACCAGCTTCCTGGCGTACGGCAACCGCCGAAATGTCTTCCTTCCGGTCCATCACACAATAAGCCATATACGACACGAAACCGACGCACAAAGCGATTGCCCCGAACAATACAGGATAAGAAACGGCTCCCATCCACCGCGCAACCGGCAGACTGACCCCCAAAGCTATAGCCGTACCGATACGGGCCATGGCCACCTGCAGCCCCATGGCCAACGCAAGCTCTTTACCCTCAAACCATTTCACGATTATTTTTGATACGGTAATGCCCGTAATCTCCGCCCCCATACCGAATATGGAGAAGCCCAATGCCGCCAAAGCTACCTGCATGTCCATGCCAAACAGCTGGGCAGCCCCGAAATCAGTGACCAGCGCATACCATTTCACCAGTGCACCTGCAAGCATCAGTCCACACGACATGATTCCTGTGAAACGAATGCCCATCTTGTCCAATATCAGCCCTCCGAAAAACAGCATCAGCAGGAAAACGTTAATCATACCGTACGCTCCTGAAAAGAAACCATATTCCGTACTCGACCAGCCTTCGCCTCCAGCCACCGCACTGACAGTCTTCTCTACCGCATCCTGCGATGTTTCAACCTGTTCCAAATACTGAAGTTGCATTCCCGCCTCCAACTTATCAACTGTCAGTTCGGGTTCGGAAAGTGAATTAGCCGCAGCAAACAGTTTCACCCTGGCTACCAAAGAATCGGCAGACATGGATGTGTTGTCCGTAAAATAAACCACTTTACCTTTCGTAGTCAACAAATTTTCCAAGGGAGACATTACATCTGTCAGAAAATAGGCGCACATCATCGTAAACGAGACTATCAGCAAGGCTGTCCAACGCGCCGTTTTTGAATCGCTCAATCTTTTTTGAATATGTTCTTTCATCTTTTAATTTTATTATAGATTTAATATTTATCTGCAAAAAACGTACAAAGGTAATAATTTTTCCGACCTTTTTCTTTCTAACCTCAAATTTAGTTCTAACTTTGTAGGCATTATAGACAAGACATTGAACAGACTTATAACTTAATTTAAAATTTCAACGCGTATGAAAACATCGAAAATGACAATTCTGTGCGCTGTTCTATGCGGAAGTCTGATGTGTTCTTCTTGCATCGGCTCTTTCGGACTATGGAACAACTTAAAAGATTGGAACCAAGGAATCGGTCACAAATTCGTGAACGAAATCGTATTTTTAGCATTCCATATCATCCCTGTATATGAAGTGGCCTACTTTGCCGACATCCTGGTATTGAACTCTATCGAATTCTGGTCCGGCTCCAATCCGTTGGCCGATGTAGGCAACATAAAGACAGTGAAAGGAGAAGACGGCGAATATATGGTACGCACCAACGAAGACGGATATACCATCACAAAAGTCGGCGAAGAAGACAGACCGTTGAATCTGGTTTACAATCAAGACAACCGCACCTGGAATGCAGTAACAGCCGAAGGACAAAACTTTGAGCTCATCACTATGAACGAAGACGGAACCATTACGTTCAAACAGGCAGACGGCACTCCGTTGACGGTTTCTCCGGATTTGCAGGGTGTAGCCGCCGCACGGGCAGCCAATGGACAATCCTTGTTCCTTGCAGCAAGATAACATCTCCATCCAAACATAAAGGGCACGCACCAACCGACAGTCTTAATCCGACTCGGTTGCGGCGTGCCCTTTCTAGCAAACTTGCTCCCCTCAAAGCCTAATCTTCAATACGAATAAGAAGATTCGACAAGATAGCCGTCAAACCTCCGGTTGTAATCCCGGACGAGAATATATTCCGGACAGTTTCAGGCAATTGTCCGAGTATTTCGGGCACCAGCTCCACACTGAGCCCGAAAGAAAAACTCAAAGCCATGACAAGTGTAGCTTTACGGTCAATCTTTTGTGCAGAAATAATCCGTATGCCTGCAGCAGCTACAGTTCCGAACATCAGCAGGGTAGCCCCACCCAATACGGGCTCAGGCATCAAAGAAAACACAAGCCCCACAGCCGGGAACAATCCGAGCAGGATAAGGAAACCGGCAATGAAATAGCCTACATAACGGCTCGCTACCCCGGTAAGCTGTATCATCCCGTTATTTTGGGCAAAAATAGAATTAGGGAACGAATTGAGCATACCGGCTACCATAGAATTGAATCCGTCAGCAAGAATGCCTCCCGATGCACGCTTTACAAACGTCTCACCTTCCACCGGCTCGCCGGATATTAAAGAATTGGCCGTAATGTCACCGTATGCCTCAATCGCTGTAATCAGATACACAAGACCCAAGCCTATGATTGCCGAAATGTCGAACGAAATGCCATAACGGAAAGGAATCGGTATATTCATGCCACCATAATTCTGCACAGCGGAGAAGTCAACCATACCCAGTGTCCACGCCAATACATATCCGACAACAAGACCTATAACAATTGAACTCATCCTCAGATATCTGTTCGAGCTGCGGTTAAATATGACAATCAATACGAGCACCAACGCAGCAAGACCCACATGATGGAATGCACCGAATGTACCGTCAGCTTGAGCCGACACTCCTCCGCCACAAGCGGTAATGCCTACACGTATCAGACTCATTCCTATTAAAGTGACCACAATACCCGAAACCAGCGGGGTTATTATCTTCCGCGTATAACGCAATACCCTGCTGATCAACATCTCGACAGTTGAAGCTGCTATACAGGCCCCAAATATCGTGGAAAGTCCTCCTGTAAGTCCGGCAGAAATAATCGGACCGATAAATGAGAAACTTGTTCCCTGTATGCAAAGCAAGCCACACCCCACGGGCCCCAGACGTCGGCATTGTATGAAAGTGGAAAGCCCGGATGCGAAAAGAGCCATCGACACCAGAAAGCCAGTAGTTTCAAGGTCAAGTTTCAAAGCACCCGAAATAATCAGAGGAGGGGTAATGATAGCCACAAAAATGGCCAGAAGATGCTGTAATGCGGCAAAAATAGTGTCTTTCAATGGCGGCCTGTCGTTCAATCCGTAAATCAGACCGTCATTTCTATATCCCGATTCATTCCGTCTCATATAATTATCACTCCACAAGTTTAATCTGACAATTATCCAGACTTTCAACGATTGCCAACGACTCTACATGAATACCCAGACCGCGCAAATAATCGCCCCCATGCTGAAACGCCTTCTCAATCAGGAAACCCATCCCGACAAGTTCTGCGCCAGCCTGGCTGACCAAATCGATAATACCTTTCGCCGCATTTCCATTAGCCAGAAAATCATCGACAAACAAGACCTTGTCACCCGGACAAAGATAGTCTTTGCTGACGCAAACAGTATATGTAGTACCTTTAGTAAATGAATATACACTGGTTACAAGCATGTTTTCCATTGTAGAAGGCTTTTTCTTTTTAGCGAATACTACCGGAAGCTCCAACAAATACCCCACCATAATTGCCGGTGCAATGCCACTTGCCTCCACGGTCAACACTTTATTGATATCTGTACCTGCAAAACGACGCACAAACTCAACTGCCATTGACTTCATCAGTATCGGATCCATCTGATGATTTATAAAATTGTCCACTTTGAGGATTCCTCCCTCGAAACATTTTCCGTCACGTAAAATTCTATCTTTTAATGCTTTCATACTGAACTAATAAAATACAGACCGTTTTTGTAGATCAAGAGACAAAGTTAAAAGTTTTTCTTCAAAAACAGGATAAAAAGAGGCTGTCTCAGATTGAAACTTGCTGTCAAAGAGAATGTCATTCAAAGCGAAGAAACAACGTTCAACAAAGTTGATCTCGTCATCAGGATATTTCCAAGATTCCTCACTACACCCAAAATGACAAAACGAAAGTCAAACTTCAATTTAAGACAACCTACATACAGCTTCCTTTCAAGCAAGATACCAACAGCTATTTCCTCTTAAGTTTCTCACGCACCACTTCAACCACGGCCGGCAAAATGGATATAAAAATAATGGCAACCAACAGAAGTTTAAGATTCCTTTGCACGAAAGGCAGATCACCGAAGAAATATCCCGCATAACAAAACAAAGCAACCCAAGCTATGGCACCTATCAAGTTATACAGCATAAAATAGTAATAGTGCATTTTTCCCATTCCGGCCACAAAAGGGGCAAACGTACGCACAATCGGCACAAAACGTGCTATAATAATGGTTTTCCCTCCATACTTTTTAAAGAAATCGTGAGTCTTATCCAGATAACTCTGCTTGAATACTTTCGAGGAAGGATTGCTAAAAAGCTTTTTCCCGAAAAAGTGACCAATCATATAATTACATGAGTCACCAAGCACAGCAGCGACAAATACAATCAGCACCAGTACATTCACCTCCAAAGGCATATCGGGCAAAGCACAAATGGCACCACACACAAAAAGCAGCGAATCGCCCGGCAGAAAAGGAGTGACAACCAAACCTGTCTCACAAAAAATAATAAGAAACAGAATAGCATAAGTCCACAAATGATAATCCTGCACTATTGCAATCATGTGCTGATCAATATGGAGAATAAAATCAATGATAAAGTCCATCAAAACTAAGAATTAGTTGCAGAAGCTGTTCGATTAAAAACAAAAAATAGAGGGCATTGAAAAATTTGTATTTTTCATGTCCTCTATTTAAGAACAGCTTTTGCCGTGTTAAAATTATGAATATGAAATAGAAAAATAAATTTCCTTATTGCAGATTCTCAATTCCTTCCAACGCTTGCTTAGCCGTAGCATTTTCGGGATCGATAGCTAATATCTTATTCCAATATTCTGTTGAGGTATCATATTCCATCTTCAAGAAATAATAATAACCCAAATAACTTTCACATTCGATGAGCACTGACTTGGAAGCTTTCGGATTGTCCACAAGCACTTCAAGTGCCTTTTCATAATAAGGTTTTGCCAATCCTAAAGTGGTTTCCGGGTCGAGCATAGCATTTGTACGAGCACGCCAGAAATATCCAAGATAATTGTCAGGTACACGCTGGGAAACCTGTGCAAAGATAGTATCAGCTTCTGCAAGATATGCTTTTTTCTGGATTGTATCAACAGCAGCCACAGTCGCATTCATCGATGAATCTGCAGGAGCCGTCAAAGAACCAGCTGCCATATAATACAGACGACCGAACAAGAACAAATCACTCACGTCTTCCTGACCACCCTTCAAACCGTCCAGATAATGCTGATACATACGGATTGCATTCGGATAATCCTGCCACTTTTCATAAGCCTGAGAAGCCTCCTTGGCAATTTCGGGATGTTCATTCTCCTTATCAGCAGCAAGAGCCTTATCAAATTCTGCTATAGACAAATCCTTATCTCCATGCAAAAGATACAGACGGGCACGATACAGGAAATCAAGATAAACGTAATCAGGATTATCCGGATCCTGGAAGAAAATATCAGCGGCCTTCAAACCTTCATCATAATTCTTCAACTCATAAAGGTTGTACATTTTCAGACGGCGCAACAGATGGTTTTCAGGATCCAATGACATACCTTTATCTGTCATTGCCAGCGACTGGTCATAATTTTTGTTCAGATAAAGCAACATGGCATAACGACCGTAATCGGACTTTTCAGGTTGCCCTTTCGCCATAAACTCGTCGTATGCTTCTTTTGCCTTACTATATGTACCCATCTGATAATATGCAACCGCAAGCTCACGGTCCACATTAATTTCTTCAGGATGTTTAGCTTTCAGTTCCAACAGCTTGTCCACTGACAACTGAGGATTAACACCTATATATGCACGAGCGTATTTATAATATGCCTCGAAACAATCTTTATCAAACAAGATGGCTTGTTCATAGTAACCGCAAGCTGTTCCTACATTATCTTCAGCCAAAGCCACGTCACCGGCAAACATACAGGCATCAGAAGATTTGGAATTTACTTTCAATGCACGCTCAGCATATTCCTTGGCCTCGCTTACTTTTTTTTCTTTAAGATATGCATTACCGATGGCAATCAACAATGAAATGTTTTTCTTGTTCTTACCTTTAGCCAGATCATCGAAAGCATCGGCTGCAGCGGTAGGATTATCCTTGATTGTTGCTGCAATAGCCTCAACTTGCTGAGACAAATCTGATGCCAGAGGTTCCTGAGCCTGCAAGGAAGCAGACAACAACAGGCTGCAACAAAATACACCAACAAATATCTTATTTTTCTTAATCATATTCTAAATAATTAAATTAAAATTCATCTTTTACATTGACAAGACGGACCGGCTGAGTGGCCGGCACAATGCCTGATTTCAGTATGATACGCTGCCCCCTGTCACCGGTCAAGAAAGTCATCAAACCGGTCGGAAGTCCCATACGCGGATCATTTACCAGAATATAGACAACGTGTGTCAAAGGATATTCTCTCAGAGCCAAATACGCTTGATAAGGCTTATAGCTGTTTGCAACTGTCGCATGACCAGAATTGCTCACGGCCATCACTCTGACCGACTCATTGAATGAAAGCCGAGTAGTATCCGACTTGTTACCAACCCAGTTAGCTCCGATTACACCTAACGCTGCAGGTGTCTTTGTCACGTGATTAATCACTTCTTCATTCGTCTTCAAAGCGGTTAATGTAGAAGCCAGTTCACCACCGTCACAAATAGAATCAATCGCATAATGAATCAATCCGGAATTGGGATTATCAAATACGACCTGGATCTTACCCAGTTTGGATTTCGGATTCAACTCCTTCCAATCCGTAATTTCCCCAAGCAATATCTTCCGGAACTGTCCCACGGTCAGCAACGAATCCGTGTTTTCAAGATTCGTAATCAATGCTATTCCGCTCACAGCCATCGGTATTGACTCCGGGAAAAATTTACGTGCATGAAAAGATGCAAGTTCCTTATCTGTCAACCGACGGTTTGCTATCACCAGCCGGACACTATCTTTCAGCAAAAGATTGATAGCCTCCACCTCACTGCAATAGATAGGAGTCACTTCCGCCTCAGGCATCAGAGCCCGATAAACCTGCAGCTCCTCCTCCATAATTGGCTTGAATGAATCGTCTACAGCGATTTTGATAGACCCGGAATACAGCGTTTCACCGTCACCTTTTTTCTCCTGACATGAAGCCATCAACAGCAGAAAAACGGAACAGAAAAAAAACAGTCTTTTCATACACGTAAACTAAAGCTAAAATTACTGCAATTTAAATTGAATCGGCAAAGTGTAGTATACAGGCACATTACGTCCGTTCTGCTTGCCAGGAATCCACTGCGGCAAAGTACTTACCACACGGATAGCTTCCTTATCGCAATACGGGTCGAGTGAACGAAGCACGGTAATGTCTTTCACTTCACCTGTTGCAGAAACGACGAAACGCAAGATTACACGTCCCTGGATACCATTTTCCTGTGCAATTGTCGGATAACGCAAATTCTTTGCGATATACTTCAACAATTCCACCTGGCCGCCCGGGAACTGCGGCATCTGCTCTACCATTGTATACGGTTTCTCTTCTTCTTGCGGAGCTTGGGTAATCACTTCCTGAAGGTCGGCAATATCCGCACCGTCCAGTTCGTTGTTACCTTTCACATCGGCAATAGAAATCTGTACTTTCGATTCAGTCAGCTCATCCTGACTCTTCAGCTCATCTTCGTCACTTACTTCCTCATCTTTCTTGATGACCGGAGCAGTAAACTTGATGGTACTCTTGAGCTGGGGAGGAGGAGCAATCTGCTCAACCGGCTTCACCAGTTCTTCCTGTTTTACTTCCGGCTCTTCCAACTGAGAAAGCTGGGTTACTTCCAGCATTTCCTCTTCTTTTTCAGGAATAGCCATCTGAATCAGGCGCGGGAGGTAGAAGCCTACCGCAGCTACCACAATCACAATAATTATAGCAGCCAGCTGTCGTCTTCCAAAATCACGGCGCAACTTATACGCACCATATGCTTTGTTTTTATCTTTGAAAATGAGTTCACACCATTCCAAAGAAATCAAATCTATTTTTGCCATATATTTTCTTTTTTAGGTGTTACACATTTCAACTTACAGCTTCACTACTTAACTGACCCTTAGATTTGTAATTGTCAATCAAGAACTGGTCACCTTCCGTAATGTCAACAATCACATACTTACCGATACTGCAAATCTGCATTTCATCCAATGCGTCAATCAGATTCTTGTAAGTAGACTTGTCGGTTGCCTTGATAATCACCGTCGGTGTATTCTTGGCCGCCTTTACTTCGGAAACCTGCTCCTTATACTCATCTTCGGTTATCTCCAGATTAGCCTTCTTAAGCTTCAACTCTTCCACTTTCTTCACTGCATCGTAGTTCTTGCGCAGCAAGATTTTACGAATACCGTCGGCAGTGTAAGTAGTTTCTTTCAAAGAAGTATAATCTTCATAATTAGGTTCGCCTTCATAATAATAAAGTTTATTATCTGCATCGAGCAGCAACGTAATGGCCTGAGAGGCCTTTACCTTGTTCTGCTGGTCTTCAGTAATATTCTCATCATTGGTAGGCATACTAATTTCCATTGTTTGAGGCTTGCTCAAAGAGGTACACAGCATAAAGAAAGTGATCAGAAGCATGTTCATATCCACCATCGGCGTAAAGTCGACGCGGACAGCCATTTTTTTCTGCTTGGATCCTTTTCCTTTTCTGCCTCCACCATTATCTTGTACTTCTGCCATATTTTCTCCTTATTTAATCGTCAGACACTTGTTTCAATGAAGTAATCAGATTGTATCTGTTTTCCTTCAAATCTTGTAGAGAACTCATCACGTTCTTAATGACAGAATAAGGAGTACTTTGGTCGGCTTTAATGGCGATACGCAAGTCGCGGTTGTTGGCGCGTGCATTGCGAATCCAAGCTTTGAACTGGTTGTCCACACTGTCACAAGGAATTCCGTAATTCTTCAAAATCTTGTCCTGCTCTTCACCCGGGAGTGCGAGGAACTGCTTCATATTCTTCATCGGAACGCCGAATGTCTGGAATACAGAGAACTTCTTCACTTCTTCAGGAGTGAATGTCAAGCCATATTCCTTCCCTACAGCTTCCAAAGTAGCCGCCATATCCTGTTGTTTGTCAAGACTCATGAAAATCTTGCCAGACGGTTCGACAAGAATCTGCAAAATGTTCGTTTCCGGAATCTTGATTTCAGAAACAGAACCCGGAGTAACAACCTGTACCGGCTCTTTCTTGATGAAGTTACCTGTCAACATAAAGAAAGTAAGCAGCAACACGGTCACGTCACTCATGGCAGTCATGTCGATAAACATGGACTTCTTTTTAACCTGAACTTTACCCATAAATTAACTATTTAAAAATTAGTTATCAAATTCCGTTCACACGAGGGACTGCCATAGCCCCCTTGGATTTATTTATGAGTAGCGTTAAATGTCTGTACGATAGAGAAGCCTACTTCGTCAAGGCTGTAAGTCAATTTATCAATCTTGTTAGTAAAGTAGTTGTAAGAGATAACGGCCAACGCACCAGTCAAGATACCGAACGCAGTGTTGATCAAGGCTTCAGAAATACCGGTTGACAACGCAACTGAGTCTGTACCACCACCAGCTGACAGAGCGGCGAACGAACGGATCATACCGATAACGGTACCGAGCAATCCCATCAAAGTACCCAGAGTAGTGATGGTACCGATAATCGGCAAGTTCTGCTGCAACATAGGCAATTCAAGTGCAGTAGCTTCTTCCAGTGACTTCTGGATAGCCAGCACCTTCTGGTCCTTGTCCAGTTCTGTGTTCTGTTCCATTTCACGGTAAGTCTGCAAAGTTGCGCCTACAACGTTTGCTACAGAGCCGCGCTGCTTGTCGCACAGAGCCTGAGCAGCCTGCATGTCACCTTTAGCCAGAACGTCTTTAATCTGAGCCACGAATTTAACCAATTTACCACGACCAAAAGCGGCACGGATAGTGAAGAAGCGTTCAACGCTCAATGCCAACACAGTCAGCAACAAAGTCTGGATAACAGGAACGACAACACCACCTTTATAGATTGTACCCAACATGTTGCCCGGCAGCGGGTGGTTGTTCGGGTCATTGTTCATAAAGTTCGAAGGATCTCCCAAGACGAACTTGTAGATGCACAATGCTACGATAAAGCACGCGATGATTACCAAACCTGCAGCTTCAATACCTTTGAAGCCCTGTTTTTGCTTGTTAGTTTTTTTAGTTTCCATAAGATAATTGTTTATTATGTTAAAAAAATTAGTAAATTTACATCCGAATACAAAAATAATCACTTTTGAACAGCTCCATAGCACCAGCTTTCCGACAAACGGCTAAAGGACAACACTTCAGGCAATTCATGTTTTCCACAGCATATATCTTCAAGACATCCCACAACCCTCTTATTCCGTTCTCCATGCGAAGAGGTCCCCCCTCTTCCAGACAAAGAGAAAACTGCGTCATCATTAGTATTAAGGTCATCAGAGACTTCATGACAAAAGCTATTATTTTCCTATTTCCGCACAAAGAAAAAGCAATTTTATGATATTTCAAAATGAAAAGATGTTATTTTGGCTTATCAAACTTGAATATTTTGCGAATTACCTAAAAAATGTCTCAAGAAGATTACATTTTTATACAATACCTTCAGTCAAATCACTCAAGTTTACACAAAGTTATGTAAAGTTGGGCAAATATTAAAGAAAAAATCAGTTTTTTATCAAGGACATCTGTTTTTTCAAGGCACTTTTTCCAAGGAATGCACACGAATCAAAAAAAAACGCCTCGGCGTTTTGCCTCAAACGCTGAAGCGTTTCGGCCAAAACGACGAGACGTTTACTTTCAAGCCTGCGAGCCTGATTGTCTTAAAGCTCATCCGGCGTTTCTTCAACAGCGATATCCGGAATTACATTTTCATTCCAACCTACCACATCCTGCCCGATGACGGCAAGGCCTTCTTTGGTCAGCTTCAACGTATATTTATTGTAGACACCCGCCTGAAATTCCTTACCCAACTTATTTGTAGAGGCCGTATAAGAAATACCGTCGCGCACATAGGCAATCGAGAACTCCGAATCTTCAGACAAAGCAGACGGATTGCACACAAGGGTCAAGGAATATCCAGTCTCATCGGCCACTTCTACCGGTTCGTCATATTCCAGAACCAGCTCGTCCACCGAAGGGGCTTCCGTCAGTTCCAGCCCGTCAGCTTCCTGGTTCTCCCCAAAATGATACTCCGTACGGCTGAACATCCCGGCCCCCTTCATGACAGCCCTGTTAATCCGCACATCTTCTTCCGACTTATCTTTCTTTATCGTAATAGTGAGCAACGAATACACATGCTTGAACGCATAATCACCGACAAACGACACAGCACCCGCATTGGAGGCATAACCTGCCGTACAACGGGCAGCCAAGAAATCATAGGTGCCGAGCTCAGAAAAGTCGCCCCTTTGCGAAGCCAAATCAGGCATCGGAATTGAAGTGCGCGTAACCGCACCTTCAGGATGAGGATAATAGGCACAGAATTCAAACTCATCAACTTTGTTTTCCCACATCAGAGGAACTTCCGACTGCCACCCGTCGCCGGTCAATGTCCATTTGACAGGCGTGTCAGCCCCCGGCATGAAAAACCCGATTTCATCCCCCTGTTCAAATTCGGTAGACGCATCACCGGCATCCGTTACCGTACGCGACAAGGCAGGGTCAGAAACCGAAGCCCGCAAACTCATTTTTCCCTCACCGTCTGTTCCAGACACCCATTCATTCTGCTGGCAACTGGCCAGCAAGGACATTGCACATGCCCACACAATCATTTTTTTTCTCATAAAAGTTTAAGTTTAACACGAGAAACATTTCCCGCTTCCAATATCACAAATGCATAATTTGTGTTATGTCCACTTTTACCCACAATTTATTTTGAAAAAAATGAAAGATTCAGTCAAAAGAGAAGTAAGGTGCAAGCCGTCTGATGTCATCGTCAGAAAATTCTTCGAATACAGCTATCTGCGACAAGTTCTTGAGTCTGCCTCTTTTGCGGCGATACTCCACTATCGCTTTTGCCTTATAGAAATTCATATAGGGATGGTTGCGCAAGCGGTCGAGCCCATCATGATTGACACGAATCTTCCGGTAAGGCCCATCCTTCAAATCAAACCATTTGTTCAACGCAACTTCTACATGAGGGATTTCCTGCAACTGTTCCACCCGGCTGAATCCACCCAAACGATGCCGGTAAGCCACAATCATCCGCGCAAGTCCACTTCCTATGCCAGGAATACGCTTCAGGAGCGATGTATCAGCCTGATTCAGCGGCACAACCGTTCCTTCAGAAAATTTTCCGGGACTGACTTCCGCCATTTCTTCTTGACGAGCCGTCATCTCTTCCCGACTGCTGACACATGACGTATCTGAAGAAAAAGTTTTCTGCGGAATGATGCATATATAAGGTCGCAGAGCCACAAACTGACTGTCGGAAAGCCCATAAATACGAGATAATGCTTCAGGCGTACGGAACACACCTCCTTTCGCACGGTAACGCAAGATATTCCTCACCACAAAAGCATCCAATCCCAACCGGCGGAGCTGGATGGAATCTGCCACATTCGGATCGAACGGAGCCAAAACCAACGGCTGTCTTTCCCCTTCACTTTTTGACGGCAAAGTTTTCTTTTCTTTCCATCGTTTCTCCCGGACACTTATACCGGCCAGAAACGAATCAATCTCCGCACTCGCTTCCTGCCGGACAGGCAAGTGATTCCCCGCAAGCTGATTCAAGCCCAAAATCCCCCCGACACCCGCCACCGCAAGTACAAGCAATACGATGATGGCCCTTCGCTCAGACTTGGAATAATAGAAAAAATCTTTCCACATAAAATCCGTCAGCCTAACAGCCCCAGTTCATTGACGAAGATCAATACAATCCCTATCGGTGCGACAAAACGCAAGATAAATATATATAATGGATAATAAGACGATTTCAACATACCATAATTTGTCACCTCACCCTTTACAATACTGCGGTCAAGCATCCACCCGACAAACACGGCTGCAAACATACCTCCCAAAGGAAGCATAATCTTGGCAGTAAGAAAATCCAGCGCATCGAAAAGATTCAGTCCGCATATAGTGAATGACTTCCATATCCCCAACGCCCATGACGATACGACACCTATAACCAGACTGCCCGATGTCACCAGCACGGCCGCACGGCTTCTCGTAAAATTGAACTTTTCATGCAAAAAGGCGGTGGACACTTCATGAAGTGAAATGGTAGACGTAATAGACGCCAATGCCAGCAATACATAGAACGCCACCGAACAAACACAGGCCAGGAACGGGACACCTGAAAAAGCCTCCTGAAACACGTTAGGCAGCGTAATGAAAATCAACGAAGGCCCCGCATCGGGCTGGATGCCTACAGAAAAAGCCGCAGGAAAAATAATGAGCCCTGAAAGAACAGCCACAAACGTATCGATAATCCCCACACTCATGGCTGTCTGCCCAAGATTGGTCTTTTTACCGAAATAGGAAGCGTAAGTAGACAAACATCCCATTCCGAGACTCAAAGAAAAGAACGCCTGTCCCATGGCACCCAAAAACACATCAGGGGTTACCTTGCTGAAATCGGGATACAACAGGAACTCCAATCCTTTTTCTGCTCCGGGCAATGTCATCGAACAGATGGCCAACAACACTATAATGATAAAAAGCAACGGCATCATGACTTTGGAAGACTTTTCTATTCCGTCTTTTACGCCTTTCACCACGATGAAGTGAGTTATCAACAAAACGGCCAGCAGCCAAAGCAACGGGCGGAACGGATGTTGCGAGAAGTCCTGGAACATCGTAACATAATCGACCGGAGCTTTCCCGGAAAAACCTCCCGACAATGCCTGCCAGATGTATTCCAACGTCCAACCGGAAACTACCGAATAATATCCTAGAATGAGAAATCCTGTCAATACGCCCAGATATCCGACCCAACGCCAATGCGTACCCGGAACAAGCGTTTCATACGCCCCACCCGTACAAGCTTTGGAACGGCGTCCGATAGTAAACTCTGCAATCATGATTGGCAGTCCAAAAACGAACACACATCCCAGATACACAAGAATAAAAGCCGCTCCTCCATGATTACCCGTCTCATAAGGGAAACGCCACACATTACCTAAACCGACGGCCGAACCCGCAGCCGCCAACACTGCCCCCATCCGACTACCAAAACTGACACGTTCACTCATAAACTCATCTATTATATGACAATTAGCTTTAAAATCGGGGGCAAATGTACAAAAAATATCGTATTTTTGCCGTAGAAATTAAAATTTTACGCAAATGCATTATTTGATTCATTATCCTATCTCACTGTTCGTAGCGGCAATCATCTGTTTTTTGTCGTTTTTCACACCCCCACAAACCGAATTGAATGAAATTCCCTATATTGATAAAATCGTACACATCTGTATGTATGGAGGACTTTCCACACTCTTATGGGTAGAATACCTTCTCCGCCACCGCCGCATCAACCCCAGACACTTGGTAATCGGGGCGGTCATAGGTCCGGTCCTCATGAGCGGAAGCATCGAAATCCTTCAGTCCGTCTGCACAGAAACACGAAGCGGAGACTGGCTGGATTTTGCAGCCAACTGTACGGGAGTCTTGCTAGCATCCCTTTTAGGTTACTACGTATGGCGTCCGCTCATACAAAAACATTTTTTCCGCCGCAAGCCACAAGCATGAACTGCAAAGAGAAAGGCCGGATGTTTCCCAACGGCCGGCCTTGAATGAATCATTAATCGTATATTAAAGATAGAGAGTTCATTGATATTATCTGAAATCTTTCAAATCCTGTTTCAGCTTTTTGCGCGTAAAATGTATGCGGCTTTTCACGGTGCCCAGCGGAAGATTAAGCTTCTCAGCAATCTCGCGATATTTGAAACCAGACACATACATCGCAAAAGGCACCCGCAAATCTTTAGGAAGCGCATTCACCACTTTCCGGATTTCTTTCAAGTCGTATGAACCTTCCATTGAATCATCCGCCAGATCTACCCCCAAATTCAGGAAATAAAGATTATCTGTATAATCCACATAAGTCTGGTCACGCAAAGTTTTTCTATAATTATTAATGAATATATTACGCATTATCGTGTAAATCCACCCCTTAAAGTTTGTCTCAGCCACATATTTCTCCTCATTGTCCAGCGCCTTCAGTGAAGTTTCCTGAAGAAGGTCGTCCGCATCGTCACGATCTGCTGTAAGTTTATAGGCAAATCGGCGTAGTTCTGCCTGCATGCTCAACAAGTTTTGAGCGAAAGTTGCTGTCTCCATATTTTTCTTTTTGAATTAATAGTACTTTGTCGTTTTGACGCTGCAATATTAGCTCAAAAGGAAAAAACCGAAGCCCTAAAATCCGACAAGTTAGGGGGTATAAACTATCAATTAAACATTTCTACCCCCTATATTGAGAGTTTACAGGACATCGGACAACTCTTTTTTAGTCTAACGTATCCAGTTTTTATAAGGTTCAGCCATCAGCGAAGAATTATAATATTTTCGTTGTCCCGTCACTTCATCCCCCAAGAATAAGGGATGTTCGAAGGCTTCATCTTCAGACGTCAGTTCCACCTCTGCGACAACAAGACCTTCGTTATCTCCATAGAATTCGTCCACTTCAAAGATATGGTCTCCGCATCTCACAAGGAAACGGGTCTTGTCAATCATGCCTGGCAGACAAAGTCTCATCAGTTCTTCCGCTTCTGCAAGAGGAAGTTCCCGCTCCCACTCATAGCGACTTATCCCCGCCGAATCCGAAGGTCCTTTAATGGTCAGAAAGCCTTTGTCATCACGAATACGGATACGTACCGTACGTCCCCGTTCGCTACAAATATATCCCTGACGGATGGCATAACTTCTATATGCCATCCGTTTATAAGAATCATTTTTGACCAAAAATTTCCGCTCTATTTCCTGTGCCATAGCATAACATTCTCAAGAAGCCAATGCATACCCTACTACCATCAACAACGCCAGCAACAGCAATGCGAAGCAAATGATTTTAAAAAGGCGGTTAGCTCTCATTTCTTCCTGTTTGTCAGAATTCTGCCTTTTGGCCATTCGATTATTCTTTCCCATAGCTATATTTTTTTTAGATTTTAACGTTATCAAAAATACAACTAATTCCGGAAAGAGGCAAACGAACTGCACTTTTTCTATATATCCAAAGAAAAAGATAAAATATATCTTTTCCCGGAACTTTGTTCAGAATCACTTGAACTTATTTAAAAAGAATTTTTTCCACCTAATAAAAATGCTCAATGCCACCTCAGCGGCATTGAGCAAAAAAAGCGTCTTCCTGACTTTGACAATGCGTCACCCTGCCCGATTTTTATCGTGGTCTAATGCATCCAGTAATGGTTTGATAGCCTCCTGCTGTGGCGTAGTGAATAAAGTTTCAGTATGGACAGATCCGTTTGGTAGCCTTATCCTG
>CASENM010000019.1 GCA_949289295.1 uncultured Bacteroides sp.
AGATAAAGCGTTATTTGAAAGCATGAGAAATATGGCGCTTCCGAACAGTCCGGCATTTTCTTATCCGTTGCCCGTTCTCGTGCGAGTTTCTTATAAAAAGTTGATAGTCAGATAAATTATTCAAGTCTACAACAAATATAGCGAAAAAGCAGGCATTCCGTTTCTCATTAGCCTGGAGATGTAGACGGGAATCCGTTAAAAAATTGTATTTTTGTGGCTGTATTATAAAAAACTCATGATGGACATGGTGAATATTGAATGTCTGACACCGGACAAGGATCCGATGGGGGCGGCTATCCGTGATTACCATGCGGTCGGAAAAGCCGGGCGGCTCAGGGTGTTTTCCTCGCAGTTCGAGGAGGATGAGATACCTGTGGCCGGACTGTTTCGTACATACGGGGAGATGCCTGTCCTTGAGCGGAAAGCGTTGGACTTGGCCGAAGGACGTATTTTGGACGTAGGTGCCGGGAGTGGCTGCCATTCGCTGGTTCTGAAGGAGAGGGGGAAGGAAGTGCTTCCGATAGACATCTCACCGCTTTCGGTGGAGGTGATGCGGGCCCGTGGACTGGACGCGCGGCAGGTGAACCTGTTCGACCCCCGGTTTACCGGTCAGTTCGACACGGTACTGATGCTGATGAACGGTTCGGGAATTATCGGACGGCTGGAGAATATCGGCGGCTTTTTCAACCGCATGAGGCAGCTTCTCGCTCCCGGCGGTTTTGTGCTGATGGATTCGAGCGACTTGCGTTATCTTTTCGAGGATGAGGACGGAAGCTTCGTCATTGACCTGGCCGCCGACTATTACGGACAGGTGGATTTCCGGATGCAGTACAGGCAAGTGAAAGGAGACCGTTTTGACTGGCTCTATATTGATTTCAACACTTTGAGCCTTTATGCCACGCAGTATGGCTTCAAGGCTGAGAGGCTGGCAGAAGGAGAACATTATGACTATCTGGCCCGGTTGGCACTCGGTTGATGATGCAGGATTGAGCACAAAGGCACAGAATCTTTTTATAATACGATATAAAGATTCTGTGCCTTTTTTCGTTACTTATCCGCATTCTGTCATTGAACGGGCAATGCCCATTTCAAGTCCTCTCAGTTCAGCCAGTCCTCTTAGCCTTCCCAGGCAAGAATATCCGGGATTCGTTTTTTTGTGAAGGTCATCTATCATCTGATGTCCGTGGTCCGGACGCATCGGAACAGACAGTTTACGGCGTTGCTGCATCAGCAGGAAATTCTTCATGACATGATACATGTCTACGTCCCCTTCCAGATGATTTGCCTCGTAGAAATTGCCGTCGGCATCACGCTGTGTACTGCGCAGATGTACGAAATTGATACGGTCTCCCCAACGTTCCATCATTCCTGCCAGATCATTAGCTGCACTGACACCTAAAGAGCCGGTACACAGGCACAGACCATTTGACTCATTGGGCACCGCTTCCACCAGTTTGCGGAAATCATCTTCTGAACTCATGATACGTGGGAGACCTAAAATCGGTTGTGGAGGATCGTCGGGATGGATTACCAGCTTTATGCCGATTTCATCGGCTACCGGACAAATTTGCCGGAGAAAAAAGATCAGATTCTCACGTAACTTGTCGGCGTCAATATCTTTGTAGCGGTCCAACTCATGCTGGAACTGTTCGAGCGTAAAACTTTCTTCCGAACCTGGAAGTCCGGCAATCATATTACGTGTAAGGCGATGGATTTCCTCTTCATCCATCTGTTCATATCGGGCATTTGCTTTTTCTTTTTCTTCTTCTGTATATTCGTCTTCCGCTCCCGGCCTATTTAGAATGAACAGGTCGAATGCGATGAATGCGGCTCTTTCAAAGCGCAGGGCTTTTGAACCGTCAGGAAGTGTATAGGCCAGGTCGGTACGTGTCCAGTCAAGTACGGGCATGAAATTGTAGGTTACAATCGGAATGCCGCATTGTGCCAGATTGCGCAGAGACTGTTTATAATTCTCAATGTAACGCATGAAATCGCCTGTTTGGGTCTTGATATATTCGTGTACAGGTACACTTTCCACCACACTCCATTTCAGTCCTGCCTCTTCGATAATCCGTTTTCGTTTCATGATTTCTTCCACCGTCCATATTTCTCCGTTCGGTATGTGGTGGAGTGCATGGACAATGCCGGTCGCACCTGCCTGTCTGATATCCCATAAAGATACCGGATCGTCCGGTCCATACCAGCGCCAAGTTTGTTCACATAAATACATAAGTTACCTTTTTGATATGAAAATTAAATACTGAAAGCATCAAATCCACCGTCTACAACAATCACTGCACCGGTTACAAAACTGGAAGCGTCGCTGATAAGATAATGTATCGTTCCGTTCAATTCTTCGGGTACACCGAAACGGTTGAACGGAGTATGTGCCACAACGGCTTTGGCACGGGCTGTCGGAGTTCCGTCCGGGTTGGTCATCAGAGCGCGGTTTTGTTCTGTGAGGAAAAATCCGGGAGCAATTGCATTGACACGGATGCCTTCGCCGAATTTTGAAGCCATCTCAATAGCCATATATTTTGTATAGTTGGCGACAGCAGCCTTAGCCGCACTGTAACCGACTACACGGGTCAGCGGACGAAAAGCTGATTCTGAACAGAAATTGATTATCACGCCTTTCTTCTGTGCGACCATTGCTGAAGCAAACACAGTGGTGGGAAGTACAGTGCCGAACAGATTCAGATCGACTACTTTTCTGAAAGCCTCTATGTCAAGATCAAAAAAGGTTTTGTCGGGTGGAATGATGGCACCTGCCATATTTCCTCCTGCGGCGTTCAGAAGTACGTCAATGTGCCCGTATTTGTCCATAATCAATTTTTTGTCAGCTTCCAGTGCTTCTCTATCCATTACGTCCGTTTTCAGGAACATCGCTTCATGTCCTTCCGATTCAATCTCTGTTACCAATGAGCGGCCGGCTTCTTCCCTCCGTCCGAGTGCGATGATTGTTGCGCCTTGTGCGGCAAGATATTTTGAAATTCCTCTGCCCAATACACCGGTAGCTCCAGTCATCACTACCACCTTGTCTTTTACGTTAAACAATTCATTTGCCATAATGATAATGTGATAATATGTTAATATGCTTAATTTGGTGTTTTTTCTCTGGAAATACAGCCTGTGTGCGAACACGATACAGGTTCGAATTTTACCTATGTGCTGCAAAGAAGCGGTTTTATTTTTTAATAAACAAACTTGAGGTAATATTTTAACAGAGTTTTTAAAGCCTGTCAGAGTCGGATTCCGGCTCATCCATGAAATGATTCTCAGACGATATATTCTTTTTGTACGAATCATATTTTTGTCTTCTTTCTTGCAGGTTAAATATTTTCTTGATAACTTGCCACAGTGTTTCTTTTAAGTCAATATAATGTACAATTATTTTGGTTGAGGAACAATAACTGAACATAATGATTTTCATGGGAAAATCTTTTTTTAATTAGTGAGAAACGGGTGGTTGTACGTGAATAATTTTTGATGTAGGAATGTGCATTTGCTGCCCGTCGGGTAATTTAAATTCGAAAGCAATGAGACTGAACACTATTTTTCAGGCAGTCCAGTTCGCCTCGCGCAAACTGGCATTGATTGATGCTGAAAGTATGAATCATATCTTGCGGGAAGTGGCAGATGAAATTGAGAACTCTGTCTCTTTTCTTTTGGAAGCTAACCAAAAAGACCTTGATCGGATGAATCCGGACAATCCGAAGTTTGACCGTCTGAAGCTGACGGAATCCCGGTTACTGGAAATTGCTGACAACATGCGCAATGTGGCCGCATTGCCCTCCCCTTTAGGAATCGTGTTTGACGAACGGACCAGGCCCAACGGATTGCGAATCAGAAAAGTTACTGTGCCATTCGGAGTGATAGGGGTTATTTATGAAGCACGTCCGAATGTCAGTTTCGATGTGTTCGCGCTTTGTTTGAAAAGTGGAAATGCGTGCATTTTGAAGGGAGGGAGTGATGCCGATTGCTCCAACCAGGCAATTATCACATTGATTCATCGTGTACTTGAACGTCTGGGAATAAACAAGTACATTGTGGAGTTGCTTCCGTCTACTCGTGAAGCTACATCAGAATTACTTCATGCTGAAAATCATGTAGATCTTATTATTCCGCGGGGAAGTGCCGAACTGATTCGTTACGTACGGAATGAATCTACAGTTCCGGTCATAGAAACAGGGGCCGGGGTCTGTCACGCATATTTTGACAAGGATGGTGACCTGGCAAAAGGGGCGGCCATAATAAACAATGCAAAGACACGGCGTGTGAGTGTCTGCAACGCACTCGACTGCCTTCTGATTCATAAAGACCGGCTTCCGGATTTGGCAGCACTTTGTTCTCCTCTGCAGGACAGTCAAGTACGGATTTATGCAGACAATCCTTCATGGGAAGCCTTAAACGGCCATTATCCTGAAGCGTTGCTGACACATGCTGACATGGATTGCTATGGAAGAGAGTTTCTCGACTATAAGATGGCTGTCAAAACTGTAGATAATGTAGACGAAGCTGTCAAACATATTTATGTGTTTGGCTCCAGACACAGCGAATGTATCATTACCGAGAATCCACAGGCAGCCGATCGTTTCCGGCGTGCGGTAGATGCGGCTTGTATCTATGTGAATGCACCTACCTCGTTTACTGACGGAGCACAATTCGGCTTAGGTGCAGAAATAGGTATCAGTACGCAAAAACTTCATGCGCGAGGGCCGATGGGTTTACGTGAAATGACCACCTATAAATGGCTGATTGATGGAGAAGGCCAAATCCGGCCTTGAAGAAAGAGAATATTTATTGTAGATTTGTTTACATGGAATTTTAATATACATTTTTTTATATGAGAACATATACGAATGTCTTTGATCTGGGAGACTTGAATGCCGCACTTGCGGAAGCGTTTGAAATCAAGCAGGACCGTTATAAATATGAAGCATTGGGCAAACATAAGACTTGTCTGCTGATTTTCTTTAACAACAGTCTGCGTACCCGTCTGAGTACACAAAAAGCAGCCCGTAATTTAGGTATGGATGTGATTGTACTTGATGTGAACCAAGGCGCATGGAAACTTGAAACAGAAAGAGGGGTGATAATGGACGGCGATAAAAGTGAGCATTTGCTGGAAGCTATTCCGGTGATGGGATCTTATTGTGATATTATCGGTGTACGCTCGTTTGCTCGCTTTGAGAACCGTGAGGATGATTATACAGAAAAGATACTGAATCAGTTCATTCAGTATTCCGGCAGACCTGTATTCTCCATGGAGGCTGCTACAGGGCATCCTCTGCAGGCATTTGCCGATTTGATAACCATTGAGGAATATAAAAAGAAAGAACGGCCGAAAGTGGTTCTGACATGGGCCCCCCATCCGCGTGCATTGCCGCAGGCTGTCCCTAATTCGTTTGCCGACTTCATGAATGAGGCGAATGTGGATTTCGTCATCACTCATCCGGAAGGCTATGAACTGGACCCGAAATTTGTGCGTGACGCTAAAGTGGAATACAATCAGATGAAGGCTTTTGAAGGGGCTGATTTCATCTATGCCAAGAATTGGGCTTGTCCGGGGGTGATTTGTCCTGAGGATTATGGAAAAGTGTTGAGTAAAGATATGGGTTGGACTGTAGATGAGGCTCACATGGCTGTCACTGACAATGCTTTTTTCATGCATTGTCTGCCGGTGCGTCGTAACATGATAGTAACCGATGGGGTTATCGAAGCTCCTACTTCATTGGTCATTCCAGAGGCGGCTAACCGTGAGATTTCGGCCACAGTCGTGCTCAAACGAATGTTGCAGGCTCTTTGACATTAAAAACAGGAGGAATCGTGTTGATGATTCCCCCTGTTGCATCAGTTTCTGTAAACTGAAAATAAAAGGCACAAAGACATAGAGCGAATAATCAACTCTATGTGTCTGTGCCTTTATGTATTTTATACTTCCGGAATCAGAATGCTTTGTGGTAGAGAGCCTCGATTTCCTCTACAGAAGTAGGACGGGGATTTCCGCCTGTGCAGACATCATTGAATGCATCGACAGCCAGCTGATGGAGGTCTTCTTCCTTTACGCCGATTTCATGCAGCTGTTGGGGGATGTTGATGCTCAACGACAACTGACGTACAGCATCGATTGCAGCTTTCACACCTTCTTCCACACTCATGCCGGTAGTGTCTACACCCATGGCTTTGGCAATATCGAGGTATTTGGGAGCAGCCGGTGATTCGGCATTGTATTCCATTACATACGGGAGAAGCAGAGCATTGGCTACACCGTGAGGGGTGTCATAATGTGCGCCAAGAGGATGAGCCATTGAGTGGACGATGCCCAGACCTACATTGCTGAATCCCATTCCCGCAAAATACTGTGCCTGAGACATGGCTTCGCGTGCTACGGGGTCGTTACCGTTGTCCACTGCTGCTTTCAGGTTTTTCGCAATCATTTCGATGGCTTTCAGCTCGAACATATCAGACATAGCCCATGCACCCGGAGTGATATAGCTTTCGATGGCGTGGGTCAGTGCGTCCATTCCGGTAGCTGCGGTCAAGCCTTTCGGCATAGAGTACATCAGTTCCGGGTCAACAATAGCTACAGACGGGATGTCGTTCGGGTCGACACATACCATTTTTTTCGTCGCGGCTTCGTCAATGATGACATAGTTGATGGTTACTTCTGCCGCAGTTCCTGCAGTAGTCGGAAGTGCGAAAGTAGGCACAGCCTTATTGTGTGTATTGGCTACACCTTCCAGTGAGCGGACATCCGCAAATTCCGGATTGTTGACTACGATTCCGATACCTTTGGCTGTATCGATGGACGATCCGCCACCCAGTGCGATAATGAAGTCGGCACCCGAAGCCTTAAAAGCTTCTACACCATGCTGTACATTGGCAATGGTCGGGTTAGCTTTTACATCACTGAATATTTCGTATGGAATCTGGTTTTTTTCAAGCACTTCGACAACTTTGTCCGCTACATGGAAACGGATCAGATCTTTGTCGGTTACGAAAAATGCTTTCTTGTAACCTCTCCGTGCTACTTCTGTAGCAATAGCTTCACGGCATCCAGCTCCGAAGTAAGAGGTCTCGTTCAAAATCATTCTGTACATGGTTCTATTTGGTTTAAAAGGTTATTATAATGTTCAGTCTGTTTATTTCGGCAAATTGTATGCAATAGTCATTTCTTTCATTTGTTCTTCCGACATACCGTCTGGCTCAAATCCCATGCAACGGGCATTGATATAGATCTGTGCTGCTTTCGTGAGCACGTCAATCTGGTCGAACGCATCCATTGCATCTGTATCGGCGGCAAATACGCCGTGTTTCTCCCACATTACTACATCATAGTCTTTCAGTTCCTCGAGGGTCGCTTCTGCCAGTTCTACAGATCCTGCCATCTTGTAGGGAACAATACCCAGGCCGCGCGGACAGAATGCTTTCGTTTCTGGAATCATACTCCAAAGCAGATTCGTCAACACGTCTTTCTCCAGGAATTTGTTTGTATGGCTCATGGCAACCAGTTCAATCGGATGAGTGTGTACGGTTGCTTTCTTTTTCCCGCCTTCTGCAATCAATGTGTTGTGTACAGTCAGATGAGCTGCTACTTCTGAGGTCGGAATGACGGGTTGGTCGGCAATAATTACATAGCTGGCGCAGTCATCACAGATGCGGATGATAGAGCCGTTTTCCATTGGCCAACGGGCCAAATCACGCATACGTTTCTGTGTCCCTTTACAGAAGAAATAACAGCCTTTCAGGTGGGGGAGTGTTGCACCTATCGGTTTCGGTTCGGTGATGGCTGGCATTTGGCGGATTTCGTCATCGACAAATTCGGTTACATTGATTGTAATGTTTCCGCCATTGCGTTCTGCCCAGCCTTTTTGCCATAGATATCCGGCTACTTCGGCTACTTTGTTTACTTCACGGGTAAGGCCCGGACGTCCTTCAAGAATAGATTTCATAGTTTGATAAAATTATATTAGTGGATAAAGGTAATCAAATTATTTTATTTGCGCAACTGAGAAAGTAACGAATATGTTTCTTTCTCAAACAATTACGGACAAGTATTTTTTATAGGCATTGTCCCATGTCTCTTGTTCGGCAGGCATGAAGTTTTCAGGCTGGACGTTAGCTGAGATTATATTTCGCATTTCCTGTAGTGAAGCAATCATGCCTGCAGCTTTAGCTTGCAGCATGATATTTCCGATGGAGGATGCTTCGCTTGGACCTGCGGCTACCGGAAGACAGACCGCGTTTGATGTGAACTGGTTCATCAGTTTGTTGCGCGAGCCTCCGCCAATGATATGTAGTTTCTCAATCGGAGAGTCGGAGAGTCCGCGGAACATGTCCAGCACTTCCCGGTATTTCAGCGCAAGGCTTTCAAAGATGGTGCGTATAAATTCGCCGTGTGTCTGTGGACATTCTTGTCCGGTCTGTGCGCAGTAATCGCAAATGGCTTTTGGCATGTCGTGCGGATTGGTGAATATCGGATTGTCCGGATTGATGAAACAGACAAAGGGACGTGCAGCTTGAGCCAGTTCCACCATTTGTGGATAAGAGTAATCTATGCCTTCTCTGTGCCATTTTTTCAGGCATTGTTCTACAATCCACATGCCGGTGATATTTTTCAGCAGTCGGATTGTTCCGTCTACACCTCCTTCGTTGGTGATGTTGGAGGCTTCTGTCTTTTCGTTCACGATAGGACCGTCTGTCTCGATTCCCATCAGTGACCAAGTGCCTGAACTCAGATAAGCGAAATTCTTGTTGCTTGCCGGTATGGCGGCTACAGCTGAAGCCGTGTCATGACCCGCTACGGCAATGACAGGAATTGGCTCGATTTGCAGTTCGTCACATAAATCTTTTGAGAGCATGCCTACAGTTGCTCCCGGTTCCACAATGTTGCCGAACATTGATTTCTGTAGTCCCAATGTGTGTAATATATTTTCATCGAAATCGCGTGTCATGGGGTTCAGCAATTGTGAAGTTGAGGCGATGGTGTACTCTGTCACTTTGTTTCCCGTCAGCAAATATGACAGGGCATCGGGCATGAACAGCAGATGAGCCGCATGGTTTAGTGCGAAGTTGTTCTCCTGTTTCATTGCATACAGTTGGAATATTGTATTCAAGTCCAGATGCTGGATACCGGTTTTTCTATACAGTTCCTTAGCTGGCATAACCTTTTGAAAATACTCTTCTTTTTTACCGATGGTCTGAGGATCACGATAGGCAAATGGCAGTCCGATGACTGAGCCGTCAGAGGCTAGACATGCTACATCGACTCCCCATGTGTCGATTCCTACTGAAGTGACAGGGATTCTTTTCTTGGCTATTTCCGCCAGTCCTTTCTTCAAGTTCTCATAGAGGGAGAAGATGTTCCAGTAACAATGTCCGTTGAGCTGGAGCATCTGGTTCGGGAAGCGGGTCACTTCCTCTAATGTCAATTTGTTGTCCGATAAGCTTCCGAGGATTGTTCTTCCGCTTGTGGCACCTAGGTCGAAGGCAACGAAATATTTAGTGTCCATGCTATAAAATTTTGGGTTAACTATTTTGCAAAGATAATGATTTTTTTGAGTTAAAGCGGATTACGGTGGATTTATAAAGGGGCGGATTCTTGCTTTTTGAATATTTTAGGAGAGTATTCTGCGGCAGGTTGAAGATGACCTAGTGCGTTCTGACTGAAATAATTATATGAGGTTCGGGATGATGTGAAAAAACACCGTAGATTAACGTAGTATTCAACCGTTGGCCTTTGATGAGAGGACTGTTGGTTTACGTGTAATCTACGGTGAGAATGTATTGTTTCGGTTGCTGTTACAGGGAGTTGATCAGCCGTTCCAGGCTGTTGACCATCCCACTGGCCGACGGCTTGTTGCCGTCTATGTTCTCAAACCTGAATTTGGCCACTTCCTCGTTCAGTCTTTTCAGTTTTCCGGTGGCGCCTTCCGCTTCCAGTTCTTCGCGGAGAATGCGGATTTTTTCACAGTCTTGAACACCTTCCACCAGCCGCTCGAAGCGGATGCTGCTTCTCGGTCCGGGATAGATGCTGTAAGTGTCACCTGCCGGCCAGGTGCGGAAACGGGAGTCGCGGAGCGGATCGGCTGTCCAGCTGTTTACGGCCCAGCGCAGATAGCCTTCGTAGTTGCCGGCCGTGGCATGGATGGCTGTCCATGTCGCCTCTGCCGGGTCGGAGAAGGTGAACGTGTTGGGGAACGCCTCCGTGCAGCAGGTGTAGTAGGTGCTGATTTGTCCCTTGCTCTTCCGTGATGCCAGCACATCGTCCGGGAATTTCTGGCCGAAAGGAATGCACAGATAGTGCAGGTCTTCCTGAATCTCCGCGTGGTAGTTGCCTGCCAGGGTGATCTTGAATTCCGGGTCGGCCTCTTTGACTATCTTGATGGCTTCACGCATGGCCTCCATCGGGCGTTCGTCCATGGAAATGGCGGTTTTTTCAAACCAGCCTTTCGAGCGGAGATGACGGGAGAAGTCTTTCAGGAAGGTGCCCCAGTATTCGGCATATGCCTTGTCGCCGGGCTTGGCCTCAATGAATTGCACGCGGCTGGTAGCTTGGTCGTAATAGTCGAAGCTCAAGGCCCATGGAATCATGGTGTAGCAGCATATCATGTCGTTGATGCCCACCTCGTCCATCATGAAGGTCACCCATTTGTCGAATACGGTATAGTCGTAGCTCCATGTGCCGTCTATTTTCTTGATGCGTGTGATCATGCTGTCGAAATGGTCTTCCGTCTGTCCGTTCCACGGCTTGTGCATGATGCTGGCCGTGATGGTACGTTGTCCTGCATCGGCGAGCATCTTCATCAGCGGACGCATGGCGTCGAAATGTGCCTGGCTCCACAAAGGAACCTGATGGTAGCGTGCCACGGCATACGGGTTCTGCCACAGGTCGAGATAGAATGCCCAGTCCTTCGGCTCGGGCAGTGTACGGTTGAGCACATTGACTTCAATCTGAAGTTTCATCGGCTTGAGATCCTTTGCCGATACGGTCAGTGTGCCTTTGTATTTTCCGGCTTTCGCGTCCGTGGGGACCCATACCTTCACCCATAGGGGCTGGGTGCTGCAGGCTTTCACGTCGAGTGTCTTGTTGATGTCGAGCACGTCCGCCACCGCCAGTGAGTCGAATTTGGTTTTGTCCGGGCGATGTCCGCATCCGGGGCCGAACTCGTCAGTCATGACATAGCGTACGAAATGGGTGGAGATGGCCGATTGCGGGATGGTTGAAGATCCGTTTTTCAGTTCGCTTACGGAAACGGACACGTCTGTCAGACCGGCTTTTGTCCACAATACGGCCTGAGCGTTGACACGCTCGCCTTTCCATGCCTTCAGTTGCAGGCGTGTCGCTTTCCTCACATCCGGAATATCCAGTTTCCTGTAACGGATGTCAGTGCTTCCCCAGCTCAGTAAGGTTGGAGCATTCATCTTTTCCCAGGCCTCTTTGTCGTCGTGCGGCTTGGAGTCCGTCAGCTCCTCATATTCTGCCAAAGGATGTTTGTCCTGCTGTTGTGCGGAACAGATTGTTCCGCACAACAATAGGATAGACAAGATAAATGATTTCATGTCGATGTGTTTAAATGTTTATTTCAGTTTTGTCAATACAGGAGTCTTTACGGTTTTTACTTCCGTTTTCGGACTTTCGTTCAACTGTTCGAAAATGACAATCTTATTCTCGCCTTTCTTCAGCCATACGCCGGGAATGTAGAGTGTCTGTTGCGGACCTACCTGCCAGTAGCGACCGATGTTCTTTCCGTTGACGAAGATGATTCCCTTACCCCATTCTTCCATGTCGATGAAAGTGTCGCCGGTCTCGTGGAGGGTGAACGTGCCTTCATAGATGACCGGACAGTCCTTCAGTCTCGCGCCGCGTGACGCGTCGTTCGTGTAGGCACAGCTTCCCATCTTGGCACAGTCGGGCGCCTGGTCCATCGGGAGCTTGTACATGTTCCATCCACCGGTGATTTTCTTTCCGGCAATCGTTACCGGACTGATGATGCCCTTGTTGTTCTCCGTGATCAGGCTGCCGTAGTTGATACGTCCCATGTTTTCCACCAGAATCTGCAGTGTGGCGTTGAACGGCACGTCGATTTCCATTGAGTAAGTCTGGGTATTGCGGTTCAATACGCCCACTTTCTCGCCGTCCACGTACACTACCGCGTAGTCACGCAGTCCCGGAATTTCCAGTGTGCCGCTGATAGGCTGGTTGAACCGGCGTGTGTAGAGCACATATCCGTATCCCTGGTTCAGTTGCTCGAAAGTCAGCGGATTGGTGTCCGTCACAGGCTGTGACTTTTCCGTATACGCCAGAAGGTCGCCCACCTTGTTCAGCTTGATGGAAGGAATCTCGATGACCGGAATCCGTGCCGGAGGATTGGGCACGTTGTATTTCACATATTTCTTGATGACCGTGCGGATAGAGTCGTATTTGGGAGTCACCCATCCGGCCTCACTGATGGGCGCGTCATAGTCGTAGCTGGTCAGGTCGGGCTGGATGTCGCGTCTCTTGTCGTAGTTCGCTCCGCTGGTGAAGGCGAAGTTCGTACCTCCGTGTACCATGTAGAAGTTGAACGACACATCGTTTTTCAGATATGCTTCTGTCTGGCGCGCGATGTCGGACGCACTGACTTGCGGGAACGGTTCAGCCCAGTGGGAGAGCCATCCCGGATAGAACTCTGCTACCATATACGGACCTTTTCCCCCATGATACTGGTTGACCACTTTCTTCAGGTTCTCGATGTCGCTTTCGCCGTTGGCTGTCGGCAGGGCACCTTCCGTGCTTCCGCCCTCAAATAGCCAGCTGCCGTCGGAAGTGAACAGAGGCACGTTGAATCCCGCATCGGCAAGCTGCTGTTTGATTTTCGCGTTGTACGCGCGATGCTCTTCCAGCGTGATGTCCTTGCGCTGTGCCACGTAAGAGCCGAACTCGTTTTCACACTGCACCATAATGATAGGACCGCCCTTGGTGCATTGCAGGTCGCCCACTTCCTTGTACAAGCGTTCGATATATGCTTTCGTATGTTTCAGAAAGGCCTCGTTGTCGCGTCTCACTTCCATGCCGGGCACGTTCTGCAGCCACCAGGGATAGCCGCCGAACTCCCATTCCGCGCAGACATACGGTCCCGGGCGCAGGATGACCATCATTCCTTCCTCGCCGGCGATGCGGATATATTCGGCCAGATTCTTGTCACCGCTGAAATCCCATTTTCCCGGTTCCGTCTCGTGCCAGTTCCAGAAAACGTAGGTGGCCACTGTGTTCAGTCCCATTCCTTTCATCATCTGCAGACGGTGGCGCCAGTATTCATGAGGGATACGGGAGTAGTGCATTTCGCCCGAAAGCACGGGAACGATTTCCCCGTTGCGGTAGAAATGGCCGTCCTTGATCTCAAATGTGTTTTTTTGTTGTGCGAACGCTCCCAAAGGGAGGAGTGTCAGCACCAAAAGATAAAAAAGCAACTTCTTCATGGTAAAACAGTTTTTGGATTAATGTTATGTCTATTTCTCAATATATTTCCCTTCTTTTTTCCATCCCTCAATCCCTTTGTCCAGATTGTACACGGTAAATCCTTCTTTGGTTAGTTTTTCCGCTGCATTGCGGCTCCTTCGACCGCTTTTACAATAGACAGCTACGGGATGATTCTTATCGAGAAGTTCGTCTGCATCGCTGACAAACCGTTCATCCAGAATGTTGATGTTCAGACTGCCCGGAATATGCCCTTCGCTATATTCAGCAACAGTACGTACATCCACACATTGAACGTTGTCATCTTCAATCAGCCGTTCGAAGTCGTCTGCCGGGAGGTTGGTATATTCTCCGTTTGACCGGTTGCCACATGAGAAAAAAGCGAACACGCTCACACAAAGTGCTGGTATAAGTTGTAGAAAACGCTTCATGATTCAGATTTTAGTAAGATTTGATTGTCGGGAATATGAATTTCCGTATTGTTTCTCCTTCTTCGTACGTATTGATATGGAAGAATATACTGTCTCCCTGCTGAAAGGATTCTTCATATTTCCATAAGGGGACAGAAAGATACACTTCGCGGGTGAATGCTTCCTCATCGTTCTGGTGGTCGTGGTATAAGCCAAGATGTAGAATTTTTTTCTTTCCTTTTTCTTCACAGCCATATTCGATGAAGTGGAAAGAATGGCTTTGGTCCTTTACTAATGGGGTGAGTATCATATTCAGATAATTCCCCGCCTGCCAGATACTTCTGATATCGGTCGGGTCGGTTTTGATTCCTGTTTTAAAGAAATCTGCCGGTTCCGGTTCTGGTGACAGTATCAGTTGGGTTGAGTAGATGAACGCTTCTCCGGATTCGAGGGGACTGAACACGGAAACTGTGCGATAGATGGTATCGCTCTTTAGTCCGTTCAGTCCTTCCCGATATTGGATGTCCATCACCTTTCCCTTGTCAGTGATCAGTTGGGTGAGTGTGCCGCTGGCATCTGTCCTTGCATCTGCAAATTCTGTCACGACATTCGGGTACACATATTCATCTTTCTTGCACGCTTGTAACAAAAGCGTACACATTACTGCCGTCACTGCTGTCACGTGGAAGAATCTCATGCTTCGAGGGCTTTCAGATGGTTGAATACAGGATTGGCATACATGGTAAGTATGCATTTGCGCAAGAACGCTTCATCTTTGTGCTCAAGAGTGATCATATCCAGTTTTTTCTGCAAGTATGTCTCGAAATGGGCTTTTTCTTCACGTGTATATTTATCTGCGAACCGCTTTCCTTCTTCAAGCAAATCGGCGGCCACATAATTCCCCGGATACAGGAAATAGTTTTTATGAATATGGCGGTCGATTGTTTCGGCTATTTTGCCAAATATTTTTGTTTTGGGCAGACCTTTCAAGGTCTCCAGTTCTTCATTGAGGCAAGGCGCGGCATGGAAATGCACTCTTCCCTTGTAACCGAAGATGCCCGTCTTCATGTTGTTCAAATCGTCTGCCTGGCTTTTTTTGAATCCTTCTATATCACGTTTCTGTTGCATTTCCTGTGCTTTTAGAAAATCGCACGGGTCGTATTCGTAGGATAATGACATCGGAACGATGTTCAGTTCCTTCAGCCTGTCGATAATGTCACCTTCGCCTCCTATAGCCAGCATTTTAAGTACACTCTCCTGTGTGTAGTCGTTTGAATCCTTGGCTCTTCCTTCACGTTGTGCAATCCAGATATTTTCATGCTTCTGTGTGATGGCAAAATGGATATAGCGCGACATACGTGCCGATGCTTCCAGCATCTGACGCATGCTCAGTGCGCGCTGTACAATGAATGACTTGTTGACGCGCACCAGTTTCTTGATCCACGGATAAATCAGCAGGTTGTCGCCGATTGCAATTTCCACTGTGGTAGGGAATCCATTTAGAAGAAGGCCCACGGACAGAAATCCGGGGTCCAGCACAATGTCACGGTGGTTCGATATGAATGTGTAGTTGCATGACTTGTCGGATAATGCGGATGTGTCCAGCGTGAATCCGTCGCTATGTTCGCTGATAAGTTTCAGGAGCAGACTGTAGAAAATGTTTTTCTGCACATCCAGATTGGTTTTGCATTGGGACAATACATGTCTCAGCTTTTCCTCAGTCATGTCGGGTATGACAGTCTTGACCACTGATTGGAACATCGGGTCGGCAAGCAGTTCCTCAAATACTTGTGGAAGCTCTTCCGGAGAGTACGGACGAATCTCGTCAAATTCGGCAGGTATGTTCATGGTTTCTTTGTTTTCTTCCAAAGATAGTGATTTTTAATTGAAATGGTCTTCAATAATGTCTGTCATAACATCTTTTATATCAATTCCGGCCGCACGCACCTGTTGCGGGATGAAGCTGGTGGCTGTCATTCCCGGAGTGGTGTTGATTTCGAGCATGTTGATTTTTTCTCCTTCCGTGATGATATAGTCGATGCGGACAATGCCCTTGCAGCCCAGAATGTCGTAGACTGCCGAGGTGAGCTGTTGTACACGGGCTGTCAGTTCAGGGCTGAGACGTGCCGGTGTAATTTCGGTAACCTGTCCGTTGTATTTGGCGTTGTAGTCGAAGAACTCGTTTTTGCTTACGACTTCCGTAATGGGCAGTACCACCGATTTCTTTTTGGTCTTATAGCATCCGTTGGCCAGCTCGATGCCGTCCATGAAAGCTTCTATCATCACGTCGTCCGACTCCTTGAAGGCCGCTTCTAAAGCAGGCTGTATCTGTTCTTTTGTCTTCACCTTGGTCACTCCGAAGCTGGATCCGCTGGCGTTCGGCTTGATGAAGCACGGAAGCCCGATTTTTTCCATCACATCTTCGTCACTGATACCCTGGCGTTTGTGGACAAGCATGGATTCCGCAATCCGCACTCCGAAGCCTTTCAGATATTGGTTGAGGGTGAACTTGCTGAATGTCAGTGCCGATACCAGTACGTCGCAGGTAGAATAGGGAATGCCGACAAGTTCAAAATAGCCTTGCAGGATTCCGTTCTCGCCCGGAGTGCCGTGGATGGTGATGTAGGCGAAGTCGGGTACGATTTTCTGCCCGTGGTCCATGAAACTGAAGTCGTTCTTGTCTATTTGGGCGCGTGAGCCGTCGGACAGTACGGCTTCCCACCTCAGTTTGGTGAGCTCAACGATATAAAGAGTGTATTTTTCCTTGTCAATAAATGAATAGATACCTTCGGCACTTTTCATGGAGACTCCGTGTTCAGACGAGTCTCCGCCGGCTACAATAGCAATGATGCGTTTCATAATAATTCTCTGTTACTGATATAATTTCTCCATCGTTCCAACAGTCGGGTCATGTCATCAGGCAGTCCGGACGTGAAGAACATTTCCTCGCCGGTGCGCGGGTGTACGAATCCCAGGGTCTTGGCATGAAGGGCCTGCCGTGGGCAGATCTCGAAACAGTTGTTGACAAATTGTTTGTATTTGCTGAAATGGGTTCCTTTCAATATCTCATGTCCGCCATACCGTTCGTCGTTGAACAGCACATGGCCGATGTGCTTCATGTGGACACGAATCTGGTGGGTGCGTCCGGTCTCCAGCACGCATTTCACCAGTGTGACATATCCCAGACGCTCAAGCACCTCATAGTGTGTCACCGCATGTTTTCCTTGGTCAGGATCGCTCATCACCGCCATCTGCATGCGGTCTTTCGGATTGCGTCCGATATTGCCGGTGATGGTTCCCCGGTCCTCGTCGATGATTCCCCATACCAGGGCATTGTATTCACGTTTGGTGGTCTTGTGGTAGAACTGCAGGCCCAGATGGGTCTTGGCGTCGGGAGTCTTGGCCACCACAAGCAGACCGGAGGTATCCTTGTCGATGCGATGCACCAGTCCCACCTGTGGGTCATTCGGGTTATAGGTCGGCACGTCGCGCAGATGCCAGGCAATGGCGTTGACCAGTGTGCCATGGTAGTTTCCGCACCCTGGATGCACTACCAGTCCTGCCGGTTTGTTGATGACCATCAAGTCATCGTCCTCATACGCGATGTCGAGGGGAATCTCCTCCGGGATGATATCGTTGTCATAGCGCGGACGGTCCATCATCACGGTCAGCACATCGAGCGGCTTCACCTTGTAGCTGCTTTTCACAGGTTTTCCGTTGGCCATGACCATTCCCGCGTCAGCGGCAGCTTGAATCCGGTTACGCGATGCATTTACGATACGTTCAAACAAATATTTGTCGATACGTACCGGTGTCTGCCCTTTATCTACAGTTACTCGAAAATGTTCATAGAGTAGTCCGTTCGGATTGTCTATAGGCTCAATGTCTTCCAACGAATCATCCAGAAACTCATTGTCGATAAAGTCTTCTGTCATTTTCTGCTTTTTTTGCATTTAGAACCACGATTCATCTATTTGTACTTCTCCGTTGTCGGTTGCTGTGGAAATCTGTGTAGAATCGGCTTCCAGTTCCTGTAAATTCCTATTCCCTACACATAGAGTAAGCAATGCTTCATTGGGCACCTTGTCGCCCGTGGAAAGTTTTCTTCCCCGATATTTTATTCCATACACCCAGTCTTGTTCGCCGGCTACATATTCCGGTTCTGTCAGCTTGAATCCCATGGACCTGAGTTTGGCTTCTGCCTGTCGGAGCGAACTGTTGTCAATCAAATCTGGCAGACTGACCTGTGGTACATTTGTTGTTGTGACCGTAAGGTATATGGTTCTTCCTTCTTTCACTTTAGCTCCTCCTAAAGGTTTTTGCTCAAGCACGATACCTGCCGGTGAACCTTTCACATAACTGGAGTCGATGACTACACCTTTCATCATCTGCTTCTGTAAAGCTGTCTGTGCTTCTGTCAGTGTCTTGTTTTTTACGTTAGGCACTACATGCGATTCTCCATGGTGGGTGTAATTGTCAAGCCATGACAGGGTGCCCCCGCATACGGCGAGCGTCGCTATTATTATTCCGGCCAGATTCAGCCAGAAAAATTTGTTTTTCTTGAGTGAAAAGAATTCTTTCAGTGATATCATTGTGTAATGAATTTCAGTTTGTCAGCAAAAGTAGCGATTATTGCTCAATCGCAAAAATTTTATGTGGGCTGATTCTGAAAAATTATGTTCCTGGCAGATTTTTATTCTGTTTGAGAGCTGCCTGAATTTTTTGCCCGAATTGATTCTGAAAATCGTTTTTCCCTTTTACTGAACCGGAAAACATTTTCAGGAGCAATTTCCAAACAAGTGCAGGCGAAATCCAGGCAGACCTCTCGTTTATTTAACTTCTATTAGTTTATATTCCGGAACGAGCAGTTTCATGACGCACCATGCCAGCAGATATGCTACAGCGCAGATGCAGAAGATAATGAAATAGCCGGCTTCTTTACCTTCGAATCCGAAGAATGTCATGTTTGTCTCTGATGCATAGTCAAACAAGATTCCAGAGCTTATGTTAATCAGGAATGAACTGATACCTCCCGCCATTCCTCCAATGCCGACAATAGTGCCGACTGCACTTTTGGGAAACATGTCACTTCCTACTGAGTAAATGTTGGCTGACCAAGACTGGTGCGCTGCACCGGCAATGCCGATAATGATAATCGGAAACCAGTAGGAGACGTTGCCAAGCGGTTGTGCGAACAAAGCCAATAGAGGGAATACTGCAAAAATCAGCATGGCCTGCATGTGGGCCGCATACGGATTCTTCCCGGTCTTGTTGATGATGAGAGTAGGGAGCTTTCCGCCATAGATTGATAGCATGGTAATGGCATAAAGTACGAATATCAACAGTTGTGCGGTGCCGCTGTCTGATGAATAGCCGTATACATCGGAAATATAGGCTGGTGTCCAGAACAGGAAGAACCACCAAACGCCGTCGGTAATGAATTTTCCGAGAGTTATGGCCCATGTCTGGCGATAGCAGAAACATTGCCAGAGAGTCAGTCTGGGTCCGTCATCATATTGTGTCGTTCCTTGTATCGCTTCATTCTCTTGATCCTGATGTATGTATGTCAGTTCCGCGTCGTTTACCCGTGTGTTCTGTTCCGGTCGCTTATAAATGAACATCCAGAATCCCATCCAGGCAAATCCTAAAGCACCGATGATGAGGAATGCCATTTCCCATCCGTTTCCGACTCCGATATTTTTAAAATATCTGGCCAGGGGAGGAATGCTTACCGGTGCGATAAGTGCGCCTATGGTTGCTCCTGCGTTGAAAATAGAAGTGGCGAATGCACGGTCTTTTTTAGGGAAATATTCTGCAGTGACTTTGATGGCTGCCGGAAAGTTTCCCGACTCGCCAATACCTAACACGATACGCGCTGCAATGAAATAATAGACACTGGTGATAGCGATGGTGGACGCAACGGCTCCTGTGGCGGAAATCATGCCGGAAACCTGTTTGAACCCTAATGTGATTTCTGTAGCCCATCCGCACAATGCGTGTAGGCAGGCCCCGACAGACCAGATGGCGATAGCCCATAGATATCCCTTTTTGCTTCCCATCCAGTCGACGAAACGTCCGGCAAACAGGTTGGCTATGGCATAGACTATGGAAAAGCTGGCGGCGATGGTGCCGTAATGGGTGTCGGTCCAGTGAAATTCTGGGGCAATGAAATCTTTCCAGGTGAGGGAAAGAACTTGTCGGTCGAGATAATTTACCGTCGTGGCGAAGAACAGCATGAAGCAGATTAGCCACCGGTAGTGGGTCATTTTTTCATCTGGCTTTTTTAGTGTGCTCATGATAGAAGATATTGGTTTGAGTAGGTTTGATAGGTATAGGCGTAAAGGGGAAAAGCCGTTTCTGTCTTGGACGGGCCGTTCTGGCGGCAACAAAAAAGAGAATCTTTTGGCTTTACGGCCTCAGATTCTCTTTTTTGAATGTTTGTTCAGTTCGTAAGGCCAGATAAATTATCTCATTTCAGTGTAAGGAATCTTGTCCATGTCTCCATAGTCAAGGTTTTCACCTGCCATTCCCCAGATGAACATATAGTTGCTTGTGCCTGCGGCTGCATGGATGGACCATTCCGGCGACATGATTGCTTGTTCATTGGACAGCCATACCAGGCGTTCTTCCTGGGGTTCACCCATCAGATGACAGATCATGTTGCCCGTTGGAACATTGAAATAGAAGTATGCTTCGATACGGCGGCTGTGGGTATGGGCTGGCATTGTATTCCAGACGCTGCCCGGTTTCAGTTCGGTAAGCCCCATTTGTAACTGGCAAGGTCCTTCTTCCAATACATTGTTGACAATCAGTTGGTTGATGACTCTATCGTTGCTTTCTTCCATCTTTCCGGCCGGGAATGAATTGGCTTTCAACGAACCTTTTCTCCCGTCGATGGTAATCAGTTGTGTTTTATATTCTTTGTGTGCAGTAGCCGAGTTGAGGTAGAATTTGGCCGGTTGGCCGGCATTTTTACTCTTGAAAGTTACTTTTTTGTTTCCACGGCCCACGTACAGTGCTTCTTTGAATTTCAGCTCATATTCTTTTCCGTCTACAGTTACAATGCCATCGCCTCCCACATTGATAACTCCCAGCTCACGGTTGAACAGAAAATAAGGGGCTTTCAAAGCATCGAAAGTGTCAAGTGCCAGTTCTTTTGTGGCAGGTACGGCACCGCCGAAAATAAAGCGGTCATACATGGAATAAGTCAGGTTAATCTGGTCAGCTACCATAACTTTCTCCATCATGAAGCTGTTGCGCAGTCTTTGTGTGTCGTATGTTTTCACGTCTTGTGGGTTACATGCTGTTTGCATGCGTACATTAACCTGTGCGTTCGCTGTCAGGGCAGCTACACCCAGCATCATCGCCATTGCAAATTTTTTCATAATCTTTCTTGATAATTTATTAGTGATTGATTTGTTGTTTGTCCGTGTGTCCGGATTCTTTCAAGATACGGGTGCGGTTATAGATGGCCATCCCCAATGTGATGGCGACCAATGCGGCCGGACCAATGAACTTGAAGTGATAGATGGCATGGAATATGATCCATGAGAACAGACTGGATGCGAAATCAAGTGCCCCTCCGTTGAATCCGTCCGGAATTTTTACGGCAGCATCCCCCGTCCTGGCAAAAACGTCTTGTGCGGCTTGTGTGAAATAAGGTGCCAGATCGGTTACAAAATACAGTCCTACAATCAGGCTGACTAGTCCGACAATAAAAGTTTTCAGCACGTTTCCTTTGGTAATCGGCAATACGGCCGGAAACAGATAGAACATACCGGCTAATGAAGCCAGAGGCAGGAATTGGTTGCCGGGCAATACTACGGAAAGGAACAGTGTGACGGGTATCAGCAGAAGAGATACAACCAGAGTGGTCGGGTGTCCGATGACAAGAGCGGGGCTCATGCCGATATTCAGGCTGGCACTGTTTTTGAACTTGCGTGCAATCAGTTCGCGCGTAGCGTCCGAAATGGGCCGTAATCCTTCAATGAATAGGGATGTGATGCGTGGAATAAGTTCCATGACCGCTCCCATTTTGATGCCTAGTCCAAGGATGGCAGGTATACTGTCTACCAGTTCGTGGCTGTTTTTGCAGGCCAAAGCTCCGATTGCACATCCTACAATTACTCCTAAGAACAGAGGGTCGCCCATTATCCCGAATTTTCGTTTCATGCCTTCCGCATCAATGTTCAGTTTGTCGAAACCTGGGATTTTGTCGAGTGCTTTATTGATAAGCAGTGCGAAAGGTACGAATCCTTGACAAAAAGGTTGGGGGATGGAAATGCCGTCCATCTTTTCATAGTAAGACTGGAATTGTTTGCAGGTAAGGTCTGCCATGACCAGTGTGATGATATAACAGATGATTGCGGCAAAAAATCCCCACCAGATATTGTCGGATGCGAAATAGACTACGGCTCCAATAAATGCAAAGTGCCAGTAATTCCAGAGATCTATATTAACAGTCTTTGTTGTTTTTGTCAGTAGCATGATAATGTTGATACCCAGGCAGACAGGGATGATAAAGGCACCTACGGAGGTGTTGTAGGCTACGGAAGCGGCGGCAGGCCATCCCATATCGAATATTTGTAGACTCAGGCCGTAAATTTCAGTGACTCGTTTCAGGGGGTCTCCCAGACTGCTTGTCAGTAATGCGGTGACTACTGAAAGTCCTACAAATCCAACTCCTACCAAAAGACCGCTTTTCAATGCCTTGCCGAACTTGATACCGATGCATACCCCGAGAATGGTGAATAGAATTGGCATCATGACGGCAGCTCCCAGCCCAATGATATAGCTAAATACCTGTTCCATGTTTTTCTTCTTTCTTTTTAATTAATTGATTTTAAGTTAATAGAGAGTTCTAACGAGTCAAAAGTACAGTCTTTTATCCAAATATGCAATTGGATATCTGATATTTTCATATCTTTACCTATTATATAACATTATTTTGTTATCGCACACGGATGCGAATTGTAAAATAAAACGGCTTTTCTTTTAGCATATCTTTATTAAAACATCTTGGTATCTAGATTTACGTTATGATTTAACCTCTCTTTAATGTCGGTAAGAGAAGTTTTGAAATGTACGTCTGCTTTAACTTTTGTTTTGGTTTTTCTCAAAGCATTCTGTCGTTTTGGGGATGGGTTCATTTCAGCAGAAGCACAAAAAAAGGATTACTGCTCTCGCGGTAATCCTTTCTTATTTGAGTTAGTAAGTTAAATTTGAGAGAATTGAAACTTCACAGCCTCGTTTTTAATCTTAATAAGCACTAACTATTTTATAAAAGCAAATGAAAATGTTCTATCGTTTATGTTCCCTTTTTATTTGAGGATTGGCCGCTGCGTTTTCTATGATGGATTTGAGTGAATCTCCTTCATAGGCTACTTGGATGTCGCTGCCATGATTCTCGAACTGATCATATACATAGACAACCCCATTCCCTTCCTCATAGTTTGAATGTTGCATCAATCCGCCTAAAGCAAGTAGCAGCAAAATCACGGCTGCGGCCTTGAAAAGGGGTTGGAAACGGGTGTATAATGATAAATGGCGGGCTTTCACTACCGGACGTTCAATCTCTGCCAGGATACGCTCTTCAAAGTCATCACTCAACTTCATTTCATTTGCTTTGTACTGATACACAAACAAAGACTGGTAACGGCGCAGATTGGCCGGAATCTTTTTTTGTTGGAAAAAGATACGGAGAATCTGCTCTTCTTCTACAGAAGTTTCGCAGTTCCAATAGCGCTCCAGAAGTTGTTCGATGTACTTATAATCCATATCCATTTATTCCGTTTATTTCAGCCTTGATACGTTGGCGTGCTCTGAACAAGTTTACTTTCACTTGTTCTTCTGTGATACCTAGTATCCGGGCAATTTCCTTGTAATTTTTTCCCTCGATGTCCCTCAGTTGTACAACGGTGCGCTGTTTTTCGGGAAGCTTGCTTATCGAACGGTGAATCAGCTGTATCTGTTCATCTTGTTCGAACAGCATGTCAGGGGTCAATGCATCGGGCATTTCTTGGGTTTCGGGAGTAAGCTCCGTATTTTTTGCTTCCATCTTTTGGCTTCGGTCAATGGCCAGATTCCGTACAATGGTTATGCAATATGATTCTATCGAGTCAATTTGAGCCCATTCGTCCCTTTTGTGCCATACTTTAATCAGTGCATCCTGAACAATATCTTCTGCCTCTGCACGGTCGAGCGTGATACGCAGTGCCAGCCTGAACATTTTGTCTTTCAGCGGCAGTATATTGTCTCGAAAACTGATTTCATGCATTGCTTTCTATAATGATGACGGGTGAGTGGAAGAAAAGTTACACTCACCCGTGATTTTTTTGCTATTTTTTTATGGTTGTTCCTTTACTTTCCCGAATATGGGCGGCGGAAGTAATGATGACCTGCTTGACACCTGCTTCTATCGCGGAAAAGGAATTTTCGAGTTTGGGTATCATACCTCCTTTGATGACGCCTTCCCGGACATATTCCTTGAACAAGTCTGGAGTAATGACGGGAATCACGCTGTCCTCATCTTCTTCATTGCTCAATACTCCCTTTTTCTCAAAACAATAAATCAAGGTTACATCAAAAGTCGTTGACAGCGCCTTGGCTGTTTCTCCCGCAATGGTGTCGGCGTTGGTGTTGAGTATATTTCCCAGTCCGTCGTGGGTGAGCGGTGCCATCACCGGAACTACGTTTTTTTGTATGAGGGAGGCAAGCGCATCGGCATCCACTGCTTTTACATCTCCTACAAAGCCGTAGTCGATGTCTTTTACAGGGCGTTTGCAGGAACGGATTACATTCATGTCAGCACCTGTCAGTCCGATGGCGTTGATGCCTTTTGCCTGCAGTCCAGCCACTATATTTTTGTTCACAAGTCCGCCATAAACCATTGTGACTACTTTCAGGGTCTCGGCATCAGTAATACGCCGTCCGTCAACCATTTTACTTTCAATGCCTAACAGCGAGGCTATCCGAGTGGCAGACCGTCCGCCTCCATGTACTAGCAATTTGTAGCCGGAGAGTCTGGAAAAGTCATCCAGCAGACGGTTGAGCGTATCGGTTTCTTCTACAATTTTTCCACCTACTTTTATAATGGTCAGTTTTTCTTTCATTTCTTCCGATTATTCTAAATAAGTATATCCATAAAGTCCGGAGCGGTAGTTGGCAAGGAACTCTTTGCCTTCTTCCAGTGAGATTTTTCCTTCTTTGACCGATTTTGTGACCCATGTCTCGAGTGTACGTACCAGCTTCTTCGGATTGTATTGTACATAGTCAAGTACTTCTGCTACCGTTTCTCCGTCGATGACCTGGTCGATGGTATATCCTTTTTCGTTTACGCTGACATGTACGGCGTTCGTATCGCCGAACAGATTGTGCATGTCGCCTAAAATTTCCTGGTAGGCTCCTACCAGGAATACGCCGATGTAATAGGATTCTTTATTCTTGATAGTGTGTACAGGCAGGTTATGTGACACGTTGCGTGAAGATGCGAAATTGGCTATCTTCCCGTCGGAGTCACATGTGATGTCTTGCAAGGTTGCCGTCCGGTCCGGGCGTTCGTCCAGGCGTTGAATCGGCATAATCGGGAATATTTGGTCGATGGCCCAGGAATCCGGTAGCGACTGGAACAAGGAGAAGTTGCAGAAGTATTTGTCGGCCAGCAGCTTGTCTAGATTCCTGAATTCATCTGGCGCATGTTTCAGGCCCGAGGCGATTTGGCTGATTTCGCGTGTGACTGACCAATACATCCGTTCAATCTGTGCACGGGTCTTCAGGTCCACGATGCCATGGCTGAAGAGGTCGAGACTTTCCTCACGTATTTGTTGGGCGTCGTGCCAGGCTTCCAGCATCCGGCTTTGGTTGAGGTTGTCCCATATTTCATACAGCTCGTGCACCAGTTCATGGTCTTCCGGACTCACTTCAAATTCTTCGTCCATAGAAGGAAGAGAAGCTGTTTCAAGCACTTCGAATATGAGTACTGAATGGTGGGCTGTCAGTGAACGGCCGCTTTCAGTGATAATGTTCGGATGGGGAATGCCGTTTTTGTTGCTTGTGTCGACCATGATGGAGATGGAGTCGTTCACATACTCCTGGATGGAATAGTTGACGCTGCTCTCGCTGTTTGACGAACGTGTGCCGTCGTAATCCACACCAAGACCTCCCCCTATGTCTACAAATTCTACAGGGAATCCCATACGGTGGAGCTGCACGTAGAACTGTGACGCTTCGCGCAGTGCCGTTTTGATACGGCGTATTTTGGTGACCTGACTTCCTATGTGGAAATGAATCAGCTTCAGGCAGTCTTTCATTTTCTTTTCTTCAATGAAGTCGAGAGCCTCAAGCAATTCACTGGAGGTCAGTCCGAACTTGCTGGCGTCACCGCCGCTTTCTTCCCATTTCCCGCTTCCTGATGAGGCGAGCTTGATGCGTATCCCGATATTCGGCCGTACGTTCAGCTGTTTGGCCATTTTGGCTATCAGGCGCAGTTCATTTAGTTTCTCTACTACCAGAAAGATTCGTTTCCCCATCTTTTGTGCCAGCAGGGCAAGCTCGATGTAGCTTTCGTCTTTATATCCGTTGCAGATAATCAGCGAATCGGAGTCAGTATTGATGGCTATGACGGCATGGAGTTCAGGCTTTGATCCTGCTTCCAGTCCAAGGTTGAATTTTTTCCCGTGACTGATGATTTCTTCCACCACCGGGCGCATCTGGTTTACCTTGATGGGATAGATGATGAAGTTTTGTGCCTGGTAACCATATTCTTCCGCTGCCAGTTGGAAACAGCTCGAAATCTTTTCGATGCGGTTGTCCAGAATGTCCGGAAAACGTACCAGCATCGGTGCTGTCACATCCCGGAGCTGCAACTCGTCGACGAGTTCTTTCAAATCTACGGTTACACCGTCTTTTCTGGGAGTTACCACCACATGTCCTTTGTCATTGATACCAAAGTACGAGACGCCCCACCCTGTGATGTTGTAGAGCTCTTCTGAATCTTCAATACGCCATTTTCTCATTTCACAACATAGTTCTTTGTTATAATTTATATTTTTTATCTGAGGTCTGTTTCGGGTTCAACAATTCTTCCAGCCGTCTGACCGACTCGTCTATTTGTCTGTAACTTTCCAGCTGTTCTGCGTTGAAACGGTATTGTGCCTGCGCATAATAAGGCATTCGTTTTTCCAGGGCAGACAAAATGGTTTTCATCAGTTCTTCATCATTTTTGCCTGCCAGAAGCGGGCGTTTGTCCTTTGCTATTTTCAGTCGTCTGAACAGTACCTCCGGACAGACATCCAGAAAAACGGTATCCCCTGTACGGTTCATATAGTCCATATTGTCGAAAAAGCAGGGGGTGCCTCCTCCGCAGGCAATCAGTACGTTCTCGAATTCACCTGCTTCATGCAGCATCTTCCGCTCAATGTTCCGGAAGCCTTCTTCGCCTTTTTCAGTGAACAGGTCCTGTATGGTTTTGTGCATCCGTTCTTCAATATACCAGTCCAGGTCGATAAATTCCAGTCCGTTCTTGCGGGCGTATGCTTTGCCCAAGGTAGTTTTCCCGGAGCCCATGTAGCCGATTAAAAAGATTCTTTTCATTTATTGTTCTTTTTGGCTTTGGCATTTTTTGACTTGCGCATTTCTGCTTTCTGGTTCTGCAGCTCGATGACTTTGAAGCAGGCTGCCAGATTCAGGTCTGCCGGTTCTACATTTTCCGGTATCTTGTAGTTCTTTTTCTGATAAGAGATATAGGGTCCGAACCGTCCGTTGAGCACTTGCATCTCCGGTTCGTCCGGAAAAGTCTTGATGACCCTTTTCGCTTTGGCTTCTTTCTTTTCTTTCATTATTGTTTCAGCCTCTTTCAAAGTAAGGGTCATCGGGTCCATCGTTTTGGGGATGGACACATAACTGCCGTTGTAGCGTATATATGGGCCGAACCGTCCGATTCCTACCGTAACCGGCTGTCCGTCCAGTTCCCCTAAAGTACGGGGCAGCTTGAACAGTTCGAGTGCTTCTTCCAGTGTAATCGTTTCCAGCGAATGCTCTTTGTTAAGCTGTGCGAAACGTGGTTTTTCTTCGTCGTCCGACGAGCCGATTTGTGCTACCGGTCCGAAACGGCCTATTTTCACGGATACCGGTTTTCCGCTGGCCGGATCTGTACCTAATATTCGTTCGCCCACTTTGTGTTCGCTTTTTGTGGCCAGTGTTTTTTCTACATACGGATGGAATTTGTCATAGAATGCTTCCATCATGTCTGTCCATGGTTTTTCTCCTTCGGCCACCTCGTCGAATTCTTTTTCTACATTGGCGGTAAAGTTGTAGTCCATGATTTGTGGGAAATATTGCAACAGGAAATCATTGACTACACAGCCTACATCGGTCGGCATCAGTTTTGATTTTTCGTTTCCTGTGGTTTCCGACTGGATGTTTTCAGTGATATTGTTGTCAGTCAGTTTCAGTATGTGGTAGGAACGCTCTATGCCTTCTTTGTTCCCTTTTTCTACATAGCCGCGCTGCTGGATGGTAGAAATGGTCGGTGCGTAGGTAGACGGGCGTCCTATACCTAGTTCTTCCAGCTTGCGTACCAGACTGGCTTCCGTATATCGTGAGGGGGCCTGGCTGAAACGTTCCACTGCAGATATTTCTTTCCTGGCGAGCTGTTGTCCTTTTTCCAGTTTGGGCAACAGACGGCTTTCGCTTTCTTGTTCCTGTTCGTCATCGTATGATTCTTTATAGACACGCAGGAAACCGTCGAATACGATGGCCTCACCGGTAGCGGCGAAATGGTGGTTGCTGTTGCTGAGGCGGATGGTGGCTGTGGTCTTTTTCAGTTCTGCATCGGCCATCTGTGAAGCGATGGTGCGTTTCCATATCAGGTCGTACAGCCGTTTCTCCTGGTGGGTCCCGTCAATGGAATCATTTTGCATATAGGTCGGACGGATTGCCTCGTGCGCCTCCTGCGCTCCTTTGGTCTTGGTCGCATATTGCCGTGTCTGTACATAGCGTTCTCCCATCAGTGAGAGGATCGTGTCGCGGCTGGTGTTCAGTGCCAGTTCCGACAGGTTTACGGAGTCGGTACGCATGTAGGTGATTAATCCGCTTTCATACAGTCTCTGTGCGATCATCATTGTCTGGGCCACTGTAAATCCGAGCTTCCGGGCCGCTTCCTGTTGCAGGGTTGAGGTGGTGAACGGTGGTGCCGGAGATTTCTTGACCGGACGGGTCACGATATCTTCGATGGTGAACTGTGCGTCTTTGCACAGTTCAAGAAATGCCTGCGCTTCCTCTTTTGTCTTGAACCGTTCGTTCAGTGTGGCGCGCACTTCCGCGTCATTTCCGTCGGTGAATACGGCAACGACTTTATAGGATGCTTCGCTGACAAACGCGTTGATTTCCCGTTCGCGTTCTACAATCAGGCGTACGGCGACCGACTGCACGCGCCCGGCAGAAAGGGCCGGCTTGATTTTCCGCCACAGCACCGGCGAGAGCTCAAAACCTACGATGCGGTCCAGTATGCGACGTGCCTGCTGGGCGTTGACCAGATTGATGTTGATATGGCGCGGATGTTCGATGGCTTTCAGTATAGCCGGTTTGGTAATTTCGTGGAATACAATCCGTTTTGTCTTGTTCGGGTCGAGATTCAATACCTCATAGAGATGCCAGGATATAGCTTCTCCTTCCCGGTCCTCATCGGATGCGAGCCAAACCATATCAGCTTTTTGGGCTTCGTCTTTCAGTTCTGCTACGATTTTCTTCTTGTCATCCGGTATTTCGTAGATGGGCTTGAAATGGTCCTTGATGTCGATGCTGAAGGCTTTTTGCTTCAGGTCGCGGATATGGCCGTAGCTGGAGCGCACTTTATAGCCTTCTCCCAGAAATTTCTCGATGGTTTTGGCTTTTGCCGGAGATTCGACTATGACTAGATTGTTCTGCATGATATTTCCGTATTCCTTTTGATTTTGGGACAAATGTAGGAAAAAAAGTTGAACATGGAAGAGCCTGTCACAAATTTTCCGGCAAAGTAATATCCAATCACATCCTGTCAAGCACATGTTCCATTATGGTCTCTCCCTCTCCATACGGATAGGGGAACAATGTGATGACCGCCACAAGCATTGCTAGAATCAGTATGATGACTACAAATCCCCATCTTACAAGAGCGGACGGGATAGGGCCCGCTATTTTGCGCACCTTCTCCGAACGTAATTCTATCCGGCTGTCCGTTTCATTTCTTTCTTCCATAATCAGTTTCCAAGTTCCAGTTGGTTTTTTACCAGGTTATAATAAGCTCCTTGTTTTTCTATGAGAGAAGCATGATTTCCTGTTTCCACCACTTTGCCATTGTCAAGCACAATTATCCGGTCGGCGTTCTTTACGGTAGAAAGCCGGTGGGCGACAACGATGACCGTACGTCCTTTATAAAATTCATTCAGGTTTTCCACAATGGCCTTTTCGTTTTTCGCATCGAGGGCGTTGGTGGCTTCGTCAAGAAAAATGAATGACGGATTTTTATAGACAGCACGCGCGATAAGGATACGCTGCTTTTGTCCCTGGCTCAGCCCTGCGCCGTCGCGTCCTATCAAGGTGTTGTATTTCAGCGGCAGACTCATCACGAAGTCATGTATGTTGGCAATGCGTGCCGCCTGTTCCAGACGCTCTACATTCACTTCACCGTCATCCACCGCAATGTTCCTTGCTATCGATTCCGAGAAAATCACCCCGTCCTGCATCACCACGCCGCATTGCCTGCGCCACCATTTCAGGTTGTATTCATTGATATTCCGCCCGGCTATTGTTATTTGTCCCCCCATTACCGGATAATAACCCAGCATCAGTTTCATCAGTGTGGTCTTTCCACTGCCCGACGCACCCACGATGGCCGTCACCTTTCCGGCCGGAATGTGGAAGGAGACGCGCTCCAGCGTGTTCCGCAAGGCATGGGGGTCGTACTTGAAATCAATGTCCTCTATCCCGATGGAACGGTCTGCCAAAGGAAATCCCGTTTTCGAGTTCTTCCCGTTTTCCTCGTTTCTCGCCGTGTGTACTTCATTGATACGTTCCAGTGAGATTTTCACATCCTGCAGCGAATAGATGAAGTTCATCAGCTGTTCCACGGGCGAATTCAGCTGTCCGATGATGTACTGCACCGCCAGCATCATGCCCAGCGTCATCTGCCCGTGGATGACGGCGGTTGCGGCCAGCACGGTAATCACGATGTTCTTCACCTCGTTGATGAAGATGCTCCCCGCCTCCTGCGTCTGCTGCAGCTTCAGCGATTTCATCTGCACCCCGAACAGGTCCGCTTGCACGTCCTCCCATTCCCAACGCCGGCGCCGTTCACAGTCCTGCAGCTTGATTTCCTGCATGGAGGTAATGAACTGGTAGGTCTTGTTCTGGTTGACGGCCTGTTTCTCAAACAGTTCGTAGTCCAATACCTTGCGCCGTTGCAGGAAAGCGGCTATCCATATTCCGTAGAGAATACTTCCTGTAAGGAACACCGCGAATATCAGGCTGTCGTAATAAGCTAATATGATGCCGAACACAAGGAAGCTCAACGTGGTGAACATCACGCTGAGCGTCTGGTTGGTAAGGAACGACTGCACCCGGCTGTGGTCGTTCATTCGCTGTAGCAGGTCGCCCATCAGTTTGGTGTCGAAGAACGACATGGGCAGTTTCAGCAGCTTGATGAAGAAATCGCTCACCAGCGAGATGTTGATGCGCATGGAGATGTGCAGCAGCAGCCAGCGCCGGATGAAGTCGGTCGAGGTGCGCCCGACGACAATCATCAGCTCGCCCAGCAGTATCAGCCAAATCAGCCGGATGTCCTGATGCTTGATGCCCAAGTCCACAATCGCCTGCGTAAGGAAAGGCAGGATGAGCTGGAGCAGGCTCCCCACTAGCAGCCCCAGGGCGATCTGCGCGAAATACCGGCGGTACCGCTTCAGGTAGCCGAAAAGGAAGCGGAACGAGTGTATGCCTTCCGTGTCCTCCCCTTTCAGCCCGCCGAACTCCGGGGTGGGCTCCAGAAACATGGCGATGCCTTTCTCCTCCCCTTGCGAGGTGGTGCTTATCCAGTGACGCTTGAACTCCTCCCGGTTGTATCTGACTTTCCCCTTGCCGGGGTCGGCTATATAGAAAGTCTTTCCTCTTCTTACTTTATATAGCACCACAAAATGATTCTGGTTCCAATGGAGGATGCAGGGAAGGGGGGCCTGCCGGATTCCTTCCACGGTGGTTTTCGCGCATAAGTTTTTCAGTCCTATTTTTTTAGCGGCCTGTGCAATACCCAAGAATGAGACTCCTTCGTGGGTAGCATGACAAATTTGGGAGAGACATTCCACAGAATATCTCTTCCCGAAATGCAGGCAGACCATCGCAAGGGAAGCGACTCCGCACTGCATGGCGTCATGTTGCTTGATACACTGGAATCCCATTTCTATGATTTTTTATCAGTACAACCTCATGATCTCGCTGTTTGTCGTGGCTCCCTTATATTTTGACCTTTGCGGATTGAACACGTACCGCAGCTGCAGCATCACTCCGCAATTGTCCAGCTTCCGGTTCTTGTCGAACGTGATGCCGTTGACGCAGTCTGTCCAACGCTCCTTGTCCGTGTGGAACACGTCCATGACCTTCAGCCATACGTGAAGGCTCTTTTTGAACAACGAGGCGTTCAAGCCGATGTCCGTACGGAAATTGGGATGGAACTCAGCCAGATAAAGGTTGCCCAACGCGGTGCCCCACATGTCCACGGAAAGATTGACGTTCGATGAAAGGCGGAACAGGTTGTCGAACCCGTAAGTGAAATAAGGCTTGTTGTAGTGCTGTCCTGCGTGGAGGAGCTTCTGCTTGTAGACCCCCGACTGCACTTTGGGCCGCCAGAATCCGAAGGTCGGCGCATAGCTTATGGAGGCGTGCCACTCGCGGTAGTGCGGAATGTTCACACTGGTGAACAATATGGCCCGCTGTCCGTCCATCATCTCGTTGGTCTGCATGATGCTGTTCTTGTACCACGTGTGGCTGACATTTACCATGAGGTCTTTCCACGAGCACATGAAGTCCAGTATGTGGTCGTAGGCCGACTGCAGGAGCGGATTGCCGCGCTGGTAGGTGTATTTGTCCACATACATCGTGCTTCCGTTCAGCTGGCTGTAAGAGGGGCGGCGGATGTTGCTGCTGTAGCTCAGGGAGAGGGAGACGCCGCCTCCGTCGTAGTTCGCCTCAAAATAGGGCAGCAGCTTGGTGTAGTTCCGGCTCACGTCTTCCTGCAGCTGTCCGCCGTGGAAATACTTGTAGTCCGCCAGGTCAAAACGCAGTCCGCCTTCCAGCGAGAAGCCGCCGAAGGTTTTCTCCATCGAGGCGAAAAGGCTCCACAGCGTCTGCTCGTTTTTGTCATCGCTCTCGGTCAGGTTTGTCCCGTCGTTCTCGTCGGTGTGGTAGGAACTCTTGTTGTCGGTATAGGAGAATTCGGTCCCGTAGTGCAGCGTGCCTCCCCATACCTGGTGGGACATCTGGGCTTTGCCGACGTACAGGTGGTAGTTGCCGTCATCGTATGCTTCCACGTTCCGGTTCTGTTCCCAATACGAGGTGTAGCCCGACCGGTTTTTTCCTGACATGTAGTCGAAGCTCACGTTCAGTCTGTTTCCTTCCCCGAACGAGGTGATGTAGTAGGCGTTCAGGATGTGCCGGGTGCGTTCTATGTTCTGGAGCAGCTCGATATCCTCCGAATGGATGTCTGTACCGCTTTCCATATAAGTGCCCGCTCCGTACTGGTTGTCCCGGCCCGACGGTGTACGGGTGAAGTCGTATCTCACTCCGAAGTCGTTCACCCCATCGTTGGAGAAGCTGAGTCCGACATTGCCGCCCGCCGAACAGCCCCGGGTGATGTTGTTCAGTTCCTGCGCCACATTGACGGCTGCCTGCCCGTCGGTGAAGTCGAGGGTGTTTCTCACAGTGCTTTCCTTGTGGGTGTGTCTTGCGGTCACGCCTCCAAAAAAGTCCCATTTGTTCCACCGGTAGTTCAGGTCTCCGTAACCGGAGGCGTTGAAATGTTTTACCTGTACGCCCTCCGCTGTCAGATTGGCGCTCAGGCCTTCTCCTTTCCTTACCGTGGTGATCCGGATGACGGCCCTTATGTTGTTGCCGTATTCCGCGCCGGGATGGAAGTCTACCTCCACATTCTTGATTTCGTCCGATGCGAGCCTTTGCAGGTCGTCCGTATTCCGCACTTCCCGGTTGTCGATATAGATCCGGGGAGTTCCGCGCCCGATGACGGACACGCCTTCCGAGGTCCGGCTGATGAAGGGCAGCAGCGAGAGGACTTCGATGCTGTTTCCCGTGTTTGCCAGTATGGTGTGCTGCACGTTCACCCGCAGTTTTCCGTTGCGGAGTTTCATGGAGGGAGCGTTGCTTCCGTTTACCACCACCTCGCCCAGTCTTTCATCATCGTTTGCCAGCACGATGGTTCCCATTTCCTCGGCCGCCTGGTGGTATGCCGTTTGAAAACCGATGTGGCTCACTCCTATCAGACAGTCATTCAACGGAACGCCTTCACTCGTGTCCGCCAGCGTGAACTTTCCGTCTTCCGTCGTGACGGTACCTGCGATATAAGAACTGTCCGTTTTTGTCACCAACACCACATTGGCATAGGGGATTGCTTTTTTGTCCGGATTGACGACCAGACCGTGGATGGTCTGTCCCGCAAGTGGAATGCAGCAGAGCATCTGTATGATTATGAATAGTGGTTTCATCATTTGAAATGTAAAATAAATCCTTTTTTCATGCAGTTTTTCAGCAGTCGGGATAATTCCCGATGCAGGATCTGGTGCTTTCAATCCAACGCACCTTCTTTTGTTGATTTTTTTGCATAGTTGTGTTATTTTGTTTCTTTTTTGGCAAAAGTAGTGAAAAATGTCAAATTGTAGATAATATTTCCATAATCATTTTATAATATTTTTCATCGTAGTTCATTATTGTTTGCATTATATTTTTCATTATAAAAAACATTATGAAGTAGTATTCATACATAAGAATTCAAAATTGTTCATTGCGTTCCTTCTGATAAAAATACAGTCCTGTTTCATTTTTTTGCTCGTTTTGTCACGTGGCGAAATGATCAGTTCACTCCCGTTGTCTGGTCTGCCGACTGCATAGTCCGGTCGCGCTGCAGGTTCACCTTCTGTCCGGAGCCGAAGGAATACGACAAGCTGATTCCGAACGAACGGGCGGTGATGTAGTTTGTCTGCGTGGTCCGGATGGACGGAAGCCTTGTCGTCTCGATGGTCTTGTGGTATTTGCTGAACGGGGAATTGGCGGTCACGGAGACATTCAACCTCCCTTTCAGGAAACTTTTTGACGCGTAGAAGGAATACATCTTCAGCGTATTTTTGGTTGACCACGGGCCGGGGAGATTCTTGTATATGCCCGCCGACGCGCCCAAGCGGTAGTGCTTCGGAAGAAGGAAGTCGACCTTCGGCGTAAGGCTGTAGAACCAGTCCTTCTGGTCCAGACCGATGCCGGGGGCGGTCAGGTGTCTGACCCCTCCGTTTCCGTCCGCTGAGACGACCAGCCACTTCCGGGCGTCCCACCTCAGGTTGAACATCATCATCCCCTGGTCTCCCGTGCCGAGGTTGCCGTATGTGGATACCACCTTGTTGTCCGCGTTGAGATAGTCATAAGGCTGTATCATGTCGTCGTTGTGCGAATAAATCAGTCCCACCATCAGCGACAGGTTGTGCGGACCGTTGTAGAACCAGCTCAGCCAGACCTCGTGTGCGTACTGGGCTTTGAGGAGCGGGTTCCCCTGGCTGATGGAATAGTCGTTGCTGCTACTGGCAAAAGGGTTCAGCATCTGCACGGACGGACGCCGGATGCTTGTCGAGTAATTGAGATAGAGGGCGTGTCTGTCCGCGGCCATCCAATATACCGATGCCGACGGCATCAGATAGAAGTTGTTGTTGCTGAAGTTGTTCGCCGCGTCCTGTGGGAGGCGTATGCTGAAGTGGTCGTGGTTGAATTTCACTCCGGCCTCCAGCATTGTCCTTCCTACTCGGCCCGAATAGGCGATGCCCCCTTCCACCACATTGTTGTCGTAATCCATCGAATAAAGTTGTTCTGTCGTGGAACCGGTATCCAGCGAGTGCGTGTCTCCCGAGCGGTAGACATTCTTGGCGGAAAAGCGGATGTCATGCCGTGAGGATATGTCCCACAGGTAGGACGCCAGACCCGAATGCTCGGTCATGCCTCCGTCGGTGTGCTGAAGGCTGCTGTTTCCCTCCAGCCCGTCTCCGTACCGGTATTGAGTCAGGTGGCGCTTGTCGGGATTGTAGGTGAAATGGTAGCCGAGGGTGAACCTTTCGGTGTCCTTGTCGTCTGCCGCGTAACGGCGGTAGATGACATTGGCTTCCGCCGTGCCCGATGTGGCCTTGTTGGTGTTGTCGAGCCAGGTGATGTGGGGTTCTGTCTCCCTGTCCGGGGAGGTCTGCTCCCAGTGGTTCGTTATATTGGTCTGGTTGATACGTCCGTGCGCGTCGGCGTAGAGGGTGTTGAGGCTGTCAATCTGCCATTTCAGCATGGCCCGTAAGGTATGTGTGTGCCAGTCGCCGTCGCCGTAACCTTTTGTCCCCCATTCGCGCGGGCCTTCGCCGTCAGAGCCGGGCTGCGAATAGGCGATTTCCACCGGCTGGTCCCTTTGACCGTCAAGGCCGTAATTGTAGGTCATCGAGAAATCCACCTTGCCCTTCCTGACCATTCCGAGCAGGGAGCCGTCGGCGTGCGGCTGCGAGTTCCCCCCTCCGCCGAGATTCACCGCGTACCCGTCCACTGAAGGGGTCTTCAGCACGATGTTGATGACGTACCGTCCGGCGTCAGGCCCGTATTTGCTGGTGGGGTTCGTGATGACTTCCACTTTGGAGACGGAAGAGGCCGGAAGGGTCTCCAGAAACGCTTTGGGCGAGGTCTGTGCCATCTCGTAGGGCCTTCCGTTCAGATAAATGCTGTATTCGGACGAGCCTTGTACGGAGATCTTTCCATCGTAGTCCACCTGGACAAGGGGCACATAGCCCAATGCCTGGAGCGTGTTCTCGTCCTGCGCCCGCTCGTTGGCCGACATCTTGTAGCTCAGCCCGTTTTCTGTCAGGGAGGTGAGGCGTGCGTTTCCGTATACGGTCACTTCACCGAGCGACTCCGAGGAAGGGGACAGGACAAGAAGGACCTGCCTGTCCGGATGCGCGTCCAGCCGGATGCTGTCTCCTGTCATGCCGAGTGCGCTTGCCTTCATCCGCAGGGGATATTCCAGGGGCAGGAAGCTGAACCGCCCCTGCTCGTCGGAGATGCATCCCGTGACGGTGTCGGGATATTCCACTGTGATGCCGGCGTAAGGCACGCCGCCGCCTGACACGGAGTCGGCCACCACTCCCGATATTTCCTGTGAACGGGCGGAGAAGCAGACTGAAACAGACAAAAATACAATGAAAAGGATTCTATACATGGCTTTCAGTTGTCGTAAATTCTATTTCTTGATATTGATTCCTTTCTCCTCGTTGTTGATGAAGTAGTTGCCCAGCTTGATCTTTCTGTGCGGGTTTTTCCGGAATGTGTAGCGGACAAGCACCCACGGGCGCAGGCATCTGTCCATAAAACGGTCGTGGGTGACGCTGCTGTAGCTTCCGTTCGTCGTTTCTGTCCGGCTGCGCAGCCTTCCGGTTGCATCCTGCAGGCAGAGAGCGATGTAGAAGTCTGGCGTGAAGTTATAGTTCACTTGTGCGCACACCATCGTGGGCCGGTAATACCGGGTTGTGGAAATCTTGTATATGCTCTTGTTCATATAAGTCATATAGGCATAGAACGAGAATTTCTTGACTTTTGCGCTGAAGTCGAAGCTGGTGATGAATGTTCCGCGCGCCCGTTGGCCGGGATAGTAATAGTCCTGCCATCCGCCGTAGACTCCGATTCTTCCGCATTTGAAGCGGTAACTCAGGTTCAGCATGTAGCTCATCATGGAGAAATGTCCCAGGTTGTTGTATGTGTTGTGGTAGATGCCGTTTTCGGTAAAGCCGTCGGCTTCGATAAGGTCGTTGGTCTTTGTATAGCTGACGGACGGTGTCAGGTAAAGGCCGCCTCGGTTGAAGGTATAGGACAGCTCGGCCGAATGGGATGTTTCCGGAGTCAGATACGGGTTGCCGCTGCTGACCACCAGCGAGTCGGTCGAGGTGTTGTAGGGATTCAGCAAGGCGATGTCGGGCGCTTCATTCGAAAGTGTGTACCCCAGCTGCAGGGAATTGTTGTCGTTGATGTCCCATGTCGCGCTTGCCGACACACGGGGGCGTATGTAATGGTGGTCAGCATCGCCGGCCTTCAGCCAGATCAGTTCCATCCCCGCCGAAGCCATATAGTACAGCTTCCCGGCTTTCCCTCCATATGAGCCGAATACATACTCGTTCAGCTTGCGGTGGTTGAATATAGGATAGCCTGTGCTGGTTTGGTCTATCTCGTCAAACTGTCCGCTGGTGTGGCTTCCTAAGGAGAAGGAGGCCCCCGATTCGTAATCCCTTGCATAGTCGATGTCCACGTTACCCGAATGGCGCGTGTTCCGGAAGATGGAGACAGGTGTCTGCAGGTTCTCTCCGTATTGTTCCGTCCTTTCCGAGTTTAGATTGTTCCTGTTGTAATTGTATGAAGCCTGCATCTCCAGTTTGTTGTTCTCGGCGAAGGCGTGTTCATAATAAATACTGGATGTGAATACTTTGCCTTTGTTTACATCACGGCTGGAAAAGCTGTAGGGCATCGCCGTCGTTTCCGTATATTTCCCGTTACCGTTTGCCTGGTCGGTCGACTTGTTGTCGGTGAGGTAAAGCTGCGCGGCAAGGTAGTCTTTGGGTGTTATCTCCCATTTCAGCAGCAGTTCGCCCAGCCACGAATGCCCGTGCGTCCGGTTGCTTGAGTCATAGACCTGGCTGTAGGTGGAGTTACTCCGTTCCGTGTGGCTTTCCTTATCTTCATTGTATGTATAGTTATAGGCTGTACGTCCGTAGAGGCTGTAATTCTGGTTGCCTACCTCAAAGTAGTAGACCCCCAGTCCTTTGTACAGAGGGAAGTCATGTCTTGTCGCCACTTCGGTCCAGAAGTAAGGCTCTTTGCCTCTTTTCAGTTTGATGTTGACGATGCCGGTGTACCCGTCCTGCAGGTAGCGTGCCGGAACCACGTCGATGACTTCCACTGATTCTATTTCCGACGGACTGATGGGGTTGATGCCAGAATTCATCCGGTGTCCGTCAATCAGGATCAAAGGAGTCTTCCCGTCCAGCATGGTCACTGTGGAGTTGGCTTCATCCGATATCAGAGTAGGTATTTCCTGTAATGCCTGGAAAGGATTCCGTCGTTTTTTCGCCTCCTCGGACAGATAGAAGATCTGTCCGTTGGCGGTGCGTTTTATAATCTGGCTTCTGTCTCCCGACACAACCACCTCGTCGAGTTCCAGCGGATTTTCGTCCAGCCGGATCAGGAACGGTGCCGACAGGGTGTCGGACGAAAAGACGTGCTCACAGTCTTTATACCCCAAGGAGGAGATGACCAGTCCGTATTTCCCCTGTTCCGGGCAATTGAGCGAGAATGTGCCTTTCCCGTCGGTCTGGCACATCGAGAGAATGGAATCATTCTTGAACAGGCTGACAAACGCGCCGCTTACCGGTCCGTTTGCGGAATCCACCGTTCCTCTGATGCTTTGGGCCACAGACAGGCTCCATGCCGTCAGCAGAAAATATGCGAGCGATAAAAGTCTAATGTGTCTCATAAAGTTCATTCTGAAGTTTATTGTATTTGAATAAGTACATCAGGTACTCCTTTTGAGTCAGACTACTGGCATCAAAGGTACAAATCTTTTCCTTGTTGTGTGCCATAATTTGCCGGTTGCAGATACCAAGACAGACCGGAAACCAGTGACAAGACTTACAATAATCAGGCTGCATGTCCTTGAACCAATCCTCTATTTTCGCTTTATTCCAACAGACTTCTCCCGTCTTTGGATCAACTTCTCCTAACTTGTTCTTATCATCGAAAGAGGAAATGGTGGTACATTTGAACACTTTGCCGTCATAATTAAACAGCACTTCGTTTTCTCTTTCTGCAAAACATACGCAACCTTTTGGCATAAAATAATAATCGACAAGAAAACGGTTGTCAAATAATTTTTGAATCGCCGCCATTAATGCTTCTCTGTTCACTTTATCTGTGCTTAATTGCCATACTTTTTTGAGAATCACATAACATTTTGTACGGTCAAGGAATGAAATGTCATGAATGATCTCATCAATAGATTGTAAGGTATGGTTGTCAAAGTTAATGCGGACAGCAATCCAACGTTCGGCTATTTCGCTGTCAATCAGGTGAAGTACATCTATAACCTTTTGGTAGGTATCCATTTTACCAAAGCGGCATGACTTTATCCGGTTGTGGGTTTCCCGTCCACCGTCGAGTGTGATTTGAAAATGACATCTGAATTGTTTGAGATAATCAATGGTACTTTTCTCTATCAGAGTTGCATTTGTTGTAAAATCAGCGATAATTTCAATTCCTTTTTGTGTACAGAAATCTTTTGCAAAATCCAATATGGTTTTGATTCCTGTAAAGTCCATAAATGGTTCACCTCCGAAAAACGACACTTTTAAAGTCTTGTAAGGCTGTGATTGATAGTGCCGACTAATGTTCTTCTTAATGACATCAATCGTTTCTGCTGAAAGTTTGCTGTGTTCAATACGATTTTCATAACAATACCAACATCTCAAATTACAGTCCAATGTAGTATTAATAAATACGTTGTACAGATCTTTCCCGTGTATCATTCTTTTTTTTGCCTCTTGTACGAACACCGTTTCGTCCATCTCAGAGTTTACTAAGAAGCCGAATTCCGACAATTTTTGAGACCAGACCGGATCATTTCTTTCAATATCTTCTGCGGTGGAATTCTCATAAACAATATGTTTGTTTTCCGGCAACAACAGGAAGTTGTTTTTTAGGGCGCTATAATGAAGAAATATATGAGGTACTATTTCCTCAAAGTGTTGATATTTACTTTTTTTCATATATACTTAAAAAGAGATTGTTCCAAAGTAGAGAATAACCCAAACGATATTTTTTACTGAATCGTCTTTTGATGATTTTATTAAAATGTATTGAACTCGTGAAGAATCTCGCATGAGTCAATGACTTACACTGCAAGATTCTTCACGGCAATCAATGCCTGAAAATGAGATTTTTTTCATTTTTAAGGCATAATTCGATTAATCATCTTTACATAATCCAGTACCATTATTTGTTCCTTCACACTTACCGTCGGCATTATTCGTACCGCTACAAATACCACTACTATTATTGGAAGATTGTACAGGTTTATTACCTCCTGTAACAAGAATCATTTCACTGTCTTTCAGTTCATCTATTATTGTAGATGAAAGTTCCATTAATGTGTTCATAATTCATTGTATAACTATTAACCCTACTTCTTATACGCTTTTCGGTTGCGCGCCTTTTACCAGTCTGGTCTGAATATAATAAATGCCGGCCTTATTATGTCTTTTATTATAAATCAATGTACCCCCAATAAACCAAATTCCCACATACGAATTGGATGAGGTAATATCCCTCCAAAGTGGATGGTAATGTACAAGATGCGGTTCCAGTTGGAATTGTTTGACTGTATACAACTTTATTGCTTTCTGCATCTTTCAATTCCAATGTACAAGCATTGCCAAAAGCATCGAATGTTATAAGATGGTTCTTTATATATACATCAGGTATTTGGGGAGGAACTCTCATAATATGTCCTTTATCCTTATATGAATCATTGAAGCTTACATAAATGTCTACAGGTATTCCTATTGATGTGGATGCATAAATATTTTGTAAGAAAAAGGCTGTTATGCATAATAAAAAGAAAGTATTTTTCTTCATATCCTTAATGTTTTTAATTCTGTCGCAAACATAATATAAAAAATGATATAGCCAATAAGAAATGGAGTACATTTAGTACACACTTCCTTAATATAGGATGTAATCAGTTGGATATAAATGTGTTGAACGGAATGTACACTTGGTACACACTCATATTATAGATGATGAATGTTCGCATCAAATGTCCGGCTTCCGTTCTCCCCAAATAACTTTTGGTTGAGATGGCTGCGGATATTGGTGACGCGCTGCTTGCTTAGTCCGAGTAGGACGGTCATTTCGGAAGGGATGAAATTCAGTTTTACCAACAGGCACACCTTCCACTCCTGGTCGGTCAGCTGTCCGGAAAAAGTGGACAGTCCGGCATAAAATTCAGGAAGGGACTTTTTTACAATGTCCAGCAGATCTTTCCACTCGGCATCCGAGGGTAGGGTCAGTTTGCAGGCGTGCCCGTGCATACGCTTTACGATGTCGTGTTGCAGGAGGTTTTGCTCCAGTTCCCACTGATCAGCATGGGTATGCGTCTGATAGGCGGCAAGCATTTGTCGGATCTTGTCAATTTCCTGTTCTTTCTGCTGTATGAACTGTTGTCTGTTGGAGCGGATTTCCTGCAGTTCCTCCATAGCCTGACGGTATTGCAGCATCAAACCGGTGTATTTCCGGTTGGCGGCGGCTCTGTCCGCCTGCCGCTTCCGGTAATACCGATAAATCAGTATACAGAGGCTGGTCAACAAAAGGAAACAGACGCAGAGGGCAAGCCACAGCTTTCGTGCCTCGTCCGATTTCTCAGCCGCTATCCGTTGGTTTTCGGAATAGTCGTACATAGCCTGTGTACGGCTGATTTCGTTGGCGGAGTTCCGTAGATTGGCCGTATCGTTGGCATTGGCAAACAGCAGGGCGTACTTGATCGCGGAATCGGCCTGGTGCATCCGTTGGTATGTCGTCATCAAGCCTTTGCAGGCATTTTCTGTGTGCATAATATCGGCGGAACGGTTCAATAACTTACGGTAATAAAACAGGGCGGAGTCTAACCGGCATGTTTTTTCGTAATATTCTCCCATATGGAAGTAAAACACACCAAAGTCTGGTATTAGTTCTCCATTGTCATAGAAATTGCCAGATTCATTTCTGTATTCATCAAGTGCCTGTTTGGCCTTGTCAAGACTGTCATGTTTTAAGTAATAGTCTGCCATAACGATTTGACAACCGGCGGCCCAGTCTTTTTTGTTGTATTTCTGATATTTCTTATATGCTCTTTGGGTAAAATATACCACAGAATCTTCTTTGCCCATGAGGGAATAGGCTCCCCCCATATAATCTTGACACTGTATATACATCAGTGTGTCTTTTGCCATCCGGGCATACCGCATGGCCTGTTCCCACTGTCTCAACTCCATTTGCGGATAACGCTGCTCGTGGAATAAAAGAGCCATCTGGGCATAGATGCGGCTTATCTGTGCATAGTTGCAGCTGCTTCGGGTGGTGTCCGCCTCCCTGATGGCATCCCGGTAATATTGTAGGGCAAGCGGACTGTTCCCCCGGTCGCGCCAGATGCTTCCCGTCAGGTAGCATGCGCGCATCCGCTCGTCCGCACTTCCGTATGTCAGGAAATAATCCAGTGCTTCCTCTATGAAAGTAATGCTGTCCAGTGGGAGGTAGGATTTGTTCATTGCCTCGGCATGCAGCAGCAGATAGCGCATACGGTTGCTTCGGGAATAGGAAGCGGCTTCTTTATCCGCCTGCTCCAGTACGGACAAAGCGGAATCGGGATATGACTGCATCAGCCTTTCAGCCTTTGCCAGCACATCTTCGCCTTTGGAATTCACGCAAGCGGTGATTCCCAGCAGCATTACCCATACATAAAGCAGCTTTCTCATTCCTTGTATTTTTAAACGATACAAATATAGCGAGAAAATGATTCTATACATGGCTTTCAGTCGTTTTAAATTCTATTTCTTGAGAACGCGCCGCTTACCGGTCCGTTTGCGGAATCCACCGTTCCTCTGATGCTTTGGGCCACAGACAGGCTCCATGCCGTCAGCAGGAAATATGCGAGTGATATAAGTCTGATGTGTCTCATAAAGCTCATTCTTCTTTTTGTCAGTTTTTCTATTATAAGCATACCAATCTGTTTCTTTTTCAGCAAAAGTAGTGGAAAAATATCAAATTGAAAGTAATATTTCCATAATCATTTTATAATATTTTTCATCGAAATTCATTACTTTTGCATTATATTTTTCATTATAAAAAACATTATGAGGCAATATTCATGCATAACAATTGTCGCTGTAATCATTATATTGGTCATGCAGGTTCTTTATATCCAGAGTCTGTATCATAATTATAAAGACAGTGTGGCATCGGATATAGAGGATTCCTTGTATGTCGCCATGGATAGAGAATATCACTGGCGGATGCGTATCGCAAGAAACAAGGAACCTGAAAAACAGCATGTGATGCGTTATAAGCTGCGTTCGGATATGACACCGGAAGAAATCGACAGTATTCAGCGTATTGACAAGGATTCTATTGTCATGGATATGGCGATTGCAAGAAATCTGGGAAAAACGGTTTCTGATATGGTTGCTCAGATACGCCAGGACATTGCCTTGGAAAAAGGGTATCCAATACGGCTTCATGTGCTCGACAGCATTTTCAGCGGAATGACGGCAAAGAAGATTCCCTATCTTATTTCTGTGTTGGACAAGGAGAAAAATGTAAAGGCCAGTTGTGGGACGCTTGCGGAACATGCCGGTTATGTATATCCTCTTTTTCCTATAGGCACCAAAGGACTGCAATATATCAGACTGGAAATACAGATACCGGTCTGGAGATTTATAATGAATCACGTAATGGTAACGGCCGTTTCATTGCTCCTTATGATAATGGCACTTGGTTGCGTGTTGTATCAGTTGTTGGTAATTCGCCGTAAGGATATTTTATTGAGGGCCCGCGAACAGACCATCAATGGTACCATTCATGACCTGAAAACGCCGTTGAGCAGTATCGTGGCGGTACTCGGTTGGGTTAAATCGGGCGAGCCGGACAGTGCCAAAAGAAAGGCGGTGGAAATCGGACAGACGGAAATAAGGCGGATGGTGTACAATATAGAGTCGCTGTTGATTACAGTCCGAAAAGACCACAGTGAACTGATACTTAAAAAAGAACCGGTTGACATGTCTGCGTTGGTATTGGCGGTAAAAAGAAATATGGATATCCTGTATGCAGAAAAGCCGCATGATGTAAAGATAGCGGATCTGCTTCCGGAAGGTTTCCGTATCTGTGCTGACCGTATATATATGGAAAACGTAGTGCGCAATCTGGTGGAAAATTCCTTGAAATATTCGGATGACGGAGTGCAGATTACGGTTACACTTTCAACGGATGGAGATAATTTCCGGTTGTCTGTAAAAGATACGGGATGGGGGATTGCTCCTCAATACCATAAAAAGATATTCAGGCAGTTCTTTCAGGTGCCTCGTGGAGAAAAACGCATCCGTAGAGGGTATGGCATCGGGTTGGCCCAATGCAAATATATTATAGAAAGGCATCAGGGAACCATCGGAGTGGACAGCACGGAAGCGGCGGGCAGTGAATTTTGGTTTACCCTTCCTATGGGAAAATGATAAAAACAGCAGTTATGGATGGCAGAATAAAAATATTGTTTGTCGACGATGATGTGTCGTTGGGACAGATTGTCACATTGGCCGTAGAGGCCGCCGGGTATAAGGTACACTATCAGACCTCCTTTTTGGGTGTGACTGAAGTCGTGAAGGAATGGAATCCTCAGCTTGTCATATTGGATGTGGAAGTGGGAGAAAAAAGCGGTTTCGATATAGCCTCAGAACTTCACCGTCTGTTTCCGTCCGTTCCTGTCTTGTTTGTTTCATCCCATACAGATGTGGAGAGCGTAGCGAAAGGTTTGGACATGGGAGGAGTGACTTATCTGAAAAAGCCTTTCGAGATAGACGAACTGCTGGCTTATATCCGGAGGTATGCCTGTCCGTTGCCGGCGGAGAGAGGGATTCCGTTCGGAAATTTCAGACTGGTTCCGGACAGTCGTCTGTTGCTTTATAAAGGAAAACCATTCAAGAAACTCGCTTGTCTGGAATATAATCTGTTGGAGCTGTTGCTTGTCCGTCAGGGGGAGATTGTGGACAGGGATTCCATCATTTTCCTGACTTTGACAGCCTAAGAATTCAATGGTTGTAACAGCCTTAAAATCAGCAATTCCATAAATTTTCCATGGTGACGCGGGTGACGCAAGCCTAAAAAGTGTACCTTTATGGCATGTTTGTACGCAAGAAGAAGA
>CASENM010000020.1 GCA_949289295.1 uncultured Bacteroides sp.
GTGGAAAAATACAGAAAGCCCCACGGGGCGAGGATGATTTTTCCACGACACCCGCAGGGCTTGACCTTGCTTGGACGAAAAGAACACGAGTTACCTTTGCCTGTGGTTTGGTGAACTCGGCTACGAATCTGTTATGTCATTATCTTTATCACATAGATAGTTTTTAAGGTACGGATTCTTATAATTGGAGAAAAAATCGTATCTTTGCACTTAGAAAAGAGTTATTTGAAAAGCATGAGGAATATAGTGTAATAAAACAAGTTAGCAATTTCTTATCCATTGCCCATTCTCATGCAAGTTCTTCTTAATGGTTTGATACTCAAAGAATCTTAATCAAACTACATCAAATATATTAAAATAGGCAGAAAAACAAAAGAACTGTAAATTTTTATTCTCCCGTTTTTCTGCCTGATATATTACTCTGTCACATTCTGCAAATTTAAAAACCGCTGTACGGTTTTCAAATATCAGTTATAAGTTAGGTATCTCATACGCCTGAACATTCATTATCAACAATGCAAATACACAAAAAGTCTCCAATATGGTTGTATAGATACAACTTTTTTACAGCCTTTTTTGATGGTGTATATTGAATCACGCTCTTCTAGCATATCCTTGAATGCTTAGTTTATCATGTTCTTTCTTGCTCAAACCATTCGTTTAAGGTTGTATCAACTTGTCTTTTTATTCCAGGCGTTATCCTGTGCTTAACACGATTGTATGCAATAGCTAATGTTGCCGCATTATCAACAAAGCCTAAAACACCATATTTCTTTCTGCTCATCAAATCATTGGGTAATAATTGATATGCTAGAGCTGCGATAATGATTGTTTTGTCCATTATGGGTGTACTTGGTGCTTTAACAACATAATATAGCTCCAACATGAGACGTGTTGTCTCACGGCCTGTTTGCGTTGCATACTGCTTAATATATTGCCACAATAAATTAGGATTACTTATAAATTGATTAATTTTATTCATATATTCACGTTTTAATATTAGTTCTGATGAATTTCTTGTTAAAAATCAAATCCCAATGTACGTCCTTTCCTACGCCATTCTTTATCATCTTCCTCAAATTGTTTAAGCATATTTTCTGTATCAGAGATGAATGTATCTGTTTTGTCAACAAGTTTTTGAGCACGTAATCTCAATTCTATACGTTGCTTAACAAATTGATATTCTGTATGTGTTGCTCCGATAATTCTCATCACTTGTTTGACACAAGCGTCAGAACTGTCTAATTTGATACCACAGCACCCAATTGCCTTATCTAAAAACTTTTGTCTGTCTGTTAAATCATTCCATGCCATATTTACTCAATTTTTTTTGATGTTATAATCTGACCCGAAGCACGATTAAATTCTTTTTGTATTTTATCAAGAACCAATTCATCCAATTTGCTTTGTTTGATGATTCCCCAGATTTGAGGAATGGCAAATGGCCACCAAATGCATACTGTTAATATTGTTGGTATGGCCTGCTGACCGAAAATTCCGACTCCAGCTTTTACATATACGTGAGGTGTCGCTGAAGAAAGGACTATTTTCAGTGCTGTTTGCAAACCTAGAACAGCTTTGAACAAATTGCCTTTTTTGATCGAAATGTCCCAGTCTCCAGATGGTAACTTCACTCCATCCACCTCATAACCTTCATATCGCATAGACGCCATCAATCCATTGGCAACCCTATCCGTATAAGCGGATGCATTGTAAAATAAGCGTGTTGATTTAAAGAGTCCCATAATATCTTTTTTATTGTAGTGATGAAATAAATCCCTCCAATCTATCATTTACAATACTAAAAACACCTTTTTAAGAATATTTTATTTCTATCTCTTTTTACGATATGGAATTTATTTTTCAATAATATGTTTATGGAAGCGTCATTCTCTTCATACACCTCTGTTTGGAGACAATGACAGATTTGATGATTAAAAAGATAGTCAATAACACAAGAAACGGACTCTTTCATATATCCATGCATCCGGCTATTTGGGTGCATAGCATAAATAATTGTAGGATTGTCTGATATGTCCATAACCGCAATAAAACCGATCAGGCAGTCTGCAATGCGCACAGCCCATAAAACACCTTCATCCACTTTTAAATACGAGTCAAAAGAAGCTACCATATGTTGAACCTTTTCCTCTTCGTTAATAAGTTCAGACATTTCTGGCAGATATTTCTTTGTCAGTTGATCATTAAAAATTTGGTATAAGAAAGGTATATCACGCTTTTCTATACCATTCATGATACATCTTGGTGTCCGCAATATAGGCACTGCTTTCATGATATCATACCTCTTTCAGCCATTTCGCAAAATATTCTGAAACAAACCTTTGTGTAAACCTTTTCGTTGTGACATAAAATATCCCACTCTTCATCATTATATTCAATTGCAGCAAAACACATATCGCACATCCTGATTGCAGGACAAAATCGACATCGATGAAATCTTCTTTCATAATACCCTTTCACCTGTATATTGGCCAAATCCCAGTTTATTCCTGACGATATTGTTCCGATGCGGAATTTGTCTGCAATCTTTTCACAGACTCCAATGTTTAATTGCGCATCGATATAAAGTTTATTATTGAGCGGCAAACATGTTGCCATGGGGACGGCATTGCCGACATTAATTATTGGTCTATTCAGCCAATAGGCAATACATTGTTCAAAGAAAGCACTCAAAACGACCGAATCCTTCCGTAATTCATATATTTCCAGGAGACTAAGGTATTTGCTTGCAAGGTGTTCGTAGTTTTGTCTTTCAACACCATCATTAAAATTGGGCAATATACTGGAAATCTTAGTGGGCTTAATATTTTTGAGCAGAGAGTCTTGACTCCATGCATAATCTATGGATTTCAAGTCTTCTATATTGGATACTGTCATTAATACCAGAACATCATTCTGTAAACGGGTAGGATATTTGACTTTGATATAGGACAATGCCTGATATACTTTTTCAAATGAGCCATTTCCCATCCTGTCAATACGATACTTGTCATGCCATTCTTTAGTGCCATCAATAGAGATGTCAATTCGTACTCTGTTCTCAAAAAGCCAATCTATTATATCAGAAGTTAACAGTGTCGCATTCGACGAGACTGAAATAGAAACTTTTTGTCCCCACATTTCATGTGCTTTGCCTATTGCGTATCTTAATGAATCAAGATTTAACAGAGGCTCCCCACCATAGAATGCCAACTTTATATTTTCATCTTTTGCGGCTCCTTGAACAAACATCAATACCTCTTCAATATCATTTGCAGACATCGAAGAGGTATTGTGACTCCTGTTGTTTTTATAACTACCGGAATAACAGCAATACGAACAACGCAAATTACATTGTTCTGTTATGCTTATGATGAATGTATCAACATTGGGCAGCGAAGTAAAATATTGCAATGGCTCAAATTCCCAAGCAAACGAACCTTCATCAATTGTTGAGTTGACAATTTCATTTGTTCGTCTGAGATATGAATAGTCACTGCCTGAACATGTTTTAATGTGCATCTTACTGTTTCTGTTATCTATGACCACTTCCATGACACTTTGAGCAGCAACCATGACTCATGCATCTAGCTTGACATGCGCTCAACCCCATAGCCTTAATTGCCTCGCGTTTCTTTTCATCGCGTATACGGTTATTGTTCAATATGGCCATCACAGGTGTGTTGTTATTATTATATTGTATTGTTATCATACTCTTTCCTGTTTTTGTTAATAAATCGTTGAAATCCTCCTGAATGATACCACTCATATAAACATGTTGCCCTTTGTACCATCCATGGAAACTCACAAGAACGCAGCGACAAAGTCTTAGCTATTTTGTCCAACTTACCCACGTGCTGTGTTTCAAAATCTATCGCCTGCCGTAAAAAAGCCTTAGTGTTTATCTGGTTGTAATATTTTTTAGGAAGACCGGCACGCTTAATCATCACTCTTAGGGCAACCTCCATATCCTGACAACACAATAACCCCACTCTGTCAGCCGTAAAGTCCGATTTTCTGTACCAATCTAACAAAGGAACTTTTACTATAGTCGACCACATCTTGACAGAGGGGTTGTCTATAAATGGCATATATAAAGCCTCTAACAGCATTTGATAAGGTTTATGTCCACAGATATAGTGCCCTAACTCATGTCCAATAAAGAATATCAGCTCATCATCTTCAAACAAGTCTATCGCTCCGGAAGAAATGACAATCCTGAACTTTTCGTTTCCGGCGGAAAAAGAGGTGGGCGCATAAAACCATTCAGAGGTGAGTTTGGGCACATTCTTGATGCCCAAAATATCACAGGCTTCTTGTAGTTTCCGGTGAATTCGCGGAGCGCTTTCTCGCGTGACATTCCATCCATCGCCGTATGATTCCACTTCATTATATGCTTCCCTAATAGGCACTATGGTATTGTTCAAGAAACTTTTGAATAATGGAATCTTGTTCAATCCATCAAGAATCTCGCTATCCTCAGGATGCTTAATCTCATCGATACTGTAATTCCTGAGTTTGTATTTATTCATAATCTCAATTAATGGTTATATAACTGACTGTATGGCCGGCGGCAACATTGAAGCCATGAACGATAGACGATAATACTTCTTGGTCTATCTTATATTGCTTTACCAATCCAGCCACCTGGCAAATGACGACCGGCCACCAAACCGCTACGGTTAATATAGTCGGAATTGCCTGTTGCCCAAATAAACCTATACTCATTTTTACCAGGGCATGAGGAGTGGTTGGTGATATTCTTACCTTTAATGCTGTTCGCATGCCGAGAACGGCTTGGAAAAGATTCCCTTTCTTCAGTGAAATATCCCATTCTCCTGAAGGGAATTTTTCTCAAAAGTTAGCGACTTCTAAAGTCATATACTTATTAGACTTGTAGTTCTCGTAACAGTATAAACAATTCAAATTGCATGCATTGGTCACCAAAAGTATACACACATAAGTTCTCATTTGCTCTGATTTACACTCCATATCTCTTTATTATTGTATCATATCCGCCACTCTTGTACCATTTTAGCAATTCCGAGGCTCGGCGTACCATCCATGGGGCAACATTATCCATGACGGATATTTTCTCAATGATTTTATTCATTATTCCCATTTCGGATATTTTGAAGCTTTCTGCCTGTTCTATAAACGCCTCTACGTTCAGGTCATCGTACAAAGTTTTTGGTGCACCAGCCATCTTAATCATCGTTTTAAGTGCAACATTTATGTTTTGACAGGCAAGTAGTCCAACTCTATCCGCTGTCAAATCCGTCATTCGCGACCAATAGAACAAAGGAATCTGCAATAGTGTTGATCCCGGTATATATGATTCATACATTGACCAATACCGGCATAAAAGAAGGTACTTCAGATGGTTACTCTTTATATGCCCGAACTCATGGCCAATCATAAATCGTAGTTCATCCGGAGTTAGTAAGTCAATGGCCCCTGTATTGATTATCATTTTCGGGTGTTTGTCCCCATCTGTCGTGATATAAATATCATATCCCCATCTAGTATATATCTTCGGGACACTATCTATGTCAACAGTTCTTGCTACATCATTAGTCAAGTTAAACAATTCAGGTGTGGCATCTTGATTGACGCATATACTACTGCCTGTTTGTTGGACATTTGTTACTTCTTCGACTGCATTTTTGATTACCCAATCAACCGCTTTATCAAAAGCCTTTATCTTCTCTAATGAGACGAAAGCAGCCTTGTCTGAGTCATGTTGATAATCTTTTAAAGATAATCCTTTTAGTATTTTCATATTATCAATATTATATACAACGAATACGTTTGTTTCCACAAAATGCACAATTGCTTCTTTCAAATATACAATTAGACAGGAACAGCAAAACTGTCCTCTTCATTGTCTTCTGAGACATTCGTTTTTGTCGCTACCATTCCATGTATCTTGGCAAGTTCCTGTTCTTTCCATTTATCTATAGCAGCAGTTGCAACTTCCAATTGCGATTGCTTTATCTTTTCAAGTAACTCTTTTTTTAATGCAATTTCTTGATCATGTTGTTCTTGTTGAAGTTCGGTTTGAGTTATAAGAGCAAGTCTATGGATTGATCTTATCTGTTCATCGTACTCAGATGATTCTAAATATTTCATCATACTTTGTTCTTCTGCATGTACCATTCGTTCATAGGAACCGATGGGGGATACAATCTTTACAATTGTTGGCAATATTTCAATGATAAAAAAGAGGAGACGTATTAGCCATAAGAACATCAGTTGAGTCTTGTCTGTTAAGTTTCCATCTTTATCCCTCTGCCATACTGCATATTCAAGTATTTGAAAGTTCTGAATAAAATGATTCCCCCTCGATAATTTATCTTGTTTGCTGGCTTCTTTCATTTCTCGTTCGCTTGCCGCTTTCTGAACCCTAGCAATGTCATTCTGTTGCCCGGTCAAAGTGGTATTATAGCTTTTGTCCTTTTCTGATTTTTCGTTGATCTTTGCATCACGCTGAGGAATAAGTTTGTCTATTTCTGCCTGCTTGCTGTTTCTCCATGCCTGTGCTGCAACTCCCATGTCTTTTTTTGCAGCAGCTATTGCAGTGGATGCTGATTTCTTCCGGCTATTATATGTATTTAGCAAAGAAGATGAAGGATACATCTTCCTATTTTCCGTATTATACTGAGCCGAAGCTTCATTATATTGCCTACGAGCATTTTCAAGACGGATCTTTGCGGCTTTATATTCAGTGCTGTTAGGATTTTTTTTCTCTGCTTCCAAACGATTTATTTGCGCCTGAATATTATCTACTTCTTTCCCCAACTTTTCAGAGGCTCTCCCAAGCCGGTGCAATACTGAGTCTGCGAAGCTGATACGATCTGTCAGCACATCTTCTCCACTATTACTCTTTAGTTGCTTACCCAATATGGCGATTTGGTTTGCATTAAAGTTCTCTTCGTTAGCGGCAATATAATCTTCAAAAATAGCCAGCTCCAAAGGAATGGAAACCATAAACGCTACAATTACCGCCAAGGCAGCACGAGATAACAACGGAACGATGAACTTTTGCCTCACTTTCGTTGGGTCTTTCTTTAAGGTGATAACGAGACTTCTGTCAATGCAAAAAATCAACGTTGCCCACAGACATCCAAAAGCTAATGACCACCCTAGGTTTCCTGATTCCTCTGTACCTTTTTGACTGAAATACCATGCCGCAGAGGTTCCTGCACACAATGCGATAAATGCAGTCATTAGGATGGTAGCACCTATGGCTGAAAACTTTTTATGATCGGTGAGGCATTTTTCTAATATGGACTTCTCTGCTCCGGCTATATTCCAAAGTAACTTTTCAAAGTTCATATATTTCCCTCCTCTTTTTTTCCAATAGATAAAACATCTTACTTTCTTTCTGAATTAAATGAACTATAAGCCAATAGATACAGCTAATTGTAGCAAATACTATTCCTGGCAATAGCCAATTGGTATATGTATTAAACAAGAACAGGCATTCCCATCCATATTTATTTAGCATAAACCATTTCAGTTCTACGAACAGATATAAATATAGAGGACAAAATCCTATAGTGACTATCAAGTACTCCCAAAAAGCACCTATATAGAAATCTGTTTTGTCGCCTGTTTTCAGCATAGTTGGCAAAAATCTGATATATAAGAATATTCCTAAAATCGATAGTAACACACAAAAGGATATGCCTAATATTATTTCTGTTCTTTTTGAAAAGACTGATAAATAAATATTTGACGAGAATGACGCAAATGTCATTATTGCAAATATCCATAACGAGTCCTTAATTTGCCTACGAAAAGATGGTAGCAACTGCAAGGAAGAATTATGTTGTATCATGTATCTTACAGAAATTATTGCCTTGTAAGTATGAATGTAGAGTATTTAGAACTCATTATTGGGTGAGAGTTGAAAGAATTGCTATCCCACACTGTACAGTAAAATTTCAACGAATGCTTGCCATTACCCACTTCAAGTTCACTATATGGCATAAATATGATTAAGTCATTAAAACTTGAGCTATTATAATTAGGCGTAAAATCTTTTGAGGCAGATGCATTTCCGCCCGATGTCCTATATGTACCATTGTAATCCTTTACGGGCTTGCCATTCTCATAATAAAAATATGCAACGCATGTGCCTTTTACTTTATACATGCCTTTAATATTAAAGGAAACATGAATTTTCATCCCTTTGACATTATTATCTGTTACATTATGTTCTAAGGTTATATTTCTAATTTTACCCTCTACTTTACCATGATATTGTGTTAGGCGGATGTTTGCACTCATTCCTCCTGCTTTAACATTAAAATTGGATATTCTTTCCTTAACATCAAAATTCTGACCATAAGAGATTGTAAATGAAGCTTTGTCTTTTGAATCAAGTCTTATCCATTGAGGCAATGAATGGATTTCATAGTTGTCCGCATCCGTCTCAATTCGAAAAGTCATTTGACCAGCAGAAGAGGTTTTGTAAACATCTATTTCATTACAGCCATTAACCAATAATTTTTGTGGGGTATAAACATCTTGTTCTAAACAAATCTTCACAGAGTCCAACGATGACTTAACTTTGATGTCGGCTTTTCTCTTTGAACTTGAATTATATGACATCTTTATCATGAATGATTGATTGTCTTGAATTACTTCACACCAATCAGGCAAGTTCGTTACTTGATAATCAGAATCGTTCATTTGAACATTGAATAGAATATTCGCCCCTTCTGGTGGTACCGACACGTTTATCAAATCTTTCATGCCATTTACAAACAAATATGGCTTTTCGCCGACAACTTTCGAAATGAATCTTTGACCAGAGTATTTGTAATCCTCAAGCCTATAGGCATAAAAAGAGGATATGACCAAAAGAATGACAAATAACAAAACCTATGAAATTGTGAAATATGATAGAACTTTCTTCTCAACAATGCGATCCCTGTATATTGTTCTTGTATCATGAACAATGTCATGAAAAAGAGCTATCTGTTTTGTGTCAAACGAAAACTCGTTCTCTGCTCGAAGAGTCAAAGGATAGATATTTTTTACAGGAACTATGCTTTCTGTCTTCCCTGTGACCTCAGAATCATTTAAGAAAACCCTTTTTGCATTAACGACACTCCATCTTACAATGAACTGACCATGATTTATCCTCCCTATATCGAAATTTGTAATACTACATGTTTTAGCATTTCCTGGTTTTGTGTTTTCCGGAAAACGAGTACCACATTTTCTGCAACAACTAGCAGTATTTGGATTTGTGCAACTACAATTCGAACATTTCTTTGTTTCTACCACTATATTTCAGATAGAATATGGAGTTCTTATACTAAAACAATTTACCTATTTCTATATAGAGATAAGATGCCATCAATCCTCTTTCTAAATATAGCTAATAAACGGAGCCACTTTTGTCTAAATATAGATTCCCAGATTTGATGTTGGATAGTGCCAGAAGAAGACATCAACCATTTGTCAATTTGTATTTCCTTGATTTCATTTGATAAAAACGACAAATCAACATCACAAGAAGGAAGTTCCATCTTGGAAAATGTATCACCAAAATTTATATCAACCTTAGGCAATGTCCTTACTCCAACCGACAATGATGCTTCTGCACGTGATATAATATTAGATGCGACCAATCTGTATTCAGTTGTTCTTGCCGGCGACACTTGGAACGAGGTTAACTTGGTGACATCTTTCATCATAGGTTCAATCATGATTGATTCAGCATTATCAACATTCCAACTCAGTACTACTTTATCCGATTCAACAACTACGTCTTTACTTGCGTAAAAGCCTTGTATTTTAACAGGGTGTAACACTCTTATATCAATAAAATTGCTAACAAAGATATCCTCATCATCGGTGTAAACTGTCAAAATCAGTTGTTCACTTTTTTCTAAACCAACTTTAATATGATCCTTATTTGTAACATCTATTGTCCGAGTAGAAGATGACAACGTAATTTTAACAGCATTTCTTACATCCCATTTGAGTTTAATCTCATTCCCTGCCTGAATTTGATATGAGGAAGACACGAATGATAAAATTAGAGGAAGAGGTCTAGGAGATAAACGTATTTCTTTTGAAATTTGATCGTAGTCATTTTCAGCTTTGATAGCAACCGTCACGGCTTTATCTACTTTCATCTCATACTCCTTCAAAGAAGTTACATCAAAATCATTTATTGAGACTATGTTTGCATTATCTACAAGCCAATCAATATGTATTATACTTCCAATCCAATATTTATCTTCCCTTACCTTAAATAATTGGATTATTGGAGATAACGAGCCTCCTGAAATGGTTGCCTCAGGAAATTCGTATCTACAGTGCCTACAAAACCGTGCCTGTTTAGGATTTTCCGTATTGCACTTTGGACATTGTTTCATTTTGATTAGAATGAGTATAATACTAAATAACTACTATATGTAAGCGTCCCAATTCTGACGTTCTCCTTCCTCTACAGGCGGAACGTCTAAAATAAAATTAAAATCAGGTTGATTTTAAGAAACTGTTTTGATTTCATTCGATAAATATGTTAAGCATGATTTGAATGAATGCAATCTGTACCATGGCTTCCGCAGTTTCAGCAAAGAACTCGTAATCGATGGTCAGCCTTCTGAAATTTCCAGCCATGAGAAAGAACGTTCCACAATCCAGCGTTTAGGCACTACTTGAAACTTGGACGGGCATTCATCCGGTCTGACAATAACTTCCAATACCCATCCGAATTTCTTCTTGACCCAATCAGCTAAGTTTCCCCTGTAGCCTCCGTCCGCCAGGATTTTCACTATACGCGGAAATTTGTAAGCGAGTTTTTCTATGACCTGTGGAGCGCTCTTGCTGCCATGCAGATTGGCTTCATGGATTGCAACGGCTAACGGAAGGCCAAGCGTATCGACCACGATGTGTTCTTTCCGTCCTTTGACTTTCTTGTTGCCGTCTATACCACGTTTAGAATCAACATGATGGGAAGTCTTTACGCTTCTGGAATCAATGATGCCAAGGCTGGGGCTTTCCTGACGTCCTGCCTGTTTGCGGATGAGAGAGTGTAAGACATCCATCACCTCTTCAAACACGCCTTCAAGCTTCCACTTACGGAAATAGTAATAGACGGTTTGCCGAGGGGCGAAGTCAGAGGGAAGCATACGCCACTGACAGCCGGTCTTGTTGATATAAAGAATCGCATTCATAATCTCTCTAAGCGAATGTTTTCGCTTTCTCGCTTGCGGCTCTAAAATATTTTTTATAACTTGCCACTGTTTTTCAGTCAGGTCGGTTGGATAGTGTGTCATAACTTTATAGTTTGGTACCTTTAAAGATATAACATTTTTCCAATTGACCGGCTGATTTTGAATTTTATGAGACCTATAATATTATTCTTGAATCAATTCAAAACAGTTTCTAAGTGTAAGCCTCCGGTAAACCGTATTTACTGCAATTCCTTGGCCAAAAAAAATTAAATTTATGTGGAACGATTATTTGAATATACATACTGTCACCAATAAATTCTAAATCATAAACACGATTTGAATTATTTCAACATCTAAATTTCTTGACATTCTTTTCCTAAAATACAAGCAAGCAAAAGACTCTTTTAGAACTATTCACAATTTTATGCCACAAAAATTACAATATTTATCTGAAACATCATAAATTGGTGTACCACAGAACATACAAAAGGAATTTTCTCTGTATGTGATTTTTATCTTTGCCCTATCTATTATTTTTCCATAACTATTATAAAGGAATAATTCATAAATATCAGACGTTACACTCAAGTCTATAGCAGAAATTGATGTAACATCCATATTCTCAGCGTTATTAGACAAAATAAGTTGAAAGGGATTATTGCAAACCCAACTCAGATGTATTATTTTACCATACTGGACTTCAGTTTCAACACTGGCCTTAAATTCTTTTATATTTTTCGCTTCTGCTTTGAATTTAGATTCTTCGTCCAAAGTTGAAAAAAGTTTATAAGCCTTCTTTATTTCTGATTCTAATTTCTCAATTGTTTGATATTTTTTACTAACATAAATAATATCAAACAATGCTGCTTGAACAGCAATACATTCTGTATTTCTTAGACATTTACATACTGAATAAATGACGTCTGAATTAATAGCATGACCTATAATACTATCATTCAAACTTCTAAGTATAATTACAAAATCATTTATTACTACATAATTACCCGAATAGAAATCTTTCACATATCCTTCGAACATTATTGGAGTATCAAATATCGAACTGTCTAATTCGTAGATACTTTTAACAACTTTAACAATGCTATTAGATGAAGAAATCATATATATGATTTAGAGTTTACCTTGTTTTAGCACTATATATATTAGTGCAAACGCCCCATATTTCTTGAGCCTCTTTTTTCTCAATATTAATAGTTTTTGTTATACAATTCCCATCTTTTTTAAGAAACAAGACCGTTATACAATTATTAGAAAGATTTTCATCTGAAGAAAAAATAGCAGGATCTATCCCCTTTATTAATTTTATCAATTCATCAAAATCATCCATGCCTATATAGTATGGATTTATATTTCCACTATAAGTTACCTCAATAGAATTGCTTGACAGTATGACCATATTAAAATCTTCATCCTTTTCGTTAAAGGACTTTTTACTTATATTCAATGTATTATATACTTTCTCAGATGAATCTAAACAATTTTCCACTTCCTCGTAGGGTATTTTTTCCTTTATTGTTTTATTCAATGATTGGTTAATACTTTCAGCATTTTTTTCAACTTCTTTTTTCTTTTCTTCGCATTTAACTTTTTTTCCTATCAATTCTTCCTCTTGTTTTTTTATCTGATTGAATTTATTTTTTTCTGCTTTCAAACTTTCTTCTTGACTTTTTTCTTTTTCTTCTAGTTTCTGAATTTCTTTGTCTAGTTCTTCTATCTCTGAATTCAAATTTTTTACATTCTCTTGTTTCTGCATGATATCTGCACGGATTACTTTTAATGCCCTTTCAACAGCTTTTAGTATATACCCTGTAAGTTTCTTTTTGAAAGTTAAGACTTCAGATTTGACATCTTGTGATACTTCTTCTGACTCTTTTTTCTCGTATGAAGCACAATAATTCTGAATGTCTTGTTGAAAAAGAATTATCTTTGCATTAAATTTCACAGCAGAATCTTTACACAAAGTCTCCGATAATAATTTATTTTGCTTTGTAGCACGCTCCTTTTTCTTGAATTCCAAATTTTGTTGCGTTTCATTAAGCTCCTTCTTGTAATTGCTTATATTTGACTCTATGGTTTTAAGTCTATCTGATAATTGGGATACTTGAATTTCATAAGATTTATATTTTTCCGCCACTTCAAATATTAACCTTTGAGATTCTACAATCTTAAGCCAATCTTGTTGAAGTTGAAATCTATCATCTATGACAAAAGCAATACTCATGTCATCATGAGATAAACTTTCACTCTGATTTTTCAAAAAACTTTCACAATCAGTATTAAAGTCTGATTCTTTATCTTGAAGATATGCTCTTATGACTTCTGAATAATCAACTACTAGCTTTTCTGATTGAAAATTTCCGTCATGTGAACCACCATAGCAATCTTCTATTCCATCGGAACAGGCAAAGATAGCAAATGGTTGATTGTCTGAAGAATCCACATAATACCTAAAACGATCTACAGGGTTGCTTTCACATAATGAAGTGGTAATGTTATCCTCACAAGCAGAATCCCATGGAACAGGTTGTTTCCATTCGTTATTATAGGATATAGTATATATTCGCCCATCCCCTATATGAAAAGCAAATGTAAAACTATCTGTTTTAACAGCGACTATTAATGTACAACCAAATGCTTCTTTAATTTCTGCATCACCAAGCTTCACTATTTCTTCGTTTGTAAATGGTGTATTAGCAACATTTTCCATTATAGCATCGTACCACTGTTCATGAATACGCGTAAATAAATCCAAAAACAAAGAATCTGCTTTCTTGCCATCATCTGGCGTATGACTTTTCCGACCAATTGTTGATAATTTCTTATAATTATCCAATACAAATTGTCTTGTTAAATCGATAGCAATTGAGCAAGCCAAATCGGAACCTATGTGACTTCTTACATATGTTCTACCTCCATGACCATCGGACACCGCTATTATACAACCTTTATCAAATACCTTGCATAGCGTTGAATCCTGGCAAGGTAATTTAGTGTCTTCGTGGCTAGAACCTACCACTGTTTTGCAGAAATGTTTCATAATTAATTGAAATAATTTATCCAAGATGGTAATGAATACCAAAACCATCTTGGATACCAGAGTTTACATTAATCAAAAATATCCTTAAATGGATCATCCGAGTCTGTTGGAACTGGTTCTGGTTGTGGTTCAGGAATCTCAACATCCGGCTTTACAGGCTTTACGATAGATGCAACTGTATTTGCTTTGCCACGAGTTGATGATTGAGAACCAATTTTTACAGAATTGATCGCTATTACCTTTAACAGCTCTTTTAATTTATTGGTGTCTGTTGAAACTACGCCCTCTTCGCTACCTACAAACTCAACAAGACTTGAGTGAATAGCACCAGGTAATTCTATTGCAATTTTTATTGCATATGAAAACCACTTGTTTTTCTTTAAATCTTCTAATTCACTCTGAGCATTATCAGTAGGAGCTCCATCAGTAAGGAGAACTATTATTGGAGCATTATTTGCATGCTCTTGCAGAAAACCACCTGCTTTTCTAGAAAGCTTATTGTTTAGTTCCCCGAAAGCAGCTCCCATTGCCGTGAGTCCAGAAGCCTTTAGGTCATACCAGTTGAAATCCTCAACGTTAATCGGCTTCTCTGACATCCATTTAACCCCTGTGCTAAATTCAAGCACATTAACCAAAAAAGAGCAATCCGGATTTTCCTGAGCAAAATCTTTAATCTCAGGAATTGCCTCTCTCATGGCTGCATTAACAGCCTCAATTGGGTCATTGACCATACTTCCTGATGTATCAACCAGGAAAAAAATTGGTGTCAAAGGTCTTGCACCAATTTCTTGTTCAGATGTTTTAATTGGCATTCTTTTTGAATTTTAAATTAAAAAATAATTGATTTATGACTTATACGTCTATTTAGCAATTGAAAGAGAGTTAGTCAATATGCAAAGCGCCTGCTTAGCATCTTATCTATCTAGGAGATACTAGACGAATCTTTACCTCCTTGATATTACTGAACATAATGGACATGCTATCACATAATGGAAAAGCCTTGCCTGGTGGAATTATGACTTTCTGCGTTCCATATGTCACACACCACTCCATCTCAGAAAGATTACGGATGCCTAAGACGTTATTTGAGCCCTTAGCAGATACGATTTTAGCAACAACTGTAAAGTGGCCTTCTTTACCAATTTGAGACTCGTAAATAGTTTGACCTGCTACAAGGGGTATATATTCCTTATGACCTATTTGCATCCAGTGTATTGCTCTTTTGCAAGCACACACCTTACATTTGCCAAAATCTTGAGGTTCTATATATGTATATTTCTTACAATCTGGACAAACATTAAGATACGAGCGCCATCTTGACAATAACCTTATCCACTCATTTTCAATAATTCGGCTTTGCGGGTCAATTTGACACTCATGGGAAAACGCCCTTAAAAAAGCGGCACGAATAAACTCTGGAACTTCGCCCCATCTGCTTAAAGCATTCGGAGAATATTCCTTAGTGGCTCTATTTTCTTTGTTTTTCGGGTCAAAAATGAAGGTAGGGTTAATACCAAATAAATATTCTATTGCACGTGGTGTCAGGCATGGAATCTTCTCCATGGCTTTCCCTTGCAAAGGATGGTCTATAAAAAATAGCCGGAATAATATGATAGCTAAAGAATAGAAATCTGTATATCTATTTGGTGATGCCCCCATAACTACTTCCGGAGCCATATAACCACGTTTCCCTCCTATATTAGAGACGTTATTATTTGCTGAAGACACATTGTCGTTGTCTCCTATTTGCACTTCACCAGTGTCCGGATCAAAGAAAAAATTACCATCATTAAGGTCAAAATATGCAAGTCCTTTTAAATGTAATTTTTGAAATGCTACACACAAATTTATAGCCGCATTTATTACTGTAAACTCGTCTTTGAAATGACATTTATTTACAATAAATTTTGATAGACTTTTATTCTTGGGCTCGACTAGATTCATTACATAGCCAACTCCCATTTCATTTTCAACAACAGCGATTGGCCAAAGGAACGTATCGTCCGGAGTTATTCGTGATACATTTTTTTTCAAATTGTCCACAAATTCCGTTGAAGGACGGCATTTGTTATACCATTTAAAGGCCATAGGTTTCCCATCATAATTAACATAGTAAACCTCCCCTTGACCTCCTTCGCCTATTTTTGAACCAACAATTCCAGATTTTCCATCTGTAAAATTAATAACAGTACCATTAATAAAAGCCATAAATTCAATCAATTATTTATATAAGGTAACAATAACCTACGTAATTCTCCTCCATTTATCCAATTCAACAACTCCGCAGCACGCATAACAGTCCACGGATGACTGTCATCTGCAATTGAGATTGTCTTGATAATCTTATTCATACCTTCAAAATCCAATTGTTTGAAATCCTTAGCCTGTTGGATGAAAGTTTGGTATTTCATATCATTAAATTGTTTGATTGGCATACCTGCCATTTTCATGAAGGCGCGGATGGCTGCATCTTTATTCTGACAGCATAATAATCCTGCCCTATCAGCTGTGAACTCCGACATTCTGTCCCAATAGTATAATGCAAACTGGATAGGAGCTGCAGCTATGCCTCCAAAGGGTATCATACTAATAATAAGGTTTATAACCTGAGCCATCATGTGATATAACATGTGATTACTCTTTACATGTCCTAACTCATGCCCCATAACGAACATGATTTCATCTTCATCACAGAGGTCTATCAGACCGGAATTAAGGACAATGATGGGATTCTCTGCTCCAATGGTGCAGGCATTGATGTTATAGCCCCATTCAATATAAAGTTCCGGAACTTTATCCACATCAAGAATCTTACAAGCATATTCCAGATATTCGTAAATCTGAGGATAACTATCTTTCGTAATCCTCAAATGACTTCCTGTATATTGAACAGTATAAACCCGTTCCACCATATTTTTGGTAATGAATTTACCGACTAAGTCCAAGCCCGGAGTCGCTTCAAGTGCAACCAATGCTTTATGGTCAAAAGGATGCTCATACGAGGTATGATCCAGTCCCGTTAGAATTTTCTTGTTTCTTATCATATATGACACTGAATTAATGTTGCGTATCTATTCAATTCTTGCAAACGAGTAACAAGCATCGGATGATCTTCGCCCGTTTCTTTATACTGATGGTAAACAGTGACACTTTCTATCATGCCAATTTTCATGAAGAGTTGCTTGATTGCTTCCATATCCTTACAGCATAGAAACCCCGCACGGTCTGCATTGAATTCAGAGCGGCGACACCATCTTTTCAGCGGAACTTCAATGGCATCCTGAACCATCGGGCCAAAAATCCCGGATTTGTCACTTAGGCTATTGACAAGTCCATTGACTGTGTGCCCAATCAAATTGCCCTGCTGGTGGTGGCCAAGTTCGTGTCCAAGAACGAATGCCTGCTCCTTAGTTGTGAGGGAAATAGCGACTCTTCTGCTGATGAGTATCATCCGCTCATTATTAATCTCCACACTCAATGCATTTATTCCTCTCAGTTTATTGGTGATATAGACAATGGGGGGATTCTTGATTTCTAAAATATGACAGCAATTGGCATAGGTCGCATATAACAACGGATAGCTGTCCTTGGTCATCTGAACACCCTCGTGTTTGATTTCCGTAATCTGATTCCCGTAATATTTATCCGCAATGGATTTGAGACAACTACGAACTATTTTGTTATCCAGTAAATCGCCGAAATAGTTTTCTTCTTTAACTGCATAATCTATTGCCGTTTCCTCTGCAATTGCTTTTTCCTCGGGATTGTTGCGATTTAGCACCGGCATGCCACTCCCAGCTGATGAATTAGCGAATTGATCGGCAAAATCCAATAACCGTGAATATACAGTGCTTAAATCCATGTTGCCTAAATCATTACATCATCCAATAGTTCATTCAATTGTTCGTCAAAACTACTCCTCTTCGTAGTGTTTGAATCTATATTATGGTTTACACATGACGTTTGAGGAGCAAAAGCAGCCGCACTTAAGGCTATGTCATGAAAGGAATCCTCGTTATACTGACTACCAGCATAAAGACCATTTCCGCAGTTCTCATCAAGTTCCAAATCATAGTCTTCATCCATCATCATCATCACAGACTTCAATTCTTGCGGATTTTCTGCAAGATACTGGCGCACAGCATTTCTTTCGTCGTTAGAAACATTGCCTTCAGCGTATGCCGCTAATAGTTCATTAGAAATATTCATGTTCAGTCCTATTTATATAGTTTGACGATGATTTCCTTAAGATTCTCCTTTGCCTTATGATTACGGACATCAACATATCCAGGAGTGGGTATCACAATATTCCCTTTGTTATCATACTTTCTGATACCGTGTTTAGCCCAAGATTTCTTCATGAGTTCAGCGATTTCTTTACTGTTGTAGCCTTGAAGCCGTTTAAGAATCACGAATTTTTGGTCCGGGTCTTTCAACTGGCCTATGGCCTCCATCAAAAGTATCTTTTTCTGTATCCGTTCATACTCTTCTCCACCCTTATCAGGCAGTTGAACAGGAGTCTTATCTCCATCAGTGTCATCTATAGAGATGGGATTTATTATTTTTCCTATCAGGTAAGGCTTGATTTCTATAAACCGGTTCCTAGCTGTTCTGCTCAACCATGCTCCAAATTTACTACGCCATTCAAAAGTTCTCAATTTATTCCAATCTCTATCTTTTCCTTTCAGGAAATCAAACAAGTCTCCAAGACAATCTTCGTACCACGAGGAATCCTTGCCAAATACACCTCGATACAACTTATGCAAGAGCGGATCATAGCGATTATATATAAGGTAGGCCGCAGCTTCCTCGTTGTAAGGTTTGTTGATTATCTTGCTGACAATCTCTTTGTCATCCAAATCCGAATAATTATATAGGAATACGAGTCCCATAATATAGTCATTACAAATGTTCTAAAAAAGCACTTGGAATATATGCCGTGGCGACAGTCAGCAGTCCATCAATGACAATAGCCACACGTTGCTGCCCATGATAACGGGCAACCTTCCCTATAACCCCTTTAAATATACCATCGATGACACGCACTGTTTGACCAGTCTGGAATTTATGAATCTCTGGTGGTACGATAATGACATCCTCTGCCTCTGAAGCACAGATGATTTTAAGGCTCTCCATCTGGCAATCAGGAACGACAAGAGGCTCTTTAATGATGCGTGCTCCTTCATGAAAGTGACGATAATAAAAGCGGAGGTAGGACAGATTAACGTTATCGTAAACGAATGACTTTATCTCTTCTTCCGTTCCGCGCGCAAAGAAGACATTGGGAAGCCGGGATTCTTCGACAGACTTTCTTTTGCCATTCACGATTTTAACGGTCGTGATGGTTGGATAGAACGCCTCGATACCCTGCCCGACCAAATAGTCGTATGCCTTCTTTTCGCGTCCGTAAGTTACTCGGAGAGCATACCAATGGGGAACTTCTTTAGATCTCTTTCTGGAGATTTTAGCAGCAGTTCCCGACGGGCCGTTTTTGGTGGACACCCCTGTTGGTGAGTTCTCTGCCAAAGCTGGCTTTTGAACTTCGGGGAAGGCATTGGAGGCAAATCCAATGCATTGAGACTTTTTTATGTCCCGTTGAATGTCCACATTAGACAATGTGTTCATATCGTTTGCAATAGTGCATCTCTCTGCCGCAGAGAGATGCATTATTAAGAAATACGTCTATGAATCAGTGGACTACATTTCTTCCTTTTCCCATGTTTTTTGTCAACAAAAGCATTCTGTCTGTTGAAGTGAATCATACTCAAATATATTGAAAGAAAGAAGGAATTCTGTAGACAAGTGAAAAAAAGTACAGATTTATGGAATCATAATCAAAAATTATTAGTAGTTTTGCCAACAACGTATTCTCTCTGCGGCAGAGAAATACAATTTTTTAGAGGTCATCAAGTATCAGGCGGTTTGCTTCGTCGAGACGTGAGGTGTGAATGGAATCCAAATAGATGCGGGTGGTCTTTTCATTGTCATGCCCGAGCCCTTCACTGATTATGGACAAAGGGATGTTCTTGTCACGGGCCAAAGTTGCCCATGTATGCCTCGCGACGTATGTCGACAATGGAATGGGGAGACCGGCTATATTCCCTATCTTTTTCAGATTGCGGTTGATGCGTACCAACAGGTTTCGGTATTGTTTTCTTTCCGTACCGTCTTCCCGAAGTATAATAGGGAGAAGGTATTGCGTCTCATTTCGATATTTAGAGAGTATCTCCTGCATTTGCGGCACAATCTCGATTTCCAACAGTTGGCCGGTCTTTTTGCGGCGGTAAACGATGTGGCTTCCCGTGATGTCTTTTTTGCGGAGATACGCCATGTCCACAAAACTCATGCCTCGTGCATAAAAGCTGAACATCATTATGTCGCGGGCAACAGCAAGTGCCGGACGTTTCTCCAGATTTAAATTCTTAATGTGGCGCAGTTCATCCAATGAGATGGCCCGCTTCACGGTCTTGTCCACGCCGGTATATACTTTAATGAATGGGTGCAGGTCTTGTATGATGTCGTCTTCTATTGCCGCCGAATAGATGGAACGCAGGTTGCGAAGATAAAATGACGAGGTGTTGCGTGACACTCCTTGTTCCTTCATCCAGGCTTCGTACCGTTCTATCAGGTCTTTGTTGAAGTGGTCAAAGCCCAGGTCAAGGAAACCACGGAACTTCATGAAGCAGCGTAAGGCGCTTTCACGTGTTTCCGAGCAGCGGATGCGCCCAAGTTCTCTTAACCTTTCCACCTGCTGGTGTGCATAGTCGAAGACTGAAATCCCCTTACCCGTATCCACCCTGTCAAATGATTCGCAGACGTTATCCAATGGGATTCCAGTATCAATCAGATTACGAATCCGATATAAATCCCATTTGACTTCCATCTGAATGGCGGTCAAACGCGGATAACGGGTATGCGTATGTTCCGGAATGATGATTGAATCATGCTTGCTGTCCCATTCTTTCGGATAGATGTGGTAGGTCGTGGTAATCCGTTTTACATTTCTGTCCTGTATGAGTTGATAGTAGAGTACACCCTCCTTGCCTTCCTTCTGTGAAGCCCTGAATTTCAATTTTACTGAAGCCATAATATAAATGATTGTTGATATGCTTAATCACTTAATATGCAAAAATGCATACTCCAAAATCCTGTGGAGCAGAAGTCCTTTGTCCTTTTTATTACGGTAATGGCAAAAGGACAGATAATCCCGCCACATTCTCTGAAATTTAGTTAAAACAGCACATCCCGTTCATTTATCTGTAATCCGGGTATGCTGCAATCCATGATTCTTCGTATTTTTACGACAAAAGATGAATCATAAAAACGGAAGGGAGGACTACTGATGAAACAATTTGCATTGCTACTGGCGGCCGTTCCACTGATGTGCGGCATTTCGGCCTGCGCACAGAAGACGGACAATGCCGATGACGGGAAAACATTGGTGGCTTATTTCTCGGCTACAGGAACTACCAGGAAGGTGGCGCAGAAAATCGCTTCGGTGACGGAAGGCGATCTGTTTGAAATCAAACCGGCTGTCGCCTATACGCCGGCCGACCTGAACTGGCGCGACAAGGCTTCACGAAGCAGCAAGGAGATGGGCGATTCGAAAGCCCGGCCGGCCATCAAGCCGGGGCCGGACAACATGGCGCAGTATGAGGTGGTGTATCTGGGATTCCCCATCTGGTGGGATGAAGCTCCAAGAATTGTCAACACCTTCATCGAGAGCCACAATTTTGAAGGAAAAACTCTCATTCCTTTTGCCACATCGGGGGGAAGCAGCATCACCAACGCTGAAAAGGAACTGAAGGCGGACTATCCGAAACTGGAATGGGAAGAAGGGAAACTGCTGAACGGTGCCAGCGAAAATGACATCAGGCAGTGGGTTAAATGACAGAGGTTGCTTTCATGAAAACGCTTCGGTGTTTTGACCGGAACGTTTCGACGTTTCAGCCAAAACGCCGAAGCGTTTTTTCCGGCGGCACGGACTCGGGTGCAAATCAGACCTGCAATTTCCGGTATTCGTTCGGCGATACGCCTACATTCTTCTTGAACACACGGTTGAAATGCTGGGAATACTGAAACCCCAGTTCTTCTGCAATCCGGCCGACGCTTTTTTCTGTGCCGAGAAGCTTTTCCTTTGCCGTATCAACGATTTTCCCCTGGATATATTCCTGCGGAGTCTTGCCCGTCTCCTTCTTGATCAGATCGCCGAAATAGTTGGGCGAAAGAAACACCCTCTCAGCAAAATAGCGCACCGTAGGAATGCCTTCGGCCTGGGTCTTTCCGCTCAGGAAATAATCGTCGAGCAGTGTCTCGAATCGGGACAGCACGTCCTTGTTCGCTTCCGCACGGGTGACGAACTGGCGGTTATAGAAACGCATGCAGTAGTCCAGCAGCAACTGGATGTTACGGGCTATCAGCCGTCTGCTCAACTTGTCTATCGGATGGACCAGTTCTCTCCTGACTTTGGCCAGGCAGTCGGTGATGATGTCTCTCTCCTCCTCCGACAAGTGGAGCGCTTCGTGCGAATTATAGGAAAAAAACGAATACGATTTTATTTCCTGCCCCAGCGATGTCCCCTTGATGAGGTCGGGATGGAAAAGAATCCCTTTCGCCGCCGGCCTCACTCCCTCTGCCATCTCGACCTCCGCCACCTGCCCCGGCGCGAAGCTGACAATCGTACCGTCCTGATAGTCATACACCTGTTTCCCGTAGCGGATGTCGCCGCATCGGGTGTCCTTCAGATAAAGGGCATACACCCCATAGTTGACGGTGAAATGAGCGGGAAAACGCGTGGCCTCCGACAAGTCGATGACGCTTACCAGCGGATGAAGGGTTTCCAGCCCGAAAAGCTTGTTGTACTCCTCCACCGTATCCAACTTGATGAAATCTCCTCCCATGATATGTCGTTTGTTAAAATGTGCGGAAGCAAAAATAATCATTTTACCGATACGAACAAACAGGCCGGCCGCCGAAACTGTAAAACGGGTACAAATACCTGTAATTCTGCCACATAACATCCGGCAGAAGAGCGGAGGCCGGCTGTCAAAAAGTAATATTTTCCCGGACAAATGTTGATAATTTGAAATAGATACCCTAATTTTGCCGATAATATTTAAAAATACTAACCTTTCAGACAGATTTCCGATATGAAATACCCGTTCATTTCCGCCGCTGAGGCGGCTGCATTCGTCCGCCATGGCGACACAGTAGGCATTGGCGGATTCTCATCTGTAGGCACTCCGAAAGCGGTTCCCGCCGCACTGGCCGAGCGTGCCGGAGCATTGCACCGCGAAGGCAAAGCGTTCAAGATAGGACTGATTACGGGAGGTGCCACAGGCAACCAGGTTGACAGTGCACTGGCACTGGCCGACGCCGTTTCGTTCCGCACCCCGTTCCAGTCGAACAAGGACATGCGAAACTCCATCAATGGAGGGGAAGTGCAATATTTCGACCTCCATCTCTCACAAATCGGCCAGGACGTGCGCTACGGCTTTCTGGGAAAAATCAACATAGCCATCGTAGAGGCATCCGACATCACGGATGAGGGGGAAATCATCCCCAGCACTTCGGTAGGGATTACCCCGACCCTTCTCCAGGTGGCCGACAAGGTAATCATCGAACTGAACAGGGCACACGCCGGACGTCTCAGCGGCATGCACGACATCTACGTGCCCGCCACTCCACCCCACCGTACGGAAATCCCCATTTACCGGGTGAACGACCGCATCGGAACCGCAGGCGTAAAAGTAAATCCTCACAAGATTCTCGGTGTGGTAGAGACTGACGAGCGTGACCATATCGCCGCATTCACACCCCTCAACGAAACGACCGTGCGGATTGGTCACAACGTGGCCGATTTCCTTTGCGCCGAATGGAAAAGAGGCGCCATCCCGCAAGAGTTCCTCCCCCTGCAGTCGGGCGTGGGAAACATTGCCAACGCCGTACTGGGCGCGCTGGGCGACAACCCGCTGCTTCCGGCTTTCTCCATGTTCACCGAGGTCATCCAGAACTCCGTCATCGACCTGATGCTGAAAGACCGTATCCGTTTCGTGGCCGGAAGCTCGCTGACGTTGTCTGAAGACCATCTGGACGAGATGTACGCCGACATCGACAACTTCCGCAACCGCATACTGCTCCGTCCGCAGGAAATCACCAACCATCCGGAACTGATCAGAAGGCTGGGAATCATCGCGGTAAATACGGCACTCGAAGCCGACATTTTCGGCAACGTGAACAGCACGCACGTGTCGGGCAGCAAGATGATGAACGGCATAGGCGGTTCAGGCGATTTCGCACGCAATGCCTACCTCTCCATCTTCACCACACCGTCGACGGCCAAGGACGGACTGATTTCGTCCATCGTGCCGCAGGTATCGCACGTGGACAGCACCGAGCACGACGTACGCATCCTTGTCACCGAGCAGGGTGTGGCCGACCTGCGCGGCAAGTCGCCTTCACAACGCGCCCGCTGCATCATCGAAAACTGTGCGCATCCCGACTACAGGCAGCTGCTCTGGGATTATCTGAAGTTGTCGGAAGGACACTCGTGCCACACCCCGATGTCGCTCCGGAACGCTTTCAAGATGCACATCGCCTTTGCCGAGACAGGCGACATGAGAAATACAAAATTCGAATGATTCATACATGCTGTCAGAAAATCGTGTATCTTTGCACTTATGGAAAAATTCAACGTACACATATTAGGATGTGGTTCGGCACTCCCCAACCTGCGGCACAACACCTCGTCACAGGTGGTCAACATACGCGGAAAAATGTTCATGATTGATTGCGGAGAAGGCACACAGGTACAGCTCCGCCGTTCGCGGATTCATTTCAAGAGTCTGAACCACATCTTCATTTCCCATCTCCACGGCGACCACTGTTTCGGCCTGATAGGTCTCATCTCCACTCTGGCCATGCTGGAACGGACATCCAAGCTCCATATCTACGCACACCCGAATCTGGAACAGGTTCTCAGGCCCCAGCTCGATTTTTTCTGCAAGGACAATCCCTACGAAATCGTGTTCCATCCGATAAATCCGGACGAACGCGAAGTGATTTACGACGACCGCTCGCTGAGTGTGGAAACCATTCCGCTGAAACACCGCATACCTACCTGCGGTTTCCTGTTCCGCGAAAAGAAGACGGCCAACCATATCCGCCGCGACATGATCGACTTTTATAAAGTCCCGGTCTACCAGATACGCAGCATCAAGAACGGAGAAGATTTCGTGACGGAAGACGGCACCGTGATTCCCAATGCCCGGCTGACCACCCCGTCGGCCTCCCCACGCTCGTATGCCTACTGCTCAGACACCGCTTATCTGCCGGAAATTGTAGAACAGATAAAAGGAGTCGACCTGCTTTTCCACGAAGCGACATTCGGCAGCGAGGACGAGGCGAGAGCCAGACAGACACTCCATTCTACGGCCGCACAGGCCGCACAAATAGCCCGCGACGCAGAAGTGAAGCAATTGGTCATCGGACATTTTTCCGCACGGTATGACAATGAAAAGCCCCTTCTCCGCGAAGCGCAGGCCATATTCCCCAACACACTGCTGGGCACGGAAGACATGACTGTCTCCATAGAGAGCACCGTTAAAGAAAGCTAACTGCATTAAACCCGGAACCGGCCAGACTGTCAATATTCCAAAGAGATGAACCGGAACACATGAGCAAATATAACGAAACAGAAATCATACGGCAACTGCAAGACCCGTCTACTCAGCGGCAAGCCTTCACCGAAGTGGTACGCGCTTACAGCGAACAGCTCTACTGGCAGATCCGGCGCATGGTCTTCTCGCACGATGACGCGGACGACCTGCTTCAGAACACGTTCATGAAAGCATGGGACAACCTTGACTGCTTCAGGGGGGAAGCCAGACTTTCCACCTGGCTCTACCGCATCGCGCTCAACGAGAGTCTGAACTTTCTGAACCGCCGCCGTGCAGAAAACCATCTGTCCATCGACGATGCGGACGCGGCCTTGCTGAACCGGCTGGAAAGCGACCCGTATTTCGACGGGGACGAAACGCAGAAAATGCTTCAGAAAGCAATCATGACCCTGCCCGAGAAGCAACGCATCGTCTTCAATCTGAAATACTTCCAGGAGCTGAAATACGAAGAGATCGCCGACATCCTGGGAACCAGCACAGGGGCACTGAAGGCCTCTTACTTCCACGCAGTAAAAAAAATCGAGGATTTTTTTGGCCGGAACGATTAAACCTTTTACGCCGGAAAAAGTCTAAACAATATACAAACTATCAAACAGACAGCCATGAAGAAGGAAGAAACCAATTTGTTGAACCGGTGCGGCAAGCGGAACGCTTTCAAAGTGCCCGAAGGGTATTTCGAGAATTTCACCGGACAGTTGATGGAGAAACTTCCGGAAAAATCTCCCGCCGAAGTTCCGACTGTCACGCTGTGGGCCCGCATAAGGCCATGGATATACATGACAGCCATGTTCTGTGGGATCATGCTGATGGTCCGCACGTTCGTAGGCGAGAAAGACATTCAGATGTCGGAAGTGCCGGGCATCAATCTTTCCGAGCTTCCTGACGAAATGATCGATCCGATTGTCAACCAGACCATGATGGATGACTATACACTTTATGAGTATCTGACAGATGCCGATACTGAAATCTACCAATAAAAACAATTGACAGAAATGAAAAAGACAGTTTCAATATTTCTCCTGCTCATCTCGTTCTGCTGTACGGGAAGTCTGTATGCACAGAAAAACAAGCTGAGCAAAGAAGAGTTCCGGCAGAAACAGCAGGAATTTATCATCCAGCGGGCGGAGCTGACACCGGACGAAGCGAAGAAATTCTTCCCGCTTTATTTCGAGCTGCAGGACAAAAAGGGAAGGTGCAACCGGGAAGCATGGGAAAAAATGCGTCAGGGGAAAAATCCCGGCACCTCGGAAGCCGAATATGCACAGATTGTGGAAGACATCATCCAGGCACGCATCACGAATGACAACCTGGATATGGAATATCTGAAAAAATACAAGACATTCCTTACGTCAAAAAAAATCTATGACATCCAGAGAGCCGAAATGCGTTTCCACCGGGAACTGCTGAAAAACGCGCGCAATGCCCACAGGAAAAGGGCGGCGGAAAATCCGTCCCGTTAAAATATCAAGGGAGCTGCCGTGGAATGACCGTACATGTTGACAGTCTGTTTCTGTTCCACGACAGCTCCCTTCTTTAAAAATCACATTGCCTGCAGGACAAACCCTTATCTCTTCAACAGACCGACCTTCAGATTCAACTTGAAATAATAGGCACCGTTCTCGCGTTCCAGGAAACCATACTTGTCTTTTGCGGTAGAGCCTTTTTCCAGACGCGTGTTATAAAACAAGAAGTCAGCGAATGTCTGGCGGAATGCGCGCTGGTAGCACAGCACTTCTCCGCTTCCCGTCACAAGCAACATGCCTCCGATGGCCGACTCCACGCCGCTATAGAGCTTGGCCGGACGCATACCCGTGGCTATGGCCAGCAGGAACTCCCTCACCTTGTAGTCATAATACCCGTGCTTGTAAATCAGTTCGTCCTTTATTTTGAGGGGATTCAGCTTCTTGATTTCTTCAGTCAGCTCCGACACCTTGGTAAGGTCATCGAGCCACATCAGCCGTGTCATCTCTCCCAGCATACGCCCCGCATGCAAGTCAATCATCGAGAGATTGCTCCGGAAAATCTTGTCGGCCACATCGTTATACTTCAATCCTCCACCCAGACGCTCAATCATCAGCATACGGCTCACCACATCGTCTTCCTCACCATGGGCATTGATTTTATTGACAGCGGGCGAAGGGAACTTCACGCCGGTCTGCTCGAATTTGAAGTTTGCCGCACGGCCTCCGTCAAGCAGAGGGAACATGACACCCAAACGCGAACGGACAGAAAAGCCCACTACCGGTGCATCGGCAGAATAAAACGCCACACTGAAATCCGTACGGTCGTCCGTCCGGGCTTCCAGATTGTAGATGCATACTTCATCGAGAAACTCCTCCACACCGTCGGGCGATGTCACCTCATCAGCTGATGAACTGCGGATTCCCTCCAGAATCAGGTCGCAGACTGCCGCAAAATCTTCACGCGGAACGCGCTTGTCGATATTGGCCCCGCTGATATATACATTGTCCTTCTCCACGATATAGCGCCGTGGCCCGTCGTGTTCCTCACGCTGTATCATAGCCACCGGAAGATGCTGTGCCTCGTTTTTCTTCACATCGGGAGTGCCCGAACACACTTCTCCATCGGCAAGCAGGCGGAAAAACGCATAAAGCTCGCCCCATTCTCTTTTTGTTGCTTCAAATGCCATATTCTCTCTTGTTTTGAAATTTTTGTGCAAAGGTAAGCAAAAGAGACGTTAACAAAAGAACCGGAAAGAAACCAAATTCTTAAATAACGTTATACCATCATATTTCAGGCGACAATTATTTGCAGATAAGCAAAAAGTCCGTAACTTTGCATTGTGTTTTTCATAGTATTAGATTTAAGGTTAACAAGGTTGGAGTACAGCGGTACTCCTTTTTTTATGCCCGTACCCGAACATATTCCGGGAACAGACGCACTAAAAAGATTTCCTAAAAAGTTCCGGGTTACAGATAATGGTGTAACTTTGCGCATCATTTATCCCAAAAACATATTTGTATGGAACAACCCCAACTCAACGGACACAACAAGCAGGAATATCCTCCCATGCACACGTGCGAGCATATCGTGAACCGCACAATGGTGAACCTTTTCGGATGCGGACGGGCCGTATCCGCACATATCGAGCGGAAGAAAAGCAAGCTCGACTTCGCCCTGCCCCAACCTCCTACCGATGAGGACATCGCACGTATCGAAAACACCGTCAACGAAACCATCGCACGCCATCTGGACGTGACCACGGAGTTCATCACCCAGGAGGAGGCCGCACAGCGCTTCGACATGAAACGTCTGCCGGAAAATGCTTCCGACACGGTGCGCGTGGTGAAGGTGGGCGACTACGACGACTGCCTCTGCATCGGCGCGCACGTGCAAAATACTTCCGAGATCGGCACGTTCAAAATCATCAGTCACGACTATAACGACGGCATCTTCCGGATGCGTTTCAAACTTCTCTGACATGGCAAGAAAAGGAAAGAAGAAATCGGGCGGCGGACTGAAAGGATTCATCCTGCTGGTCATTCTCATCGCAGGAGCGCTCTATGTCCACCAGAACAGAGAAAAGGTGTTCTCCACGGAAACGGTCCAGGCCATCGGAAGCCAGACCGGCACAACCGGAGCGGAAGAAACGGCATCCGCCAATATGGGCCTGTCCCTGCAGCTGGAAATTCCCAAAACTGTCGGAAAACGGGATGAGACGGTCATCAGGCATCTGGGATACACCGTGTCGTACAACAACTTCTACAAGACCCCCAACTGGGTGGCATGGGAACTGACACGACAGGAAACGGAAGGCAACGAGGAGCGCACCAACAAGTTCCTGCCCGACCCCGAACTGCCGGAACCGCGCGTCACAACTTCCGACTATACCCGCTCGGGCTATGACCGGGGACACATGGCTCCGGCCGCCGACATGAAATGGAGCAGCCGGGCCATGAAAGAATCGTTCTACATGAGTAACATCTGTCCGCAGAACCGCAAGCTGAACCGCGACGACTGGGGCGACCTGGAAGAGTCGTGCCGCAAATGGGCGGAGAAATACGGCACCGTCCACATCGCCTGCGGACCCATCTACGACACGAAGTCGCCGAAACGCATCGGCAAGAACCGCGTGGCCGTGCCCGACCGTTTCTTCAAGGTGGTGCTCATCTACAACCGCAAGAACCCGATGGCGATGGGTTTTCTCTTCGACAACAAGGCGCACCACCAGCCTCTAAAGAACTACATGGTGACGGTGGACAAGGTAGAGGAAGAAACCGGACTCGATTTCTTCCCCAAAGTGCCCGACAGCATTGAGGAGCGCATCGAAAGCACGGTGCCCGACATCGCCTTCTAACTGTCCGCCGACTTGATGGTCTCCGCCGGACCGGCTTCCGACCCCTTTCCCGTTCAGTTCATTCACTCTTTATCACTTCCGCCGGATTGACACGCGCGATACGGACAATGCGGAACACGACGGTCAGGGCCGTCACCGCCGCCACAGACAGCAGCACGCACGCCCAGAACACAAGCCCGTAATGGAAGAAAATGCTGTACAGCCGCCGCCAAAGGCTCAAGAGTGCATATACCAGCGGAAAGGCCAGTACGGCCGCCACTCCCCCTATCCAGACATACGTGCGGGCGAAAAGCCACATAATCTGTCTCACACCCGCGCCGTTGACCTTGCGGACGGCCACCTCCTTGCGCCGCCGCTCCGTATCGAGGGTGATGGCCGCATACACTCCCAGCAGCGTGACTACCACGCACACGACGGCCAGGAAAAGCACGATGCCTTTCAGCATGCTTTCGATGCCCTGCTCCTTCTCGATGTCGTCCAGGAAAGTGGTGACCTGCGGTTCCACCGTATAGGGGAACGTCTGCTTCAGAAGGGCTTCCACCCGGCGGCGCACCTCGTCCGCCTGCCCCTTGCCGCATTTCAGGTAACAGTGGCCCACGTATTGCCGGAAGTCGGACAGAATGAACGCATATCCTCCGTAATATCCGGGATAGGACGACACGTGATAGGCGTGTGCCACGAGCGGCTCACAGATGCCCGTCACCGTATACCTTCCGGCATTGTCGTAAAAGACGGCGCCCAAAGGAACCGTTCCGTCCCTTTCGCGCAAATCCTGCCCGAAAGTCCGGTCCACCACCATCCCGCCGTCGTCGTCAGGCATACGCCCCTGCACGACAGGCATGCGCATGAAGCTGAAGAAATTCCGGGGCACCGCAAGAATGTTGACCGCATATTCCTTGTTCCCGTCGGGCTGTGAGGGCGGCTGCGAACAGAGCACGTTTCCCGACACACCCCGGGTAAAGGCGATGTCGGCCAGCAGACAATCCTCCACCCCGGGAATCTGCCTCATCCGCTCCACCAGGGCAAGCTTCCCGGCCTGCTCCAGAAACGGATAACCGAGAGGAATACTCAATATCCCGGCCTTCTCCCTCTTGTCCAGCGTACCGAACAGCGCCGAGGTGGTCTTGTCGGCCTGCAGATAGAGAGCCGCCGCCAGCGAGATGAATATCCAGCAGACGAAATACTGGATGCCGAGCATGACATTGCGCACACGGTGCCGTCCGCTTCCGGAAGCCGTCCCCCGGATGCCCGTCTGGATGAGGGTACGGGACGCACGCCGCACGGTGAGCAGACAGGCCAGAAAACTGAAGACCAGCACCAGCAGCAGATACTGGACGCATTGCCACTGCAAAACCGACGGATCGACACCCACATGGAAATTCATCACGCTGAAGCGCATCATGGGGGCAAACAGCTCGACCAGCACGAACACCATCAGAAACGCAATCGCCACCGTGAGCGCCGCCTGCGTAAAAAGCTGCGCCGCCAGATGCCTGCCGCTCCCCCCGAATACCCTCCGGAGACTGTACTCGCGGCTGCGGTTGAGAAACGCGCCTATCTGGAAATAGAAGAAATTGAGCAGTCCCACCAGAAGCACCAGCACACCGGTGACGGAGGTGATCCACGCCACGAATCTCGCGCCTCCGTATTTCCAATAGGAATAGCCCAAAGGATAGATCCGCACCTCATACTCCTCGCCGAACATCGACTGTCTCAGTCCCCTGTCGCGGATGTCCGCCTCCAGCTTTTCCCGGCTTCCCGACCCTCCTTTCAGCAAGGCGTAACCATTGCCGCCCGTCACGTCCTTTCCCTGCCACTGCAGCCTTCCGTCCGTATCGTTCAGCACCAGGGCCGCCACAGGCTCCATATCCGTCAGGCTGTTGTTGGAGGGGAAATCGGCCATCACGGCCTGCACGGTATAGGCCACACCGCCCTTCCGGGAAGAAAACGGCAGCTTGGCGGTGGTCACCAGCCGCTTTCCCACGGCATCGCCCACACGGTCACCGTAAATCCGTCTCGCCTCGCTTTCCGACAATATCACGGCATTGGGTGTCCGTGCGGCCGTCTGCCAGGAACCGGCCACGATGTCCAGCCCGAACACCTGACGGAAGCAGGTGTCCACCTCCATACACCGCAGCGGATCGAAGGGCAGCATCTCGTCGGGCTTCACCTCGATGCGGAACGAACGGTCGTCGGGGAAGGCCACGTAGGTAAACGCCTCCGCTTCTGTCCATCCGATGCCCCGCATCCTGCCGACCAGCTCCACCGGTATGCCGCTGAAGTTGTCCTTGCTGTGGGGCCTTTTCATGCTGATTTCGGCGATACGCTCCCTGTGGGGAAAGCATTCGTCGGCCGACATCACAAAACGGCAGATATACAAAGAGATACCGAAACAGAACAGACATACCGCCAGTCCCACAATGCTGACAAGGTTCTGCACCGGGTATCTCAGCAGTTGCCTGACAGCCACTTTCAAATAATGCGCAATCATCCAAAACAATATTATCAGGTTTTACATCGCCACTTCCGTCACTACCTGCCCGTCGAACAGATTGATGATGCGTCCGGCATAACCGGCGTCGTGCTGCGAGTGGGTGACCATCACGACGGTGGTTCCCTCCCGGTTGAGCTCGCTGAGCAACGCCATCACCTCCTTGCCGTTTTTCGAGTCGAGGTTTCCCGTCGGCTCGTCGGCCAGAATCAGCCTGGGACCGGCCACCACGGCACGGGCGATGGCCACGCGCTGCTGCTGTCCGCCCGAAAGCTGCTGGGGGAAATGTCTCGAGCGGTGGGCGATGGCCATGCGGTCCATCGCCTCCTCCACCCTGCGCCGGCGTTCGGCCGCCGGAACGCCCATGTAGAGCAGCGGCAGCTCGATGTTCTCATACACGTTCAGCTCGTCGATGAGGTTGAAGCTCTGGAACACGAAGCCGATGATCCCCTTGCGGAGCGAGGTGCGCCGCGACTCGGTGTACTTCGACACCTCCACGCCGTTCAGCCAATATTCGCCGCCGGTGGGGTTGTCCAGCAGTCCGAGAATGTTCAGCAAAGTCGACTTGCCGCAACCCGAAGGTCCCATAATGGCCACAAACTCGCCTTCCTTCACTTCAATGCTCACATTGTTCAATGCCCAGGTCTCCACCTCGTCCGTGCGGAACACCTTCTGTAAATTCGTTGTCTTGATCATCTTGTCTTATCGTTTATAGTTTATTCTTTCCTTGGATGTTTTCGGGGCGTATGCGATACGCCCCTACGGCAGACATCTATTCTTTTTTGATTGTCTCAGCCGGATTTATCCGCATCAGTCTCACGATCTGCCAGCCTACCGCCGCCGCTATCAGCAGAGCCATCGTCACAAACAGGACGGCTTCCCACTCCCATCCGTAAACCGACTTCATGGAGGAATCTTCCAACGCGCCGGCCATCGCCAGCCTCAGCAGCGGACAGACCAGCACGAACATGAGCAGGAACATGGCCGCATACGGCCGGGCGAACAGCATGAGAATGTCCCGGCGCGAAGCCCCGTTGATCTTCCGGACGGCGACTTCTTTCTGACGCGCCACCCCGTCCATCGAGATGGAGGAATACACACTGAGTGTCACCAGCAGCAGACTCACCGCAGCCAGCACCCACAATACGGCCTCCAGCGTCTCCATCACCGAAAACACGGAACGCTCCCCGAACTTGCGCACATCCAAAGGCAACGTGCGCGGGACATGTTTCCGGCAGACGGCCTCCACCTTCTCCAGCACGCCGTCCACATCCTGTCCGGAAGCCACCTTCAGAATCCATGTCTTGAAATCCCGCGTCGGGAGAAACACGGAGCCGGCAAACCGTGCGTCGTCCGTCATATCCTTGTACAGGTCCTCATACACCCCGGCTATCTGATAGGTCTGCCTGCCCAACGTCACCATGCCTTCCGCGTTTTCCTCCCGGAGCAACCCGGCAAAACGTCCGCTCACGTAAACAAAGCCTTCCGACTCCGCCTCCAACACTTTCCCCTGCATCGGGATGCGGAAAAAGCCGAAGTAGTCAGGACGGCCGGTCATCACCTTGAGACGGACCTCCGTGCTGTCCTTCCGCAGGAAGGTGACGAACTGATAAGAAAGCAGGCCGTCGTCCATATCTTCGTTGACGGAGGTCTGCGCCTCGATTTCCGGCATGCGGTCTATCTCCGCGCGTATCATGTCCCAACTGTCACGGATAACGGTCGTGGTCATGTTTATCATGATCATCCGGCTCTCGTCCGCTCCCTCCGGAGGGTAGTACAGCCGGCCGCGCAGCTCGTCATACGTCAGGTGGGTGATGATGACAGCTCCCAGAAAGCCCATCGACACGAACATCTGCACACAGATCATCGCCGTACGGAACCTGTGCTTCCGCCCGTCCGTACGGATCCGGTTGACAAGGTCCACCCCTCTCATACGCCAGACAGGATACACGGCGATGAGCAGGCTGACCAGCAGGACAACCAGATAAAGCACGGACTGCACCACATAGCAGTCGTCCGCCACAAACCAGCCCACGCCTTCTTCAGGCAACCAACGGTGGGCCAGGGGAACCACCGCCTCCAGCAACACCAGCGACAGCAGAAAAGCGAACGACAGCATGCAGAACACCTCGACGAAAAGCAGACAGAAAATGCCTTTCATGTCCGAGCCCAGACTTTTCCGCAAAGCCAGCTCATGCTGACGGGCATAAAACATCTGGAAAGTGAACTTCAGGAAGCTGATCAGCCCGGACACCAGAATCAAGGAAGCGAGAAGCAGGACCAGAAACTTCACAAGCAGGGTGTCTGCCTGTCCGCTCACCGGCAAGGCACCCACCGCCACCGTCTTCTCCCCTCTGTTCCACACGATGCGGTCCAACGCTCCGCGCAGCCCGGACAAAGTCTGTCCCTCCGGCACAAAAGCATGCACCAGCACCGACAAACGCGGCTGCATCTCAAAAGGGAAATAGCAGTCGGCGTCCAGCTCCAGCCCGTCCTTGGGCACTTCCGCCACATTCACTATCCGGTAGTCCTTTATCCCGTTCTCCGGCTCCAGAGAGGTGAGCCGCACCACCCGGCCCACCGGATTTCCGCCGCCGGCGATTTTTTCCGCAAATTCGGACGACACGATGATCTCGTCCGGCAGCTCCGGCACATATCCGCCATAAAGCAGAGGCAAGTTGAAATAGCGGAAGAAGTCGCCGCCCGTCACCTTATACCGCACGATATACGGAAGGCCGCGCCCGTCCTCCCCGATGACGTCCACATCCGTACGCCGCGTCGCCGAACAGACGGACACGGAATCCAGCACCCCTTCCGTACGGGAAACCAGTTCGTCCACCTCCCGCAGCCGGAACGGCATATTGTCGCCCGTCGCCTTGTCGCGCGTCTCGATCCGCACACGCCGCTCATGCTCCGGCAACCTGCTGTAAGCGTCCGCCATCCGGTCGACAAACAGATATACCACGCTGAACACCACGATTCCCACCGCCAGACACAAGGCGGATATCACGCTCTGCACCTTGTATTTCCACAGGTTGCGCAAGGCAACCTTCAGATAATGCTGTATCATAATCATATCCTTTCTTCCTTATTGTTTTACTCCGCTTTCATAACGTCCAGCGGATTGACACGCGCTGCCTTGCCCACCTGCCACCAGACGGTGCCCAGCGAGATGACCGCCACCAGCAACAAGGCCGCGACGAATATCCACGGAGAAAGCGGAGCCTTCAGCACGAAGCCCTCGGTGTAACGATGGATGGCCAGCCATGCCAACGGCACCGCCACCGTCTCCGGATGGACACAATGGACGTCCACCGTCAGCTCGCGGTGGATATAGCGCAGCAGGACGATGCTGCAGGCCAGACTGAACGCCAGTCCCAGCAAGTTGATGAGGGTGTAGAATCTGGCCCGCATCAAAAACCTCAAGATATATTTTAACGTATCCATAAAATTTAATTAAAAAAACAACCACCGGACAGCCCTCCGGAAAACGCCCTTACGTTTCATGCAAAACGCCAAGACGTTCCGGACAAAACGTCCTTACGTTTCGGGGAAAACGTCAAGGCGTTTTTCCCGTGTTCTTCCATCCTTGTCACATCACTGGCAACCAGACACATGCCATCATCTGACCACCAGTTCTTCCGCATCTGCAAAGTTATCATATCCTGCAACAACTACCCAATCCCCGGGCTGCAAACCTCCGGTGATCTCGTACTGGCGCGGATTCTGGCGGCTGATCTCGATGGGCACCTTCACGGCCCGCGTGCGGCCGGCATCGAGCTTGAATATCCAGTTGCCTCCCGTCTGCCGGTAGAAGTCGCCGCGCGGAATCACCACGGTCTTTTCGGGCTGCCCCAGCTCGATCTGCACCCGGAAGCTCTTGCCGAGACGCACGTTGTCGGGCATCTCGCCGGTGAACACCAGATCGACATCGAAGGTGCGGTCCTTCACCTCGGGCACCACCTTGCTCACCCGGAGCGGATAACGCCTGCCCTGATAGGTGACCGAAGCGGGAAGTCCCGTCGTCACCCGGTCGATATAGTACTCGCTCAGCGCGGCATGAATCTTGAAGCGGTCCATCACCTTCACCTCTGCGATGTTCTCGCCCGAGGCCACCTGCTGGCCGGGGGTCACCTTCACGAGGCTCAGCTGCCCGTCGACGGGAGCGCGCACCACCAGGTCCTCCGTCCTCCGCAGCGACCGCTCCCACTTCTTCCGCTCCCGCTCGCGGTCGTTGAGCAACAGTTCCTTGCGGATGACAGTCATGGCCGAATCGCTTTTCAGGCTCTGCAGCTTGAGACGGGTCGACTCCGTCTTGTAGCGGAACTCGTCGGCCGACACCTCCAGCTGCGCCTTGCTGCGGATGCCCATCTTATACTCCTCTTCCTCGAGTGCGAAACTCTTCCGGATCTTGTCCAGCTCATACTCCGCCTCCAGTGCCTGCTGCTTGAGCGTAAGGGTGCGCTGCTCCATCTCGATGGCCTTCTCCTCATACGTGATGCGCTGTTTCTCCCACTCGTCGCGCTGGTCGTCCAGGTCGCGCATCAGGTCGGGGTTGGTCAGTGTGAGGATGGTGTCGCCGCGTCTCATCAGACTGCCTTCCTCGGCCACGATACGCTCCACGTTGCCGCCCTCGCGCACGTTGACCATGAGGGTCAGGATGGGATGTACCACGCCTTCCACATCCACATACTCCAGAAAATCACCGTTTTTCACTTCGGCTATCTGTATCGTCTCCGCGTCGACACGCAGACGGCGCGGACCGGAGGCAAGCGCCATCACGTAAGCCAGTCCGGCTATCGCGGCCACACCCGCCGCCAGACGGTAGCGGTGGCGCACATACCAGGGTTTCTTTTTCAGTTGTATATCCACTTCCTTTTTAAATTAAGAATGAAGAATTAAGAATGAAGAATGAAGAATTTCAGATGTCCGGCAGGTTTTCCGTCAGCGGACAGCCGTGCTCGAAGTCGTACTGCGTCATGCTGCGCAAACCGTAGTAGAGTGTCCAGTACGTCTTCATCGCCTCGATATGGTTGCGCCGCGCCGCGTCCTTTTCCGTGGTCGCCGCGTTCAGGTCGAGGACGGTCGACTTGCCCATCAGGTACAGCCGGAGAGCTACCTCATAGCGGCGGCGTGCCGTGTCGTCCGTGCGTGCCGCCACCTCCACCTGACGCGCCTGCAGGTTGAACTGCCGCACCATCTTCCGCACGTTCAGCTCGAAATCGTTCATGCCCTGTTCAGTCTGCGTCTCCACCAGTGCCACGTTCGACTTCGCGACCCGTACCTTGCCCCGTCCGCGTCCCCAATCGAGAATGGGCACCACCAGCGACAGGCTCACATACTGCTGGTCGAGCGGACTGCGCCATGAATCCTTCAGCCGTCCGGCCGTCTGCGACAGACCGAACTGCAGATACAGGTCCGCCTTCAACCCCCGGCTTGCCCGTGCCTGTGCCAGCGCGCTCCTGCTTTCCAGCCTCATCCTCCGGTACATGTCCGGCTCCGGGCTGTGGAGATACGCCTGCTCCAACGCCTCCCCGAGCGGCACCTCGAAGCGCGGCACGCTGTCGTCCGGCACCACCTCCACCGCGGTCTCCTCCCGTATTCCCAGAAACGAGCGGAAAGTCAGCATGGCATCCTCCACCTCGATGCGCGCCTTCATCATGTTTGTCTCCTCGTTCAGACGGTTCACCTCCAGCTGGAGCATCTCGTTTTCCGTGATGCTGCCGATGTTGTACCGCCCGCGGGCATACCGGTAGAGCGTGTCCGCCGAGGCGTAGTTCGACCGCGCGATGTCCAGGTTCGCCTGTGCCGTGGCAAGGTCGAAAAACAGCTCGCACGTCCTCGAGGCAATCAGCTCCAGCGTCTCGGCATACGTCTTTTTCGCCTCCCGGAAGCGCACCGGCTCAATGCGGCGGTCCCACTTCAGCGAATTGTATCCGAAAAGCGACTGCTGGTAGCCCACGGTCACCGGCTGCGAGTTGTAGGAAGTGAAAGAACTGCCCAGCTCGTCCATCCGCTGCGTGGAGGTCTGCACAAACAGATTGCCGCCCGTGAACCAGATGTTCTGGCTGACCTGCAGCCCCAGATCCGTAATCAACTGGTTCTGCCGGATAAACTGCTCCGTGCCGTCGGGCTGCGTCACCCGGTTGATCTGCCGGTTCAGATAGGGCGACGACACCAGATTCACTTCCGGCAGATAATTCGCCCGGAACGAACGGTAGCTCCAGTAGGCCGCCCGGTACGTATGCTCCGCCGCCTGTGCCTCGGGCGAATGCGCCTGTGCCATGCGGATGGCATCGCGCAGCGTAAGCCGTCCGGCATCCGCCTCCACCGGCAGGGAAAGTCCCAGGCATATCATCCATAACAATCGTTTCATCTTTCATCACATAATAATCCGTCTTCAGCAAATCAAAATCCATGCCACACAGGCAACAGACTAGCCATCAGCAAGATAAGCGAGCGCACCGCAAGACTTCGCCGTGCGGAACCACACATTTTCCGTGCGGAACCGCACATACAACACAAGCGGAAAATCCGTATCTTTGCCCATCAACCTTATACAGACTCATGGAAGAAAAAGGAAAAATACTGATTGTCGACGACAACGAGGACGTGCTCTTCGCCCTCAACCTGTTGCTCGAGCCCTATATGGAAAAGGTGAAGGTGACCACCCAGCCCTCGCGCATCGGACATTTCATGGCCACCTTCAAGCCCGATGTCATCCTGCTCGACATGAACTTCCGGCGTGACGCCATCAGCGGACAGGAGGGCTTCGACTGCCTGGACGAGATTCTGCGGACCGACCCGCAGGCTGTGGTGGTGTTCATGACCGCTTATGCCGACACCGACAAGGCAGTCCGCGCCATCAAGGAGGGAGCCACCGATTTCGTGTCGAAACCGTGGGAAAAGGAGAAGCTGCTCGCCACTCTCTCGTCGGCCCTGAAGCTCAGCCGCTCGCGCAAAGAAGTGGGGAGACTGCAGGCGCAGATGCTCGCCCTCAGAGCCGACGACGGGCTGCCCGAACTCATCGGCGACTCGCCCGCCATGCGGAAGGTGAAGGAAACCATCTTCAAGCTCTCCGACACGGACGCCAACATCCTGATTCTCGGAGAGAACGGTACGGGGAAAGACCTCGTGGCACGCATGCTGAAGCATTTCTCTCCCCGGCAGGAAGCGGCCTTCGTGACCATCGACCTGGGAAGCATCCCCGAACAGCTTTTCGAGAGCGAGCTGTTCGGCTACGAAAAGGGGGCCTTCACCGACGCGCGCAAGACAAAGCCGGGACGGATGGAAATCGCTTCGGGAGGCACGCTCTTTCTCGACGAGATAGGAAACCTCTCCCTGCCCATGCAGGCCAAGCTGCTCACCGCCATCGAAAAACGGCAGACCGTGCGGCTGGGGGCGGTGGAGCCGACACAGATTGACGTGCGGCTGATTTGTGCCACCAACGCCGACCTCCACAAACGGGTGGCGGAGGGAAGTTTCCGCCAGGACCTGCTCTACCGCATCAACACCATCGAACTGCGTATCCCGCCGCTGAGAGAACGGGGAGACGACATCCTGCTGCTGGCGGAACATTTTCTGGACGGATACAACCGGAAATACCATAAGGAAGTGAAAGGACTCACCCGTGAGGCGAAAAGCAAGCTGCTGAAATACAGCTGGCCGGGCAACGTGCGCGAACTGCAGCACACACTGGAACGGGCGGTCATCCTGAGCGAGAACGCCCTGCTCCGCCCGAGCGATTTCCTTTTCCCTTCCTCCGGCACGGAAAAGCCGGAGGACACGGACGAGGAACTGAATCTGGAGAAACTGGAGCGGAAGGCGGTGGAAAAGGCCATGCGCGCCAGCCAGGGAAACATGACCCGGGCGGCGGAACTGCTGGGCATCACCCGCTTCGCCCTTTACCGGAAAATCGAAAAACTGGGATTATGAAAAGTTACGCCGCCTCACTGACCCTCCATATAGCCGGTCTGCTTGTGGCCGTCGCGGCAGGTGTCTATACCCTCATGCACGGCCTCTGGTTCTGTGCCGTAACCTCATCCGCCGCAGTCATCTCCCTCTGCGTCAGCCTCTACCGGATGCAGACCCGGCAGATCCGGCTGATGCGGCGCATCGTGGACTGCATGCGTGGCAACGACCTCTCGCAGCTGGCATGTCCGGCCTTCAGCGACAAGGAGACCCGGCAACTGGCCGAGGACCTGTCGGCAGCATTGAAGGCTATCCGCATCCGCATGAACGATGAAGAGACCAAACACCAGTATTACGAGAACCTGCTGGACCGGGTGGACACGGCGGTAGTGGTATGTTATCCGGACGGACGCACGGAATGGATGAACAAGGCGGCCCGGCTCATGCTGGACAACCGCGGAGTCCTGCCCGAAGAAATCATCTCCGCCATCAGGAACCGGCAGACTGTGGTGCATCTCCCCCACACTCCGGTCCCCACCGACCTGAGCGTGTCGGTCACGGAAATCTATCTGAAAGGAAAAAGCCAATGGCTGGTCAGCCTGAAAAACATCCATACGGCACTGGAACACACCGAGATGGAGGCATGGCGGAAACTCATCCGCGTGCTGACACACGAGATCATGAACTCCATCACGCCCATCATCTCTCTGGCCGACACACTGAGCGAACGCAGCCTGACCGAATCGTCCGACGGACGCGCCCGCTCCCAGATGCGGCAAGGCCTGCAAGTGATACGCCGGCGGAGCAAGGGACTGCTGGAATTCGTGGAAAACTACAGAAAACTGACCAGAATCGCGCAACCCGTAAGAACAGACATCAAAGTGCGTGACTTCTTCAACGACCTGCAGCAACTCTTTGCCGGAGAAACGGCCCTCACCTTCAGTTGCCCCGACAGTCTCCCCCACTGGAAAGCCGACCGGGGACAGATGGAGCAGGTATTCATCAACCTGATAAGGAATGCATTGGAAGCTTGCCGGAATACAGCCGGCGCACACATAGAGATCGGCGCGTCAATATCGGGTAAGGAATGGAAGTTTACGGTCAGCGACAACGGAGAAGGGATGCTCCCCGAAGTGACCGGAAGGATTTTCGTGCCGTTCTTCACCACCAAGCCCGGCGGGTCGGGCATCGGACTGGCCCTCTGCAAGCAGATAGTCATCCTTCACGGCGGACAGATCTCCGTGGATTCCCGCCCCGACAAAGGAAGCCGGTTCACGCTTTCTTTCCCGGCATGAACATCCCGGGGGTGTACTGCCCTTTTCCCTTGGTCGCATTGCCATAGCCGACGGCATGCTCCGGACAATGGTGGTAGCAGGCCAGACACATGGCACAGTCCGCTCCCCACACCGGACGGCCCTCCGCCAGACGGATGTTGCGCATGGGGCACACCCTCACACATTTACCGCACGAGACACAGGCGTCTGTCGCACGAAAAGCGTCCGGTGAGGTCATATACCGGTTGAAGAACGGACGGACAAGATACGATTTCAAGCGGGGGAATATCCCCTCGTGGCAGTCGGTCATACGCTTACGGGCCTTGACGCACGAGGCGATGAACTCCAGCCTCCCCTCCATGCCTTTCAGTTTCAGGCCGGCAAGACGGCGCGAATCCACGTCGAATCCGGGAAGGCAGACATACGTGTTGGGCATCGTCACCGAAAAGCCCGCCGCACAAATCCACCCTTTGCGCGACACCGCCTTCCTGAAAATGTCGGCCGTCTTCCCCGTATCGTCACCGCACGTGCAGACAAAATACACATACTCCGGCACACCCTCAATCCTTATCCGCTCCAACGCCTCAAGCACCACGGGAGGAGGCCCCCACGAATAGACGGGAAACACAAAACCCAAGGCTTCCCCCTCCTGCAGGACAAGGGCATCCTTACCGCCGCCAGCCACCTCCAACAGCGGCAACACCTTCTCGCCCGATATCCGGCCGAGACATCCGGCCACCTCACGCGAATTTCCTGTTCCTGAAAAATATAGAATCATACCGACCTCTTTTAAAAAAATTTAAACCAATACACATGACCGCACAAAAAGACGGGGAATCCTGAGCGTATGCCAACCAGGATTCCCCGTCTTATGAGAAAAAAGAGAAGCCGCACCCGAGGCGTGACGAAACTCCGATAAACAAGATTTGAGTGCTCACCCCCTTTGTAATCCACCGGCATAAATGCTACCCGAAGGCGTGGCCCGCCATTGGAGATTGAAGCTGTTCTCGGCATTTCATATAATTTGATGAGTTTCCCGATTCTGCAAGTACGGCTTCATTTTTGTATTACAAATGTACGACATTTTTTTGAATTTACAAAATATCAGGCACAAAAAAAGGTACCGCAAAGCGATACCTTTTTCATAATTTTAAAGTCTTTCGGATTTCTCAATCTCAAGCGGCTTTCACTTTAGCAACGACAGCCTTGAATGCTTCAGGATGATTCATTGCCAGGTCAGCCAACACCTTACGGTTGATTTCGATACCTGCCTTGTGCAGTGCACCCATCAACTGAGAGTATGACATACCTTCCAGACGAGCGGCAGCGTTGATACGCTGGATCCACAACGCGCGGAAGTTACGTTTCTTGTTCTTGCGGTCACGATATGCATAAGTCAAACCTTTTTCCCATGTGTTCTTGGCAACGGTCCAAACGTTCTTTCTTGCACCAAAGTAACCTTTGGTCAACTTCAAAATTTTCTTTCTTCTTGCTCTGGAAGCAACATGATTTACTGATCTTGGCATAGTTTTAAAAAGTTTTTGAATGTTAGCGCCGATATTTTCCAACCGGACTTGAAGCTAATGCATTCGGTTAATAAATTAAATGATACTCTTACGCTTCACAAAGATTAACGCAAACAAAGAAGTTCCTTCACCTGTCTCTTGTTGTCACTGTCTACCAGACCCATGTGAACAAGATTTCTTTTCTGCTTTTTAGTCTTCTTAGTCAGAATGTGACTGTGATAAGCGTGCTTTCTCTTAATTTTACCCGTTCCGGTAAGAGCGAATCTTTTTTTGGCACCGGAGTTAGTCTTAACTTTTGGCATCTTGTTTAATTTTTAAATATTAATAATTAATGGCAACGCACTACACCGCGCGTTACACACCCTCATTCATTCTTCAGTTTCATCTTTCTTCTCTGAAGGAGCCGCCGGTTTGGCCGGTTTCTTGGCACCCGGTTTCTTCGGAGCAAGCGCGATGGTCATTCGTTTACCTTCAAGCAAAGGCATCTGTTCCACTTTTGCATATTCCTCCAAATCATTGGCAAAACGGAGAAGAAGCACTTCACCCTGTTCCTTGAACAAAATCGAGCGTCCTTTAAAGAACACATAAGCCTTCACTTTGTCACCGTTCTGCAAGAAGCCGATGGCATGCTTCAGCTTGAAATTATAATCATGGTCATCAGTCTGAGGTCCAAAACGAATTTCCTTCACATTGACCTTCACCTGTTTGGCCTTCTGCTCCTTCGCACGTTTCTTCAACTGGTAAAGGAACTTAGAATAATCTATAATTCTACAAACTGGAGGGACAGCGTTGGGTGAAATTTCAACCAAGTCGGCTTCATGTTCTTCTGCCAGTTTCAAGGCCTGAGCAATCGGATAGACAGCCGATTCAATATTATCTCCCACAATACGTACTTCTTTGGCACGAATCTGTTCGTTGATTCGGTGTTGCCCTTTTAAAGAGTCATTTTTCATCAAAAATACTTTTTCTTCCTGTTTGTCTTTAGAGTTATAAATTATTATTGCATTCCGTCCTGTCGGGAGTCAAGATATACATCCCAACAAAACGGTTGCAAATTTACCATTTATTTATCATATTATGAACTTCTTCCGCAATATTTTTTGCAAAATCTTCGATTTTCATCACACCTTTGTCGCCTTCACCCTGCTTGCGTACGGAAACTTCGCCGTTCTCGGCCTCTTTTTCGCCTACAACCAGCATGTAAGGAATACGTTTCATCTCATTGTCACGGATCTTGCGGCCGATTTTCTCGTTGCGTTCATCCACAATGGCGCGGATGTCGTACTTCTTGAGTTCCATGCGCACCTTGTCCGCATAGTCGTTGAACTTCTCGGAGATGGGAAGGATGGCCACCTGGTCGGGGGTCAGCCACAACGGGAACTTGCCGGCGGTATGCTCGATGAGCACGGCCACGAAGCGTTCCATGGAGCCGAACGGCGCACGGTGGATCATCACCGGACGGTGTTTCTGGTTGTCGGAGCCCATGTACTCCAGATCAAAACGTTCCGGCAGGTTGTAGTCCACCTGGATGGTGCCCAGCTGCCAGCGGCGTCCGATCGCGTCCTTCACCATGAAGTCGAGTTTCGGACCGTAGAACGCGGCCTCGCCGTATTCCACCTTCGCCTTCAGCCCTTTCTCCTCACAAGCCTCCACAATGGCCTGCTCCGCCTTTTCCCAGTTCTCGTCACTACCGATATACTTCTCGCGGTTCACCTTATCGCGCAAGGAAATCTGCGCCTCGAAGTTCTCGAAGTTCATTGACTTGAACACAATAGAAATGATGTCCATCACGCGGAGGAACTCGTCCTTCACCTGGTCGGGACGGCAGAAGATGTGCGCGTCGTCCTGCGTGAAGCTGCGCACACGGGTCAGTCCGTGCAGCTCACCGCTCTGCTCATAGCGGCACACCGTACCGAACTCGGCGATGCGCAACGGCAGGTCGCGGTACGAGCGCGGAGAATTTTTATAGATCGTACAGTGATGCGGACAGTTCATCGGTTTCAGGAAGTACTCCTCCCCTTCTTCCGGCGTATGGATCGGCTGGAACGAGTCCTTGCCGTACTTCGCGTAGTGCCCCGAAGTGACATACAGCATCTTGTTGCCGATGGGCGGGCACATCACTTCCTGATAGTCGTAGCGTGCCTGGATGCGGCGCAGGAAATCCTGCAGACGGATACGCAGGGCGGTACCTTTCGGCAGCCACATGGGCAGACCCTTGCCCACCATGTCGGAGAACATGAACAGGTCCATTTCCTTGCCGATCTTGCGGTGGTCGCGTTTCTTGGCCTCCTCCAGCATCACCAGATATTCGTCGAGCATCTTCTTCTTCGGGAAAGTGATACCATAGATACGCGTCATCTGCTTGCGGTCCTCCTGACCTCTCCAATAAGCACCGGCTACCGACAACAGCTTGATAGCCTTGATAGGAGCCGTCGACAACAAATGCGGTCCACGGCAGAGATCCGTAAAGTTGCCTTGCGTATATGTAGTGATATGGCCGTCCTCCAGTTCGGAAATCAGTTCGCACTTATAAGTTTCCCCTCTTTCACCGAACATTTTCAGCGCATCTTCCTTCGCGATGCTCTTACGCACCAGTTCTTCCTTGCGTGCGGCCAGTTCCACCATCTTCTGTTCGATGGCCGGAAGGTCGCTTTCCTTAATCACCACGCCGTCTCCCGGATCCACATCATAATAGAATCCGTTTTCGATGGCGGGACCGATACCGAACTGGATGCCCGGATAAAGCTCCTGCAGCGCCTCGGCCAACAGGTGGGCGCTGGTATGCCAGAAAGCATGCTTGCCCTGTTCGTCATCCCACTTATAGAGAACAAAATCAGCGTCTTCGTTAATCGGACGGCTCAAGTCCACAGTCTCACCGTTCACGCCGCAGGCCAACACATCCTGCGCCAGACGGGAGCTGATACTTTCTGCAATCTGCAGACCCGTCACTCCGTCATTATACTCGCGCACGGAGCCGTCGGGAAAAGTTATCTTAACCATAGTGTCTGTAATTGTTTATGTTATTGCGCACAAAATTATATAAAACTTTTTATTTTATCTCACTTTCCTTTTTTATTTTTCAGGAACGGCCGTAAACCGCTTGATGATGTTGTAAGCCGAAAAGATTCCCAGCTCGCCCGCCTTGCTCAGGTCACGGATTCCCTGCGTGTTGTTGCCCAGGAAGATATTTGTCAGCCCACGGTTGAAATAGGCGTCCGCAAAACGGGGATCAAGCTCGATGGCCTTCGAATAATCGGCCAGAGCGGCCCGGTAATCCTTCATGGAGTTCAAGATATTCCCCCGGTTATAATAGGCATACACAAAGTCGGGAGCCAGACGAATCACCTCGTCCAAATCCTCCTTCACCTTATTATAATCATAGGCATGCACCTGTATCTCTTTCTCAAGCTTCACCTCCACCTCATAATTCTTGTCGCGCCTGCGGTATTCAAGCTGCTTGTAATAGATGAGCGAACGGCTGAAATAAGCGGGCATGAATGTAGAGTCACAGCGGATAACCTCATCCAGATCGGCCAGCGCATTGTCGAAATCCTGCACCAGATAGAAGTCGAGCGCACGGGCATAATAATGAAGCGCATTGCGAGGACTCTTCACGATGGCCGCCGTCTGCTCGTCAATCGATGCGAAATGCTGCTTCACCTGCTGCTCGTTCAGCGAAGCCTCCCTGTTGGTAATCAGCAGACGGTGCGGTAGCAGATGCCGTGCATTCAGGTCATCAATCCCCTTATAATAGTTGATCTGCCGTTCCACCTCCTCCCGGCGTTCATAATAGCTCAGCGCAAACATCGGTTGCGGAAGAATGTTCACGTTACGGTCCTGCACACGTCCCCGGTAATCGGTCTTGTAACGGCTTTCCCCGTCCTCATTGTCAGCCACCATGATTTTACGGAAGTTCTCCACATTCTTGTCCGACTGCTTGCGGGTCTTGTCGTCGGAGCCCGATGCGGCCTGCTGCTTTTTCTGCCCGTTCTGCGCTTCCAGCCGGGCTTTCAGCACCTTGAACTCGTCAGCGTCCGCCCCTTTCACGTCGCCCGTCTTCCTCCTCGCGGCCGCACGATACTGGTATCCCAACAAGAAATTCGGATATTCATCGAGCACGGCAGAGTAGTCGTCAATCGCACCGGCGTAGTCGCCTGTACGGTCACGGAGCAACCCGCGGTTGAAGACAGCCATCATGTTGTCCGGTTCCACCTGAAGCACGAAATCGAAGTCCTCGATAGCCCGGTTGTCATCGCCCACCTGGGCCCGGAGCAGTCCGCGGTTATAGTGGCCGATGAAATTGTTCGGTTCCACATCCAGCGCCAAGTCATAGTCGGCCATCGCCCCTCTCAGATTGTTCTGGTGATAACGTGCCAGCGCACGGTTGATATATAATCCTGCGTTGCGTACAGACAAACGAATCGCTTCCGTAAGGTCCGTCTCGGCATCCGCAAATTTCTGCCTCTGCAGGAACAGCATCCCTCTCATCGACCAGGTATCAGGATTATAGCGGTCCATCTCGATAGCCTTGTCGGCATCGGTCATGGCCTGCAGCGTGTCTTTCTGCTTCAGCGACACCTCCGTACGCATCAGATACGCGTCAGTATAACGGGGAGAAATCCGGATCAGCGTGTCCAGGTCGGCCCGTGCCACCGCATAATCTTTCTCCTGCATCCTGCAGAGAGCCAGGTTGTGCCACAGGCTGATGTTCTCCGGATCGAGTTTCAAGGCCCTCTCGTAATCTCCGATAGCCTCCCTGAACTTACTCTGCCGGATACGCGAAATCCCTCTCACCTGATACGCGTTTACCACAAACGGATTCCGCTCAAGAGCCTCGCTGCAGTCCGCCTCCGCCCCCTGATAGTCATCAAGATTCATCTTGGCCAGCCCCCTGTAGAAATAAGGCTCTGCCAGATAAGGCTTGGCATTGATGACTTGATTGAAATACTGTATGGAAAGGACATAATCCTCAAAGTAAAGAGCGTTCTTACCGATGGTCATCACCCGGTCAGTATTGATCTGCGACAGGAGCTGGCCCGGAACGCAAAGACCTATATATAACAGTACGTATAGGATTTTTTTTCTTGTCATTTCACCGTTTTCACCTTATATGAGCACCGGACTTTTCCTTTCACCATGCTATTCAGCTTGCCGCGTATGATCTGCTTACGGAGCGCAGACAGATGGTCGATGAACATCACCCCGTCCAGATGGTCGAATTCATGCTGCATCACCCGCGCAAGATAGCCGTCCACCCACTCGTCGTGCGGCTTCATCTCCTCATCGAGATACTGCACGCGAATCTTTTCAGGGCGCTTCACTCCCTCGTGGATGCCCGGCAGACTCAGGCATCCCTCGTCCATCGTCACCATATCGCTTCCCGTCTCCAGAATATGCGGATTGACATACGCACGCTTGAACCCCTTGAACTCCGGTTTCTCGTCCGACAGCACATCCAAGTCGATCACCACCACCCGGACAGGAAGTCCCACCTGCGGAGCCGCCAGTCCCACCCCGTCGGCACGGTCCATCGTTTCAAACATATTCTCGATCAGTTCTTTCAGTCCCGGATAATCAGGAGTGATGTCCTCCGCCTCCTGACGCAATACAGGCTGGCCATATACATAAATCGGTAAAATCATTTTTTCTCCTCTATTATTGTTTAAAATTTCATTCGTTTCGACTCCAGATATGACTGCAGGATAATGGTCGCACTGATTTCGTCCACCAGCGCCTTGTTCTGACGCGCCTTCTTCTTCAGTCCGGCATCAATCATCACCTGATGAGCCATCACAGAAGTAAAGCGTTCGTCCACCAGTTCCACCGGAACATCCGGCACCAGCTTCTTCAGCCGGTTCACGAAAGGCACAATCCGCTTCATGTTTTCCGAGTCCTCATAATTCATCTGCCTGGGATACCCCACAAGAATACGTTCCACACACTCTTTTTTCAGATAATCCAACAAAAAGTCCATCAGTTCAGCAGTGGGCACAGTCGCCAGCCCGTTTGCAATGATCTGCATCGGGTCGGTCACCGCAATACCGGTACGCTTTTTTCCGTAGTCAATAGCCAAAATTCTGCTCATACGGCGCAAAAGTACAAATTTATTCTTTACCAAGTTTGCATATAAAGCTTAAAAATTGTACCCCGATGAAACAAGAATGCCGAAGCGTTTTCCCCATACAGTAAAACCAGATGCCCGGCACCCCCGCCCTGAATACCATCTGCCGGCCTGTTCATGTAATTTCTGACCTTAGTGACAGGCTGTACGTGCAGTCAATCATCTACATTTCTGCAGGAAAAAATTGCTGACATTTTACTATTGGCGACACGCCTGGAATCCATTTTTGGAATGCCTCACGATATATACGAAAAACATCATCGTCTCTAATGTCTTGATCGGTTATTTTATAAAGAGCCCCGTCATGTAGCGGTAAAACCAGCTCTACTTTCCAGCGATAACATTTATAGACGTCAATCAAAGCCTGCTTGAATATAAGTGAACCTGTACTTTGAATTATATGATTTAAAATCTTGTTACTGTCTGCATCTATATCAAAGTTTCTATTGTTCCCTAAAAGTGAGGCGGCTTTAGGGGTAATCAATTTCTTCAGCTCCGGTTCAGGGCAATAACGGTCAAAGAACTTTTTAAGTCGCGTGGTGCATTTCCCCCCATATATAAAACAATAGAAATGAATCTTTGCTTCCTGCCTGTCACAGCCAACTATTCTTTCTATCTCAGAGTAAATCTCATTTTTCTCATAAAGGTCTATCAGTCCTTTGTTTTTTGTAAGACCAGCAAGTATGCCCGCTTCAAACTGGCTGTAGTCTACATACAGATATCTATGCTCAACAAACGAATGTGAAGGACAATTGAGCAATCCACGGAATTCTTTGCTCATATTCTGCAGTGACGGCTCACGCATAATGATACGCGAGGTACGAGTACCCATAGGTTTAACTATAGGTTTAACCATTGTCAGATTCTTCCTTATTGCACTTAAATATGTAAGCAGTCTAAGATTGCGCTCCGCCTTCTCCACATCATGAAAAGGTTTGAGCACGGGATATTTTTTGCATAATGTTTTTAGCCGCCCATATTTTAGATATTGAATCGGAATATCCAATTGGTTGCATACAGCTTCTACATCAGGTTGCACTTGGCAAAAATCAAGCTGAATCCTATTAAAGGCGCGATAGAGTTTCTTGTGCTGTGCCCGACATAAATCCTCAAGCCGGTCATGACGGAATTCTATACCTTTGGCAGTCAAATCGTACAATACACGATTTACAGGTATTTCTATTTTTTCAATACGCGGCCACTCATCTTTTCCTCGAATCTTAATTTCTTTATAACAGTCTGTTAGCAGGCATAAGGTTTCTTCAAGCTGATTCTCCGCCTGCAATGGCAGTTCCTGACCTGTATAATATGATACCATTTCACGCGGAGACCAATCCTCCTGCAAGTCTTCGCAATATTCAACAGACTGGCGAATCTGTCGGTCAAGGCATTCGAAATCCAGCAATTCAAACTTATGAATGCCACCATAATTATTAACAAGTAAATTAATTACTTCACCTATCTGACATGTAATAATCCTGTCGAGGAAGTATAGCCCTTTGTTAGTCAGATCTATTAATTTACTCTGCTCGTCAGCTACATTACATCCATAGAGACGGCAATCAAGACATATCACTACGTATTCTGTTCTCATAAGCCAGAGTATAAATCGGGAAATAAAGGTTTGTGTGTTGATTTGAAAAGGTAAGACGACACTTGCCCCATCAGAACAAGTTCCTTTTCTTTGTTTCTATATAAGAATTCTGATACCGGAGCAAGGTATTGAAAGCTATCAGGTAGTTGCTCTGCTACTGATTTCGGGTTAAGGCTACGACATGCTATTAACGCCGCCCTGATCTGCATGTAACCGTGAAAATCCTGTTTGCCGAGCATATTCATAATAACTCGCACGTAAGCAGGACGCACTGAGGACAAATAGATTATTACAGCAGCATTCTCTATACGGTGGGTACTATCATTCCGTTCCAACTCTGCAGCAGCATATCTTACCAACTGCTCGTCATCATATTTCAGATATGCCATGAGCAGCCAGAAATGATACGCTTGCCAAGGATATATGTCGCAGTCCTTACGCATGAGCATGTCAGCAATCAGTTGCTTGGCATCATCTAAATCCCGATTTGAATTGATACAGGAAATCAGTCTACATATCAAAGGGGTATCGACCGGTGCAACCTTAAGGGCATCAATTATTGAAAGTAAATTTTTATAGAAGTATTTCCAATATGGCACAAGTGTAAGAGGATAACTGCATAATATATAGAGTAAGAATTTCTTCTTCCGCTGCATTTCCTTTACAGACTTCCCGGAATTATTTTTAAGAAAGAAGACAACCTCGTCAAGCGTGTTCACCAATAGGGCTATGCCGTTTTCACGCCTTCCGAGCGCTTCGCTACGAATCAATTGTTTAATTTGATGATTGGTATGGTCATACAAGCTCAACCCTTCTTTCAATTCTTTGACATCATCGGCATTGTCAAGTTGCACACAAGTTACCTTGGAGGAATTCAAACAAAGATTTAGTCTCCGCAACTCACTTTCAAGTGATTGCAGTACATTTCTGGCACTGAAATAATTCGGTGCCATGAAATAGATGTCATCCATAAAGCGGCAGTACTCGGTAGCTTGTGCTTGGATTTGTATGTCAATATGACTGAGATAGAAGGTTGCCAACAATGAAGAAGCGTCGCTATTCTGAGGCAGTCCGCAGTATATATTGGGACCAGAAATTTCAGAAAGCATTTGTTCAAGCAATTTTATTGCATTGAGCGCATCTGTATCGATTGTAATTTCACGCAAAAAACTGATAAGCGTCTTATGTGATATGTTATCATAATAATTCAATATGTCGCACTTGAACAGACACCCTTCCTTATTATTATCAAGCCACTCATCAATCAGGTAATTCATTTTTATCCACTGCTCCACGCCGCGAGCTATGAGCGACTCATCTTCAGAACGATTGAAGCGAGCGGCATAAACTCGGGGAGAAATATATTTTTCCATTATCGGTGCCAGCTTTTCCACTATTGCAATATAAATCAGACGGTCAATAAAGTTACCGACCATTGCCTTACGCTGTACCAATGATTCTTTCGGAAGATAAAAGACCTCCATCTCATGGAACTTGTAATGCTCGCAAGATTCATGATTACAGAAATAATCAAGCACAAAGTCACGGCTACACATGTCGACATACTGCAAAGGATCGAAAAACCAGTCATCAATCATGTCACGACGCAGACGCTTGAGCGCGGTATCTAAATTTAGCCTTGTCCCGTTAATACTAATTTCCTGTAAATCAATTATAATCTTGTCATGGGACATACGGGTGTTTCGTGAAGCCTTCCTGGCCAATTTATACCAATGTCTATCATATAGCATATCATTTATTTCATCCCAATCCACTTCGGCAAGCATGAAACAGTTCAACTCGAAATCATCAAAAGGATACATCGAAATGACGCTTATCAGATAAGGCTCATCTACAAGATGTACACCTCCTCCAGAAATACCATGAAAGCGATGAATGTTCTTAATGTTGTTTTTGCAATAAATCAAACGATTACGATCCGGATGATACTCCAGATCAAAATCCACTGGATAATTACGTCCAAGATTAGGATAGCCATGTCCTTTCATCATACACTCTTGAGTTATCTCAGCATAGTTTTTCACCCATATCTTGACGGCACGGTTCAAATATATTTTACGTATACGGATTATTGCTATGTCACACGTATCATGAAATAGAAAATTCTCCTCCAACTTATCCGAATATACATTTACTGATGTAAAACCATCTTCAGTAATAATCATTATTGATACATCCGCAATATTGTCCGGCACAGGGTTAGTGGTTGAGTCTTCTGAAAAAGTGTGCTTTGCCGTAATTACATAATTATAACTGCAATCTGGTGGAGTAACATATAGAAAACCGGACCCATGACTATCTTGACCAGCCACCTTCAAATCTATTTTGCAGGTATTATATTTTAAATTCAACGTTCCCATCCAACTCAAATTTATATTTATCCTTTTCCTCCTCAGATATTTTCAGATTCTTGCTCAGTTCATGGTAATAATTGAGATGAAACCGGATTTTGTCATTGACTCTGCGGCCCCATGTCAGTACCTTAAGCATCATTTTTTTATCAGGATGAAAATGTACGTCGCCATTAGTGAGCACAACATAATCCGAGCAAACTATTCTTTTTAGAATATCTTGAGAAATATTCTTATAGCTGCCATGATGAGGAAGTTTAAACAGGTCAAGCTGCAGAGGGTTAGCTTCAGTATAATCAGACAGTGCATTTAGCAAAACCTCGGGAGTACTATCTCCTGGAAACAAATAATTGTGTTTGCCATCAGTAAGCAACAACACTATAGATGAAGCGTTTACATCAGAGCTGTCCAATACTTTGTCATTTAAATAAGAAGCAAGTTGCTCTAATGCAGTACCCCAGTCGCATTTCGGTGTGGCTAAAAATTCCCCCATCCCATCAGGCACTGCATCACAGCCGCCATATAGAACTTTCAACGACCAGTTATCTCCCAAATCAAATATCTTCCCACGTGTAAGTGCCCTATCCCAGTTCACCCTATAAACCTCCAGTGATTTTTGGACCTTGTCAGCCTGCCTGATACTCAAATAACCGTCTTTGTCAACAGAAGAAATCACTCTATGTGCCGAGTTAAACCATACGTTATCAACAAGTTCCCAATCTTTAGATTCCATTCTCGCAACACCCCCTATATGGTCATAATCATAATGGGTTATGACAAGCAAATCAATTCTTTGGCCCTGTTTTCTTATTTCATTTATTATATCACGAAAGGCATCGGATTTTGGTGTTCCAGAATCAATAATTACATTCTTGTCATTATGGCAAATGTGGATACAGTCACCATGTTTAGCCTGTAGAAATGATATAATCATAATTTTAGCGTAAATTCAATATAAAATATCAATTTATTACACTGTAAATTGGCAGGGCAGAGCCAACCGGCAAGTGTAATATCACGAAATATTCTTGAAAAAGCACTCGGCCGGTGTCATGAAATTGAATCTTTCCCTTGGCCTGGCATTGATTTTCTTCCTGATTTTGGCAATTTCCCCATCAGTGACGGTGCTGACACCGGTCCTTTTGGGGATGCATTGCCTTATCAGCTTGTTTCCGTTCTCTATGCCCCCTTTCTGCCACGCGCAATAAGAATCGGCAAAGAATACCGGGAGCTCCAGAAGAATGTCCTCCAGCGGCTTGCATTTCTTTTCCAAAACAGCCGCGTCTGCAGCACAGCCCACCGGAACCATCACCGCCGGCTCCGTGAGATAACGAAAAGGTGTGTCAAAAGAAAAACCGTACCTCTGTGCTCCGCAGCCATTGTCAGTTTTCCACACGCTCCGCCTCCAAGGCCGTGAATACGGAGAAATTCCGGAGGACAGGCTCCGCCTTCGATTCTGTGATTTCGAGCCTTATCCTTTCAGCCCTTACCGCATCAAAAATTTCGATACGCTTATGTCCGACATTGCTGCCTTTGGCAAGCTCCACCCATTTCCCGTCGCACAGTCCGGACAACTTGTATTCCAATATCCGCTCTCCATAGGTGATATCTTCCTGTATGACAACACGGTCCACCATGACTGGCTCATCCAGTCCGATCTCGTATTCAGAACCTTTGCCGGAAACCGTCCGCAGAGGATGGCCATATTGCTCTTTTATCGCGTTGCCGAATGCCGTAATGCGCGCCACATCCGCCTCGGGCACCAGGCCTTTATCGTTGATGACGATGCCCAACAGCATATTGGTGTTCCTGCCCACACTGGTTACATACTTGTGCATCAGCTGGTCCACCGAGAACATCATGCTGTCCTGACCGGCATGCCAGAACCAGCCACCCTGGAAGGAACTGTTCCAACGGAGGGTGAAATCCGATTCGCCCGGACACCAGAAAGGCGCGTCCGGATTTCCGTTCAGGCCCTTGACAACTCTGGTCCCGTCGGCATTGGTCGTAGAATCCGCCGTCGCCCAACAAGGATAAGGGGCCACGCCTTCCTCATTGCCCACCCACCGGACGAGATTAGGACTTCCGTAGGGTCCCTGGAAGGCAACGGCATCAGGCTGCAGCTCCTGAAGCAGGGAGAACACATCCGCCCCGCCACGTTCTTTGGCCAACACGCCTCCGTCGAACCATATCTCGAACAGCTTTCCATAATTGGTCCACAACTCCGTCAGCTGTTTCCTGACAATCCCGTTGTATTCCTCCTGGGTCACCGGGCTTCCCTCCTGCACGATGCCCGGATTCTTCACATGCAGATACCCGTTGGCCGTAGTGCTGGCGTAAATGCCCGGACTGATGCCGTATTTCCGGCAGGAGTTGATGAAATCCCGGACAATATCGCCCTTTCCGTCCTTCCACGGCGAGTTCTTGATGCTGTACTCATGGGCCTCCGTGGGCCAAAGGCTGAACCCGCTGCAATGCTTGGCGACCAACACCGCATATCTGGCTCCCAACCTGGAGGCTGTCTCCAGCCACTGGTCGGTATTCAGTTCCGTCGGGTTGAACACTTCAGGGGAAGGATGCGTCCCAAAATCAGTCCACACATAATCAGGTTTATATACCGGCATGTCAAAATGGATCAACACGCCGATTTCTGCATCGGCCCATGCCTGCTGTATGGCATTGGGCACAACGATTCCTGCCGGCTGCTCCTTTTGGGACGAGCAGCTTCCGAGCAGGACCAGAACACTTAAAAATGCAAATACTTTTCTCATTTCCGTTCAATTTAACATAACGTGAGTCAATATAAAGATTAAAATTATTTACCTGAAAATTAGGAACATAACGATAAAAACATTAAATCTATGGTGCTTAATTATAACATTTAAGCAAGTACCGCTATGCTCTGAGAGGCTAAAGTTACGGAGATTTGTTGTATGGCCGATGATTTTTGCAAGGAATTTTCCAGAACACAGAAAAAAATATATGGTTAAAGACAGGAATCATAAACATCGGAACAAACCTGACCGGATGAGCGATGCAGAAATCAAGGTCATCGTATATCTTATGACCGTTTTGTGAAACGGGAGGGGATTGGCGGCCTGGTGTACGGGACGCACGCTGTAATCCGTTTGCGGCAACGGTGGAAAATGGTGAGAAAAAATTGATAAAATGTGTGAAATCGGAATGAAAAGGGCTTTTCTGAGTGTCTGCTGATTTTTATCTTTGTGGCCAAACATTTATTTTTAAAAGTCATGAGACAAATTTTAGGCATCTTTTTTGGATTAATGCTCTTTGTCGGAGCTGTACAGGCATCCGGCGCGGAGACTTTTGAGGTAGGTAAAGGTACCTTCCTGTTGAACGGCAAGCCTTTTGTGGTAAAGGCGGCCGAAGTACATTATCCCCGTATACCGGAACCTTATTGGGAGCAGCGCATCCTGTCGTGCAAGGCGTTGGGTATGAATACGCTGTGCCTGTACGTGTTCTGGAACCTTCACGAGCAGCGTCCGGGTGAGTTTGACTTCTCCGGAAACAAGGACATCGCGAGGTTCTGCCGTCTGGCGCAGAAGCACGGCATGTATGTGATTGTCCGGCCGGGTCCGTATGTGTGCGCGGAATGGGAGATGGGCGGACTGCCCTGGTGGCTGCTGAAAAAGCAGGATGTGCAGTTGCGGACCCTCGACCCGTATTACATGGAGCGGGTCGGCATCTTCATGGACGAGGTGGGCCGGCAGCTGAAGGACCTGCAGGTTACGCGTGGTGGAAACATCATCATGGTGCAGGTGGAGAACGAATACGGTTCTTACGGCATCGACAAGCCATACGTGTCCGCAATCAGGGATTTGGTGCGTAAGGCCGGGTTCACTGACGTGCCTTTGTTCCAATGCGACTGGAGCTCCAATTTCACCCATAACGCGCTGGACGATCTGCTGTGGACTGTGAATTTCGGTACGGGCGCCAATATCGAGGAGCAGTTCCGGAAACTGAAGGAGCTTCGTCCGGACACTCCGCTGATGTGCAGCGAGTTCTGGAGCGGATGGTTTGACCATTGGGGACGCAAGCACGAGACGCGTGACGCCGCGACCATGGTGGCGGGCATCAGGGACATGCTCGACCGGAACATCTCGTTCAGTCTCTACATGACCCACGGAGGCACTACGTTCGGCTGGTGGGGCGGAGCCAACAATCCGGCATACTCGGCCATGTGCAGCTCTTACGACTACGACGCTCCGGTCAGCGAGGCCGGTTGGACCACCCCGAAATATTTCCAGTTGCGCGACTTGCTGAAAGGTTATCTTCCCGAGGGTGCCGTATTGCCCGAGCCTCCGGCCCCTTATCCGGTGATCCGTGTGGCTCCCGTCACCGAATGGCAGGTGGCCCCTCTGTTTGAGAATCTTCCCTCGCCCAAGCGGACGGAAGAGATACAGCCGATGGAAATGTTCGACCAAGGCTGGGGTGCCATTCTTTACCGCACCACACTGAAAGAGGACATCAGCGGGACGCTGCATCTGGACGAGGTGCACGACTGGGCGCAGGTGTTTGCCGACGGACGGCTTCTGGGCCGTCTGGACCGCCGTCGCGGAGAGTTCACCCTTCCGTTGAGGGAGACACTGAAGAAGGGTACCCGGCTGGACATTTTGGTGGAGGCTATGGGACGCGTGAATTTCGACAAGTCGATCCACGACCGCAAGGGCATCACCGAGAAGGTGGAAGTGGTTGACGGAGACCGTGTCACCGGACTGAAAGGATGGACCGTCTACAATCTGCCTCCTTTCTATGAGTTCGTCAGCCAGAAGGACTATCAGCCGGGAAAGGCTGTAGAGGGGCCGGCCTATTATAGGGCTACTTTCAGTCTTGACAAGACGGGTGACACGTTCCTCGACATGCAGACCTGGGGAAAGGGCATGGTCTGGGTGAACGGCCATGCGTTGGGGCGTTTCTGGGAGATCGGTCCCCAGCAGACGCTTTACATGCCCGGATGCTGGCTGAAGGAAGGCGAGAACGAGATTATCGTGCTCGACCTGAAAGGTCCTGCCGAGACGAAAGTGTCCGGACTGGAGAAGCCCGTGCTGGACATGCTCCGTGCGGAGGCTCCTGAAACCCATCGTGGAAAGGGGCAGAGTCTGGACCTGAAAGCGGAAAGACCTGTCTATGAAGGCAGGTTCATTCAAGGCAACGGCTGGCAGGAAGTGAAGTTCGGAAAGCCGGTCAAAGGACGCTTCTTCTGTCTGGAAGGGATTTCCGGTTATGACGGCACTCATATCGCGGCCATCGCGGAAATGGACGTGCTCGGCACTGACGGCAAGCCCGTGCCGCGTGAGTCATGGAAGATCGTGTATGCCGACAGTGAGGAAACCCACAGCGGCAACCGTACCGCCGACAAGGTGTTCGACCTGCAGGAAAGCACTTTCTGGCAGACGGCGGACGGCACGGCCTATCCGCATCAGATTGTGATCGACCTGGGAGAGGCATATCAGGTGACAGGATTCCGTATGCTGCCCCGTGCCGAGGCCGGTGCCCCGGGACAGATAAAGGACTGCCGCGTGTTTGTGAAGGAGACGGACTTCACCTATTGACGGTGGGATAAAGTCAGGACACAGAGGTGCGGAGTATCTCATGTGAAAGGGCAATATGAAAGGTTATCAAATTTGCATAATGCTGGGTTTTAGGAAAGTACAGCGCAAGGTAAGCTCTCTATTTGAGCAAAAACTTACGGCAGAAAGAAATTCTGCGCCCAACGCAAATGTACCTTTTTGAAAACCAAGCCATTGTTGGAAACGTAGGAAATTTCGGACTTGGTACAAGAGACGGCATAACGGCTCTCACGCTATAGCGTAGACTGCTATTATCATATCTGTACCAAAGGTTTCCTACGACCTCCAACTTAGACGTGGTAGCATTGCAGTTCCACGCTCTTGCATTTTATAACCGCCTATAAAGGAACTGGCAGGCATTGAAAATAAAACAACATATATGGAACAACAATTTTGTCAAAGTTGCGGTATGCCCCTGACTGATGAGAACAGAGGGACAAATGCCGATGGAAGCCGTAGCGAGGATTATTGCGTCTATTGCTATAAAAACGGTGAGTTCACCCAAGAGTTCACAATGAACCAGATGATAGAGTTCTGCCTGCAATTCTTAGACCAATGGAATGTGCAGACAGGGTGTAAGTTGACTCCCATACAAGCGAAAGAACAGATGCTCCAGCACTTTCCGCACCTGAAGCGATGGAAAGTGAAAAATGAACGGACACTGACGGAAAAAGCGACTCACTTGCTTGCCCAATGCAAAAACGTAACCATTGCTTCCATTGATGCCAACGGTTATCCTCGTCCTGTGCAGATGTCCAAGATAGGTACAAAGGGGTTCCATGAGGTTTGGATAGCGACAAATGCGGATTCCGTGAAGGTGAATGATTTTAAGGCGAACAACAAGGCGGGGCTTTGCTACGACCATTACGGGGATGGTATTGCCCTGCGTGGCACGGTAGAGATTGTCACGGACAATGCCACTCGCAAGGATATGTGGCAAGACTGGTTCATTTATCATTTCCCCGGCGGACCGAATGACCCCAATTACGTGCTTCTGCATTTCATTGGCACGGAAGCCACCTTTTGGATAAATGGCGAATTTTCCCACTCCGACATCTGATACGTGACTTATGAGCTGCAGTACTGAATTTATCGAATTCGTATGTTCGCAAATAGCTGATGCAGGTGAAGCACGTTTTCGCAAGATGTTTGGAGATTACGTGATTTACGTGAATGAGAAGCCTGTCATCACAGCATGCGATGGAATCTGTTATGTGAAAAAACATCCTTCCATACAATCTTTGATGGAGGATGCCAAGTGCGGACATCCTTACGAAGGCGCTAAAGAACATTATATCCTTGACATCTCGCATCGTGACCATGCGCTGCAGGTTATTCGTGCCTTGTGGAAGGTATTGCCTTTTCCAAAGAAAAAGAAATAAACAAAATATTATACTTCTCATGCTTCCATTGGATATCAGACTTTCAAAAGCGCAGGTTATGACAATAGCCGGAAATCTTCATCACGATGAATGTGGCATTGAGGCTATGTTTGTTCAAATGAAACAAGCGGACAATCCTCGTGTGGCTTATCATGCAGCATGGGTGCTGTCCCATTTATCCAAAGAAGACAAAAGGATTTATCTTCTTCCGTATTACGGGGAGTTGGTTGATATGGCAACCTCCGCAGAGCTTTGTTTTCGTCGTAGGCTGATACTGGCTATCCTCACAGACCTTCCAACGAATGAGCCGAACGGTAGATTACTGGATTTTTGCCTCACGCATATAAATGACCCCAAAGAAAGCGACGGGTCACACTCTGCAATGGTCAAACTTGCCGCAAGAATGTGCAAACCCTATCCTGAACTGTGCAAGGAACTGGCATTGTGCTTGGATATGATGCCGCAAGATTCATCCCCAAGCGTAGCGGCTGCGAAAAGAAATGCCTTGAAAATGATTCAAAAATGAGTAAAACATTTAGAGCCTGTTTAAATTTTGTTCAGCAACATTCTTATCGCAGCAAGTTTCACCATTTCCTCTGCCGAATCGAACGTGAATTCATAGTTTCGGCAGAGCCTCCTATAATTATCAAACCAGGAAAAAGTTCTTTCCACAATCCATCTCTTACCTATTGGCTTAAAGCCATTTGACTTGTCTCCGCTTGCAATGATTTCAAGCGCATATCCGAAAGCCTTTTTGAGCTTGGCAGCCACTTCACCCCTATATCCGGCATCCGCCAAGATGATTTTGATATTGCAACAAAGCTCCTTCAAACATCTGGCCAGCAGGTAAGCGGCCTTTCCATCGTGCACGCAAGCGTTACCATAATGGCTATCAGGAAGCCATTCTTGTCCACGGCAACGTGGCGTTTAATGCCCTTCACCTTCTTGTTACCGTCAATTCCGTTGAGAGAACAGTTATCACCCCAGCGGACACTCTGGCTGTCTATGATACCCACGCCAGCCTCGGCTTTTGACCGCTCTTAATACGCACTTTCTCACGCAAGTTGTTCAACAACAAGTCAAATTCTCCCAAGGAAGATCATTTGTGGTAATAGTAGTAAACCAGTTCCCAAGGGGCATAATGGGAAAGGAACATGCGCCATTGGCAACCCGTCTTCACGAGATGGAAAATGGCATTCGACATTCCATATCTCACGCAAATCATATTTCCGTTTTCTTTTTGCAGACTCAAGATTTTTTGATAACTTGCCACTATGTTTCTTCTAAATCCGTCGAATACATAATTATTTCAAGTGTGGCAACTTAAAAATAATCATTTTCGCGGAAAAAAGAAGAAACACTCTTTTTCAGTATAACTGTTAAAATTTGATTCGTATGTATGTAACAACCGGAACAATTGAAGATTTAATGCAATGGTTTAACAGAAAGAATGATGGAATCATGTGCCTTTTCGTTGGAGGAAGTTTAAATGACAAGGAAATATTGGAAGAGATACTTAATCAGCGAGATGCGTTTAATACAATTTCAGGAGAAAATGTATATTTCTTTTTATTCTGGGATAAGCAAAATGAATTGTTCTCTATAAATCATGTATATGGATATACCCAAGTCTTTTACGGTGCAGATTTAAAAAAAATTATATACCCTATTGAGAGGTATAGAATTAGTGATAGACATGCTTTTAGTGAAATGATTAGCAAATCTCAAAATATATCAATAGAGATTTGTAAGTATTTTAAAATTGATGCTACTTGTTTGCCTTGTATGTTAATAATTGAAAGAGGGAATGAAAAGCATTATATTTTACAATTGAAAAATCGTTATTCCACGCAAGGACTATTTAACTTTTTTAAAGAAATCCGAGAAATAGCAGATAAGATATCATCAATAAAAAAAGACATACAACAAGATGAATATAATAACAGGAAAAAAGACAGACTCCTAAAAAGGAAAATAGACATAGAGCAAAGTATGCCAAGAGTTGTAGAAAATGATTCCAACTATAAGCAAAAATGCAATGACTTATTCTTTTTTTTGGAAAAGAACGGAGCTAACGATGAAAAGCTAAAACAAATAATTATATCAAAGACCTACCACATACGCAAAGAAATAAGGAAATATATTGAAGCTAACTTTCCCAATGAAACAAGAAGACATTTCCAGTCAGAGGTTTTTGGAAATAAAGAATATAAGCGACTGATAAATGAAGTACAGCTGGCTTCTATAAATTATAAAAAATATATTGATTATCAAAGTGCATTACTAAAGTGGAAGAAAGAGTTGAATGATTTGGAATATGAATTAAAAAATATTCCAAATCCAATTCCTGAAAATGTGTTCCAATCAAAAAAACAGGAAAAGCAAAAGGAGTTAGAAAAATTAGAAAATAAATATGAGCAAATTGTAAACAAGTATACTTTATTTTTTTTAGGAAATAATATTATTAATACTATGACTAGATTTATCAACCAAGACAAACTATTCTGGTTGTTTCGAAAGCTGTTTAATCTGTAACATCGAAAATATTTATTTAACGTGAGTTAGATGTAAATTTAGTAACTTCTGCACCCTCCTCCCCGAAAAACGTTTCGGCGTTCCGGCCAAAGCGCTTCGGCGTTTCTGTACAAACGCCGAAGCACTTTAGAAAATGACGCACGGAAATGTGCGGTCCGGATTCGTAAAAATTTACTAATAACATGCGGAGGCGCGCGGATACTTCAAACGTAATTCGTAAATTTGTTCTCCAATTCAAATGACGATGACAAAAGCCGCACGAATAAAAGAGACTATCCGCTTCACCATAATCTTCATGCTGGTATGCTATTTCGGACTGATCGCGCTGGTCAGGCTGCCGGCCGTGCAGCATCGTCTTTCTGAATATGTGGCGGGGAGGCTTGCGGAACTGTTCCGGACGGAGGTCAGTGTGGGCAACATTGACCTGGGATTCCTGAACCGTATCATCATACAGAATGTGGACGTGAAGGACCAGGACCGAAACGGGATGTTCCACATCTCCCGGCTGGCGGCCACTTTCGACATTTCTCCCCTCTTCCACCAGCAGATCCGGATCAGCAGCGTACAGCTCTTCGGTCTGGATGTGCGGCTCAGCCGGACTGCACCCGGACAGCCGCTCAACTGCCAGTTCCTGATCGACACGTTCGCCCCGAAAGACACGGCAAGGGAAAAGCGTCCGATTGACCTGCGCATCAACTCCGTGCTGGTCCGCCGCGGAAGGTTCAGCTACGATGTCTGGTCGGTGCCCGAAACGGAAGGACGCTTCAACCCCGGACACATCGCCGTCCAGAACCTTTCGGCCACCATCTCGCTGAAGGCGCTGCAGGCCGATTCGCTCAACATACAGGTGAAGCGCATGAGTTTCAACGAGCAGAGCGGGTTCCAGCTGAGGCGTTTCCGCTTCAAGGCGACCGCCAACCGGAAAGGGCTTTACATGAACGAGCTGCTGCTGGGGCTTCCGCAGTCGTATTTCGCGATAGACACGCTGGCCGTCACTGCCCGGGAGGCTGAAAATATCCTGCATACGGACAAGCCGGTCAGCTACAGTACCGAACTGCGCGCGGGAATCACTCCGTCCGACTTCGCCGCCTTCGCCCCGGCACTGAAGCATTTCAACGACTCCCTCAGCCTGAGAGTCCGGCTGCGGGGAGAAGGCAAGCAGATAAACTGCCCCGAGCTCACCCTGTCGGGCCACGACGGGGAAATATGGCTGCGCGCCGACGGAATGGCCGACGGGGGTACAAGTCCCCTCTCGCCCTATTTTTCGGGAAACGTGAGCCAGCTCGCGCTCAGCAGAGAAGGCATCGACTGGCTGATGCGGAACCTGAAGGGCGATGATGACTCCACGCCCGCTGTCCTGAGCCGGCTGGGGCCTGTCAGCTTCCAGGGAGACGTGTCGGGCTATCCGTCGCGGTTCACGGCCCACGGACTGCTGCAGACTGCTCCGGGCTACATCAACGCCCGCATCACACGGTTCACCCACCCGGAAAGCCAGATGAAGACGTATGCCGGGAAAGTGGTGTCGGAAGGCTTCAACCTCGGCCAGCTGCTCGACAAGGAGGACAAGCTGGGGAATGTATCGTTCAATCTGGAGCTGAACGATTTCACATACCGCAACCGCAAGCCCGAAACCTATATCAAGGGGGTCATCTCTTCGCTGGAATATAACGGATATACCTACAATCAGATCCAACTCGACGGGCATCTGAAACCGGGCGGATTCAACGGGCATCTGGCACTCGACGACCCGAACGGGAAACTGACGGTAGACGGAAGCTTCGTCACCGACCAGCCCCGGCCCGACTTCAACCTGAAGGCCGTGTTGCGCGACTTCCGCCCCAACCGGCTGCATTTCACGGAAAAGTATGAGGACACGAACCTTTCGCTCAACCTCACGGCCGATTTCAGCGGACATTCCATCGACGACATGCAGGGGCTGATCAATCTGGACAGCCTCACTGTCGATGCGCCCGACAGCGCCAACGACTATTTCCTGCCGAGTTTCAGCATCGAGGCCGGACAGATTGCCGCCAACGGGGACAAGGAGATAGACATCCGCTCCCCCTTCATGAACGGTACGGTCAGAGGGAAATATTCTTACCGCACCTTGCTGGCAAGCCTCCGGAAAGTAGTCCACAGGCACATCCCGTCGCTGCTGACGGGAGAAAGCAGACTGCCCGAATCGGCCAATGACTTCCAGTTCGACCTGAAGGTGGACAACAGCGACATCCTGTCCAAGGCGCTCCGGATTCCTTTCAACCTGGAAATGCCGGCCACCTTCACCGGACATGTCAACGACAGTACGCAGAACATCAGCATAAGGGGCTATCTGCCGCAATTCACCTACAAGAACAAATATTACGAGTCGGGCACACTGCTCTGCAAGAGTTTCCCCGACCGGCTGCACTGCCAGCTGCGGGCAAGCACACTGATGGCGAAAGGGGCCATGTTCAACTTCTCCCTGCAGGCGCTTGCCCATGACGACCGGCTGCACACCACCCTTTTCTGGGGGAACAACACCAACCAGACGTACAGCGGAAAGGTGGATGCGGTGGCCCTCTTCTCGCAAAGCGAGGACAAGAAGCGGCTGCACACCCGGATTGACCTGCAGCCCAGCGACGTCATCCTGAACGATACGGTCTGGCACATCCATCCGGCCACCGTGACACTGGCTCCGGACAGCATCGAAATCAGCAACTTCCTCTTCGAGCACGACAACCAGTATCTGAGCGTGGACGGACGGATCGGCAAGACGGAAGCCGACTCCTGCACGGTGGACATGAAGAACATCAGTCTGCTCTATATCATGGACATGATACAGTTCAACGCCGTACGGTTCAACGGGAACATCAGCGGAAAAGCCAGGCTGAAACAGGTGCTGGCCGACCCGGTGCTGGAAGCGCGTCTGGACGTGGGGGGCTTCTCGCTCAACGATGTGCTGCTGGGACGGGGCGACATCACCGGATGGTGGGACAAGGAAGAGAGCGCCATCCGGCTGCTGGCCGACATACGCCGGGACAGCACCAGCACAACATATGTCGACGGATATATCTCGCCCAAAAAGAAAGGCCTCGACCTCAACATCCAGGCCGGCGGCACTCCTCTGGGATTCCTGCAGCCGTTCGTGCAGAATATATTCAGCGGAGTGAACGGAGAGGCGTACGGCTATGTCAGGCTTTTCGGCCCCTTCGCGCAGCTCGACCTGGAGGGGGAAGTCAATGCGCGCATGGGCATGAAAGTGAACATACTCAACGCCTATTTCGAGGCGGAAGCCGACTCGGTGTCCATCACGCCCGGACTGTTCAGCTTCGACCACGTGCGCCTGACCGACTCGGAAGGAAACACCGGCCATGCGGACGGAAGCCTGCGCCACCAGAAGCTGAAGAACCTGCTCTACCAGTTCAACTTCCATACCGACGAGATGAAAGTCTACAACACGGCCTCGTCGACTCCTGAATTCCCGTTCTACGGACAAATCTACGCATCGGGCGACGTGCGCCTGCATGGAGGAGACGGACAACTGTTTGTCGACGGGATTGTGCGCGCCGACCGGAACACCAATTTCTCATACGTGCTGGGGGCCGCAGAAGAAGCGACGAGCAGCGGATTCATCACGTTTGTCGACCGCACCCCCCGACGGCAGGACACTGCGGCCGACACCGAGGTCTACCACTACCTGAACGTACGGGAAAAAAAGAACGAAGACACCGGACTGGCCGACATGCACATCAACCTGCAGATCGAACCGACCGAGCACGCCCAGATGAAAATCATCATGGACCCTGCGGCGGGCGACAACATCTCGGCACACGGCACGGGCAATCTCCGCATCAACTTCTACAACAAGGGAGACTTCCAGATGTTCGGCACTTACAATATCCTCGACGGAATCTACAAGATGAGCCTCCAGAACGTAATCCGGAAAGACTTCATCCTGCAGTCCGGAGGTACGGTGACGTTCAGCGGAAACCCGCGCAATGCCAACCTGAACGTGCAGGCCGTCTACACGGTCAACTCGGCTTCGCTCAACGACCTGATTGCCGACGCGTCGTCTTCACGGGGGAATGTCCGCGTCAACTGTCTGCTGAACTTGACCGGCCCGCTGACTTCACCCCACCTGAAGTTCGACCTGGAACTGCCTACCGTAAGCGACGAAGACCAGGAACTCGTGCGCAGCCTCACAAGCACGGAAGAGCAGATGAACACGCAAATCATCTACCTGCTGACCGTGGGCAAATTCTACACCTACGACATCGCCAACAACGGAACCCAGACCGACGCCACCAGCTCGCTGGCCTTCAGCACACTTTCCGGACAGCTCAACAACATACTCTCGCAAGTCATCAACAACCAGAACTGGAACGTGGGCACCAACCTGACAACCGGGGAAAGGGGATGGAGCAATGTGGAGGCGGAGGCGATCCTGTCGGGACGGCTGCTCAACAACCGGCTCATCATCAACGGCAACTTCGGCTATCGGGAAAACACGCTGCAGAACTCCAACTTTGTGGGCGACTTCGAGGCTATCTGGCTGCTTACGCCCAACGGAGAATTCCGCCTGAGAGGATACAACCAGACCAACGACCGGTATTTCACAAAATCGACGCTCACCACACAGGGAATCGGCCTGATATACAAAAAAGACTTCTCGGAATGGAGGGAACTGTTCGACTGGTTCCTGCTCCGACGCAGAAACCGGACCAGCCGGAAGAAGCGGGAGGACGAACAGAAATATATCACGCAAGACAAGGCCGTACCTGCCGCAGAGGAGAACCGGAAACAGAAATAAAACAGAAAACACAGATAACTTTATGGAAAAAACGTATTTCTTACCTGCCGAATGGCACCCCCAAAGCTACATACAGCTCACCTGGCCGCACGCCGGGACTGACTGGGCATACATGCTCGGCGAAGTGGAGGAATGTTTCTTGAATCTGGCACGCGAAATAGCCGCTCGCCAGCCGCTGCTGCTCGTGGCCCCTGAATTTCCGGCCGCACTCGAGGATGTTCCCTACCGCAGCCAGATTTGCTTCGTGCAGTGCCCCACCAACGATACGTGGGCACGCGACCACGGCTTCATCACGCTCATCGAGCGGCATTCTGACCCGTACCTGCTTGACTTCTGCTTCAACGGATGGGGAATGAAATTCGCCGCAGACAAGGACAACCTCATCAATTCACATCTGGCGAAGGCCGGTGTGCTGAACGGCGACTACATCAACTGCCGCAATTTCGTGCTCGAAGGCGGCTCGGTTGAAAGCGACGGTGAAGGGACGCTCCTCACCACCTCCACCTGCCTGCTGGCCCCCAACCGGAACGACACGCTCTCGCGGGCGGAAATCGAACAATATCTCACGGAACGGTTCAACCTCCGTCAGGTGCTCTGGCTGGACTACGGCTATCTGGCCGGCGACGATACAGACAGCCATGTGGACACGCTGGCACGCCTCTGTCCCGACCACACCATTGTCTATGTGCAATGCACTGACAGCCGCGACGAACATTACGGTGCCCTGCTCTCGATGGAGAACCAGCTGAAGAGCTTCCGAACCCTCGAGGGAGACCCCTACCGCCTGTTGCCCCTCCCCCTGCCCCAGGCTGTCCACGACGAAGAGGGGCAACGGCTTCCGGCCACATACGCCAACTTCCTCATCATGAACGAGGCAGTGCTCTATCCTACCTACGCACAACCTGAAAACGACGCACGCGCCGCCGAGGTGCTGGCCGAAGCTTTCCCGGGACGAGAGATTATAGGAATCGACTGCCGTGCGCTCATCCGCCAGCATGGCTCGCTGCACTGTGTCACCATGCAATATCCAGAATCCGTCAAATCACTTTAAACACATAAACAAACATGAAAAGAACTGTCCGTGCCGGTATCATCCAGCAGTCATGTACCGACAATATCAAACTGAACCTTGAGAAACTGCACCGCAACATCGCGGCCGTGGCGCAGGCAGGCGCACAGCTGGTGGTGCTGCAGGAACTTCATAACACGCCCTATTTCTGCCAGACCGAAGACACTGCCATGTTCGACCTGGCCGAACCTATCCCCGGACCGTCAACCGGATTCTACAGTGAGATAGCCGCAGCCTACCACATCGTGCTGGTCACCTCGCTTTTCGAACGGCGCGCGCCGGGACTGTACCACAATACGGCGGTAGTCTTCGAGGCCGACGGAAGCATCGCGGGGAAATACCGCAAGATGCACATCCCCGATGACCCCGCCTATTATGAAAAATTCTATTTCACTCCGGGCGACCTGGGATTCGAACCGATCGAGACATCTGTCGGCAAGCTGGGCGTACAGGTGTGCTGGGACCAGTGGTATCCGGAAGGGGCGAGACTGATGGCCCTGAAAGGTGCGGAACTGCTGATTTATCCTACGGCCATCGGATGGGAAAGCAGCGACACGCAGGACGAGAAGATGCGCCAGCTTGGAGCATGGGTTACCGTACAGAGAGGACATGCCGTGGCCAACGGGCTGCCTGTCATCGCCGTGAACCGTGTGGGGCTTGAACCGGACCCGTCGGGTATGACCCACGGCATCCAGTTCTGGGGAAACAGTTTTGTGGCCGGTCCACAGGGAGAAATCATCGCTCAGGCAAGCAACCTGAAAGAAGAAAATCTGGTGGTGGAAATCGATATGGAACGCAGCGAGAACGTACGCCGGTGGTGGCCGTTCCTCCGTGACCGCCGCATTGAGGAGTTCGGCGGACTCACCAGGCGTTTCATCGACTGACTGTCTCTCCCGCCGCAGAAGGACATGCATTCCGGTCGCACGGAAAGTCTTTCCGCGGCGGACACGTCCGACTCCTGACGACATAAAAAAGGAGGGAAACCGTCGCTGGAATCCCTCCTTTCCGTGGAGCGGCAAACGGGACTCGAACCCGCGACCCTCAGCTTGGGAAGCTGATGCTCTACCAACTGAGCTACTGCCGCATTTTTTGGTGATGCAAATGTAGACTATATTTTAGAAATAAACAATTTTTATCCCTAAAAAAATACGGCAGAACAGACAATTCCTTATTTTTAAAACAAAAAATCCCACTTTCTATGCTGAAGAAGAACAATCAGGACCGGAAATGGAGTATCCTGGAAAGCGAATATCTCATCCGGAGACCGTGGCTGACTGCACGCAAAGACCATGTACGGCTGCCGAACGGGGCGGAAAACAAAGAATATTATGTACTGGAATATCCCGACTGGGTGAATGTCATCGCCGTCACCAAGGACGGGAAGTTTCTGATGGAAAGACAATACAGGCACGGGCTTCAACTGACGTGCTACGAAATCTGCGCGGGTGTATGCGAACCTGGAGAAGCTCCGCTGGAAGCAATCCGGAGGGAACTGTATGAAGAAACCGGATTCGGGAACGGACAATGGATTCCCTGGATGGACATTTCGGCCAACACCAGCACAATGACCAACATGTGCCATTGCTTTCTGGCTACCGATGTGGAACCGGTCTCCACCCAACATCTGGAAGAAACGGAGGATATCAGCATCGAACTGCTGGATGCGGAAGAGGTGCGCACACTGCTGCTGGACAACCAAATCAAACAGTCGCTCATGGCCGCTCCCTTATGGAAATACTTTGCGGTCCACAAACTGCTCTGACCCAGAAACTCTTTTTTCAGGGCTTCCAGCAACCGAACAGATCCAGATGCTCCCAATAACAATGTGCGGTGACAGCCATCACGTTCTTATAACGGCATATGAAAGAAGCCGGAGTCTTCACTCCCTTCAGATTTGTCAGGGTGACAAGCGGAAGACTGTGTCCCTCCCGGAAAGAAACATCAAAATAACGGTGCTCATATCCTTTCAGTGTGTGTGCCGGAAACTCCACCTTGCGATATCCGGAATAAAGGCGGGTGTCTTTTACCGTCAGGTCAATGGGCAGCAGTCCGGACATTTCATAGGGGGTGCCCCCCTGCCGCGCTGTAACCGTCTGTGCCAGCAGGGCGATTCCGCCTCCCTCAGCCCACACATGGCCTCCCGCCTCAGCAAACTCGCGCAACTGCTGCAGCTGGCGTTTCCAGCGGTGCAGCTGACGGGCAAACAGTTCGGGATATCCACCCGGCAGATAAATCAAGTCGGCGGAAGGCAGGTCGTTGCCGTAGACAGGACTGAAGAAAGTCAGTTCTCCACGCTCAGCCAGGAAATCAAGATTCTGCCGGTAAAAGAAATGAAAAGCCGGGTCGGAAGCCACGGCGATACGTATTTTCTTGCGGAAAGTCTGCATCTGAATCTGCGATTCCGCCTCAGAGATGTAAGGCAGACTATATGCGCAGGGGAATATCCGTGTGGTCAGATTCAGGAGCTTGTCGAAATCGACAGTCTTCTCCATCAGTTCAGCCGCCTGCTGAATCTGTCCGTCCGTCTCCGCCTTCACCGCCGAAGTCCAGGCCACATAACGTGACGGCATCCGCAGCTTGTCGGAATAAGGCAGATAACCCAGACTCTCCACACCGGAGTCCGCACACACCTCACGCAAGAAGCTGTACTGCGAAGGAGAATATACCTGATAGAAAATCACACCTGCAATCTTCACGCCCTGACGGAATTGCCTGAAGCCATACAGCATGGGAGCCAGCGAATAAGTGACCGAACGGGCATTCACCACCAGCACCACAGGCACAGACAAGACCTGTGCCATTTCCGCGCAACCGCCCAGCCATTTCCGGTAACCGTCGAACACGCCCCCCACACTGTCCGTCACACACACGTCGGCACCCTCACCGTACGTGTTATAGAGATTCTGCACATGTGTGCGCGAAGAATACCATGTATCAAGATTGACGGCGGCATTGCCGGTGGCCACCGTATGACATACCGTATCCGACAAGTCCGGACCACATTCATACGTCTGCACATGCAATCCTTTCCGGGCAAGCGCGCGCATAAGCCCCCACACTACCAGCGATTTGCCGTTGTCAGGAAACAACGAGGCTAGAATAAATTGCGGTTTCATCAGTGTAATACTCTCTCAAATTCCATTCTATCAAAAAAACGTCCGGATGCCGGCCGGGGAACGGAAACGGTCCGCCCCCGCCGTCAAGGCATCAGGAAAGACCTTCTATCTCACCGTTCACAATGTCAATATGCAAGGCTTGCGGTTCTTTCGGAAGACCCGGCATACGCATGATTTCTCCGGCCACAATGACCAGCATCTCCGCCCCGGCGTTGATTACGATGTCGCGTACGCCGAAGTTGAAACCTTCCGCCACTCCGTAAAGTTTGGGGTCGGTCGAGAAAGAATACTGCGTCTTGGCTATACAGATGGGGAAATGAGTATATCCCAGCTCTTTAATCATGCGGAGCTTTTTCTGGGCAGCCGGCGAGAAAAGCACTTGCCGGGCTCCATACAGCTTTCCGGCCACCTTCTCCACTTTCTCTTCCACCGAGTCGCCTTCCTCGTAAGTGTAGACGAGCGGCTTCGAGGGATTCCGTCCGATGGTATCGACCACCAGATTGGCCAGTTCCACCGCGCCGTCCCCTCCTTCCATAAAGGCATTGTTGACAGCAAAACCGATGCCCATCTCCTCGCAGTGACGGCGGACAAAATCCACTTCTTCGTCGGTGTCGTTGGCATAGCGGTTGAATGCCACCACGACGGTCTGTCCGAACGAATGCAGATTGTCGATATGTTTGTCGAGATTCTTCACGCCCTCTTTCAGTCCTTCCAGATTAGGCTCCTTGATTTTGTCCAGCTCCACACCGCCGTGCATCTTCAGTCCCTGCGCGGTAGCGACTATCACGGTCAGTTTCGGCTGGAGGCCCGCCTTGCGGCACTTGATGTTATAGAATTTCTCCGCGCCCAGATCTGCGCCGAATCCGGCTTCCGTCACGGCATAGTCGCCGAACGTCATGGCCAGCTTGGTGGCAAGGATGGAGTTGCACCCGTGGGCGATATTGGCAAACGGACCGCCGTGCACGAATGCCGGCGTATGCTCCGTGGTCTGCACCATATTGGGAGAAACGGCATCTTTCAGCAACACGGCAATCGCTCCGGCCACACCGAGGTCCTTCACGGTAAACGGCTTGTTGTCGACCGTAAATCCGAGCAGGATGTTTTCGATACGGCGGCGCAAATCATCTTCGTCCACAGCAAGACAGAGAATAGCCATAATCTCAGAAGCGGGAGTGATGTCGAAGCTTGACTCGCGGGTAATGCCGTTCGTCTTTCCTCCCAATCCCGTGACGATATAGCGCAGGCCGCGGTCGTTCACGTCGAGCACCCGGTTCCAGAGCACCTCTTTCAGAGCAAACCCGTTGTCCTTGTTCTGGTACATATAGTTGTCCAGCAGAGCTGCAATCATATTGTGCGCCGAAGTGACGGCATGGAAATCACCCGTAAAGTGAAGGTTGATTTTATCCATCGGAAGCACCTGCGCATAGCCTCCTCCTGCCGCCCCGCCCTTCATGCCGAAGCAAGGGCCCAGCGAGGGTTCGCGCAACGCGCAGATGGCTTTCTTCCCTATCTTGTTCAGCCCCAGTGCCAGACCGATGGAAACGGTTGTCTTTCCGATGCCGGCCTTTGTCGGAGTGATGGCTGTCACCAGAATCAGGTTGCTCTGTTTCACCCTCTCCTCGTCAATCAAAGTTTCAGGCACTTTGGCGATATAACGTCCATAATTGGAAATTTCTTCTGTGGGGATTCCGTATTCCCGTGCTATCTGCTTGATTTTCACAAGCTCGATGCTGCGTGCAATTTCTATGTCCGATTTCATTAATACTGTTTTTTTATTTTTTCGAGCTGCAAAAATAATAAAAATCAGTATTCCGTGCAAGTCATGGCAGAATGTAGCGCGACGTTTCAGATTTCATCCGGCCACGGACACGGCTTGCCTGTCTGCCTGAACGAGGGACGCTGGCCTCCCGAATTGCGGAGGAAATTGCCGAGATCGGCGGAGAGGCGTCTCACGACTTCCGGATTCCGCTCCGCAAGGTTGTGCTTCTCGCTGATGTCCGCTTCTATGTCATACAGCTCCTTGCGTCCTGTCTCGTAGAAATAGATCAGTTTCCATTTGCCTTGCCGGATGGCGCAGGTGGCTCCGATACCCGGTCCGGTCTCGCCCCACAGATTCGGACAGTTCCAGTACAGGCTTCTTCCCTCCGAGGGGTCCCCGGTCTGCTTCAACAAGGGGACAAAGCTCCTGCCGTCCACCGTCTGCGGCACATTCCAGTCCGTAATGCCTGCCATTTCAAGAATGGAAGGGAAATAATCCTCCGCAATCACATACCGGTCGCACCGCGAGCCTTCCTGTGTGACACCCGGCCAACTGACAATCATCGGTTCCCTCACGCCGCCTTCGTAGGCCGAGCCTTTTCCGCATGTGAGCGGATAATTCTGTGTATAAAGAGGCTCGTCGCGCCATCCGGCTCCGGTGGCATACCCTCCGTTGTCGCCCATGAAGAGGATGACGGTATTGTCGGCCTCGCCGTTCTTCTCCAGCCAGTCCATGATGTCGCCCAGACTTTTGTCCATTCCTTCAATGAGCGAGGCGTATGCCGCTTCCTTGTCCGACAATCCCTTCTTCTTGTATTTGTCGAAGAAACGGATGTCTTTGTCAATCGGAATATGGATGGCGTAATGCGACATGTAGAGATAGAAGGGCTGGTTGTATTCCTTGGCCTTGTCGAGGGCCTTCAGTGCCTCTTGTGTCAAGGCTTCCGTAATGAATGTGCCTGTCTGCCAATATTTCTCAAGTCCGGGCACCGACATGAGCGAGGTGGGTTTCCCGTTTTCGTCATGTCCGTAGTTCTGCTCGCTCAGATAAGTGGCGAGTCCTCCGGCCGCATGGCCGGCTATATTGGTCTCGAAGCCGAAATGGCAGGGATTTTCTCCCGGGGTGTCAATGGCTCCCCAATGGGCCTTGCCGCAATGGATGGTGTGATAGCCGCTGTTTTTCAGCAGCTGCACAAACGATGTGGCCACGAACGTATTCCGTGTTCCTTCCACTTGGGCTATTCCGTTATAGTTCCAGTCAGGCAGCAGCAAGGTCTCGCTCGGTGCGTCCGTAGTCTTGTCTTTTTCCAGCGTCCAGTTCGTCACCCGGTGTCGGGCGGCGTTGGCGCCGGTGAGCAGACTGCATCGGGTGGGTGAACTGATGCTCGACGCGTACGCTTGCGTGAACATCATTCCCCGGGCGGCCAGCCGCTCCATATTGGGGGTTTCATAACGTTCGTTATAGAAGGTCTTCTGTGTCCAGAAAGGCAGCGAAGTGTCCTGCCATCCCATATCGTCCACCAGAAAGAAGATGATGTTCGGGCGGGTGTCCTCTTTGGGGGCGGCCGCATATACGTCCGTAAGGGCCGGCAGGGGGACAAGTCCCAAGGTAGCTACTAAATATTTGTTCATGACAATCGGTTTATTGGGTTACGTGATAGATGCTGAAATCTTTGATGAAAGGCGCGGCCGTACATTCGTCCACAATCAGACGGAAGGCCTGTGAGCTTACGGTCGGGAACGCCTCGATGCGCTTGTGGCCGACGGCACTTCCCTTTGCCACCGTGACCCACTTCCCGTCCTGCAAGGCTTCCACCCGGTAAGCCCGGATACGCTCGCCTTTACGGATGTCTTCCTGTATCTGGCAATAATTCGCCTCTTGCGGCGTCTTGAACGACAAGACAAGCTCGTTTCTCTCTTCTCCGGAAATCCGTGCCAGCGGACGGCCGAAGCGGCGTCTGATCTCTGCTCCCCATTCATGGAGACGGGCCACATCGCCTTCCGGAATCAGTCCGTCGGGGTTTGGGGTGAGTCCCACAATCAGGGTCGCGTTCCGGCCCACCGACTTTTCGTACATGTCCATCAGGTTTTCGAGCGGATAGACCGCACGCCCGTCGTCACCCGGTTCCCAGAACCATTCATGACGGCCGTTGTATCCTCTCAGGGGGGTGTCTGCCATGGCCGGCACCCAGAATTTTCCCTCCGGGTCCCCGTGGGCCAGCAGACGGTTATGGTCGTCCACCCCGTCGGTCGCGTTGCTGTGGCTGTAGGGATAAGGGAAAGTGGACCAGCAGGGGTAGCCTACCGTTCCGCTTTCAGAGCCTCCCCAGCGGAGGTCGGCACGGTTCACGTTATGATAGAACAGACAGTCCGGCTGATATTTGTTCACGATAGGCTCCACGTCCGGCCCCAGCCCTTTGGGGTCGTCCGCCCCGCCGTCGAACCAGATCATGAAAAGGTCGCCATAACGTGTACATATTTCTGTCACCATCTTTTCACAGAGACGCTTGTACCATGCCTGCCGGTTCCGGGCAAACTCCCCTTCCCCTTCGGCCCTGAAATTATGGATACCCAACAGCGAGTTCCATCTTATGCCGATATAGATTCCCGGTTTCAGTCCGTACTTGCGGCATGACCGTACAAAATCGCCCACCACATCTCCCTTTCCGTCCCTCCATCTCACCGCTTTCAGGCAATACGGATTCACATCGCTCTGCCAGAGCGCGAATCCCGTTTCGTGCGTGGCCGTGAGGATGGCAAACTTGGCGCCGGCCGCCTGTGCCGCCTCAATCCACTGGTCCGTGTCCAGACGGGCCGGAGCAAAGATATTATAGTCCTCCACGGGGTTGATGCGGTTGTTCCCTTGTCCATACACCTGCCCGTCGAAGACATGGAGGTCATAATGGAACACCACTCCCAGCTCGGCATTCTGCCATTCCAGCTGGCTGGCCGTAGGCAACGGTCTCTCCGTATCCTGTGCATACCCCGTCAGAGCCAACGACATACATATAAACAGCAATAGTTTTCTCATAAATCAACAACAGATAAAATTCGTGTCCTCGGATTTTTGTGCCTAAATTAATACTTTTCCCGAAAATCCGCGCAATGTTTTCCATAACAATGAAGCGATGTGCCCCAAATTCATCCGGCACCGGCCGGAACTCCCGCACACAGGCATGAATGTCCGCAAATCGAGAGCCGTGATAAGGGAGGAGGCAGAAATCTGATGAAATCCAGAAGTTTTTCCGGAGAATTTCCGTACTTTTGCCCACACACAGATTCTATAAACGTATGAACAACTTTATCTTTTATAGCCCTACCGAATTCGTTTTCGGAAAGGACACGGAAAAAAGGACGGCTGAAATGATTGCCAAATACCACGGCACCAAGGTGCTGATCGTGTACGGAGGAGGCTCCGTCGTGCGAAGCGGACTGCTGGACAAAATCAAACGGATACTCGACGGGGCACACATCGCACACGTCGAGCTGGGAGGCATCCAGCCGAACCCGACTGACCCGAAAGTGTATGAAGGCATCGGCCTGGGACGGCGCGAACAGATTGACTTTCTGCTCCCCGTGGGGGGAGGCTCGGTCATCGACACGGCCAAAGCCATCGCCTGCGGAATACCCTACGAAGGAGATTTCTGGGATTTCTATTCGGGAAAGGCCACGCCGCAGAAAGCGGTGCGGCTGGGAGTGGTGCTCACCATCCCGGCGGCAGGAAGCGAAGGGTCGGGCAATTCGGTCATCACCAAGACCGACGGGCTCCGGAAGCTGAGCCTGCGCACGCCGGAAGTGCTGCGGCCCGCTTTTGCCATCATGAACCCTGAACTGACATTCACCCTCCCGGCCTGGCAGACGGCCTGCGGCGTCACGGACATGATGGCTCATATCATGGAACGCTATTTCACGAACACGGAGGAGGTGGAAGTGCCCGACCGGATGTGTGAGGGGACGCTGAAAGCCATCATTGCGGAAGCGCGCAAGGTGATGAGGCATCCGCACGACTACGGCGCACGCGCCAACCTCATGTGGGCGGGCACCATCGCACACAACGGCACGTGCGGAGTGGGATGCGAAGAAGACTGGGCCTCGCATTTCATGGAACACGAAATCAGTGCGGTCTACAACGTGACGCACGGAGCGGGACTGGCCGTGATTTTTCCGGCCTGGCTGACTTACATGGCCGGACACCACGCAAAAAAAGCGGCACAGTTTGCCTGCCGTGTCTGGGATGTGCCTGAATCGGACGACAAGAAGGCCATGGCACTGGAAGGAGTGGAAAGGATGAAGGCGTTCTTCCGCGAAATCGGCATGCCGACCTCGTTCAGGGAACTGGGCATCGAGCATCCGGACATCGGCCTGCTGGTGAAGAAACTGCATGAGAACAAAGGAGAACGGGTAGGAAACTATCTTCCGCTCGACAGCCGGGCCACACGGGAAATCTACGAAATTGCCAACCGATAACTGCAAAAACGGAAAAATATGGAATTTGACAACACACAAGTGCGCCGCCAGGACCGACTGCTGGAAGAGGGGCGCGCCATGGAAATCATCAGAGACGGGGAATATGGAATAATGTCCATGAGAACGGAAAACGGAGAGGGTGCCTACGGAATCCCCGTCAGCTACGTATGGGACCGGGGGAACTCCATTTATCTGCACTGCGCCCCCGACGGAAGGAAACTGCGCTGCATCGACGCATGTCCGCACGTGTCGTTCTGCGTGGTAGGCCGGACCAAGGTATTGCCCGAACAGTTCACCGCCGCCTATGAAAGCGTGGTGCTGGAATGTACGGCCCACCGCAGTCTGCATGAAGCGGAACGCATGTCCGCCCTCTCGCTGCTGCTGAGCAAATATTGTCCCGACGACAAGATGCGCGGAATAGAATATGCCAACAGGTCGTTCGCACGGACCGAAATCATACGGCTCGACATCGAGCGCATCAGCGCCAAGAGCAAGCGCATGATGAAATGAGCAGAAACAGAAACGCTTCGGCGTTTTGACCGGAACGCCGAAACGTTTCTGTCAAAACGCCGAAGCGTCTTCCTTATCATGTTCTCTCAACGGATTCTGTCGTACGACTTCACAAGCATATCATCTTTCTGGATACCGCGGATGGCCATCCAGTTCAGAATGATTGACACCAGCGGCAGGCAGAATGCCCACGAAGGAGTGAAACCGCTGTCGTCCTGTCCCTCGGCAAAGATGATGAAATAAACCGCAGCCAGATAATAGACCGCCAGCAACAGCGTGGAAAGCGTCGTCAGACGGATCTGCAGCCTGCGCTTCCGGTAAAGGAAGATGGTAGCCGCCGCAATGACAGCCGCCGCCACGAGCAATATGCCCAGCACACACGGCCTGTAGTCCCATGTGCCGTCGGGCATCGTATAATGGAAGTTGGTCATTTCCCACATGCCGGAACCATCGAAGAAGACCCCCACCGGCAGAGCCACCGTCACAATCATCAGGACGGCTACAACCAACAAGTAGACAGTCTGTATTCTCTGTATCATACCTGTTACTGAAGTTTCTCCTTCTCCTTGGCGGGATTTCTGAAATAAACCTTTCCTTCGATATACTCCTGAGTGGCAATCAAAGTCGGTTTCGGCAGCTTTTCGTAGTAGCGTGAGATTTCAATCTGCTCCCTGTTCTCGAACACCTCTTCCAGGTTGTCGCTGTAAGAGGCGAACTCCTGCAGTTTCTTCGAAAGGTCGCCCTTCATCTCGGCCCCAATCTGATTGGCACGTTTGCCGATAACGGCCACTGTTTCATAAATGTTGCCCGTATCTTCACACAGTTCCATCAAATCACGGGTCACCGTGTTCGTAGGAGCATTTGTCTTTTTGTAATCCATAATTTTATCCTGTTAATATATAGTTTTTTTATTCTTCGTCCATGCTGTTTTCTTCCGGAGACACGTATTTGCTGGCATCCTCATGGATGCTTTCCACTTCCTTCATGTATTTGCTCTGTGGAAATTCATTGATGAACGCATAATATTCGTCGATAGTCTCGCGCATACGGTCTTCCTTCTTCTCCAGCACACTTTCCCTGGCCATGTGGTAACGCGCGCGGAGAATCAGGATCATCAGTTCCTCGCGCATCTTGGTGTACGGATAGTCGTTCAGCACGTTCTGTGCCGTGATGATGGCGGCCAGATAGTTGTTGCCCGTGCTGCTGTAGGAGGCGTTGCCGGAGTAGGAACCCAAATCATAATAAAGCTTGGCCGAAAGGAACTCTTTCATCACCAGCTTGTCCTGAAGCTCGAAAATCATTTCCTGTGCCTGAAGCTTGCGCGAGCTGGCCGGAAAGTATTCCATGAACATCTGCAGCTCGTTGATGGCCTTGTAGGTGCTGGTCTGGTCGAGCCTGGGTTCGGGAGTATCCAGATAAAGCGCCTTTCCGCTGAAGAAGCGTGCCAGCTCGGTATAGGTGCCGCGCGGATAGGTCGTATAATAGGTGTTGAAATATTGGGAGGAAGTCACGTAGTCACCCTGATTGTAATAAGTCATGGCCAGCATGTAGAGCGACTCTTCTCCGTTGACAGTACCTTTCAAGATGGGAATCAGTTCTTCCAGAAGGGTGGCGGCACGCGAATTCTGCCCCTGTGCAAAATAACTCTTGGCTGCCTCATACTTGTATTCGTAATCGGTACTCTTCAGAATGGCGTTATACTGTCCGCAGGAAGTCAGCAAGCCGGCGGAAACCAGAGCCATCATCATATATTTCCTCATATCAGTCTGCATAGTTGTGATAGTCGTGCAAAAGTACGCTTTTCCGCCGAATAATACAACTGATGGATGTTTTTTTAATTATTTTTCCGCATCAGGGCAGCCTCCAAACGAAATTATGCCTAATTTTAGGGCCATATCCAACCCAAACACAACATTATGAATTTTGAACTGATTTCTGACTACCAGCCCACAGGCGACCAGCCGGAGGCCATCGCCCAGCTCACGGAAGGTGTGCTGAACCATGTGCCTGCCCAGACACTGCTGGGGGTGACCGGGTCGGGAAAGACTTTCACCATCGCCAACGTCATCAAAAACACCAACAAGCCCACACTCGTGCTGAGCCACAACAAGACGCTGGCCGCCCAGCTCTACGGCGAGTTCAAGCGGTTTTTCCCTCACAACTCGGTGGAATACTATGTGTCATACTACGACTATTACCAGCCGGAAGCATACATCCCGTCGACCGACACCTACATCGAGAAAGACCTGGCCATCAACGACGAGATTGACAAGCTGCGTCTGGCGGCGACTTCCGCCCTGCTGTCCGGACGGAAAGACATCATCGTGGTTTCGTCCGTATCGTGCATCTACGGCATGGGGAATCCCGCCGACTTCTACAACAACGTGATTGACATAAAGAAAGGAAAAAAGACAGACCGCAACGTGTTCCTCCGCCGGCTGGTGGACAGCCTCTACCTGCGCAACGACATCGAGCTGAACCGGGGGAATTTCCGGGTGAAAGGCGACACGGTGGACATCTTCCTGGCCTACACGGACTATATCCTGAGAGTCATGTTCTGGGACGACGAGATTGACGGGATAGAAGAGATTGACCCCGTGTCGGGACATCGGGCCGGCACATTCGACGAATACAAGATTTATCCGGCCAACCTCTTCATGACCACCAAGGAAAGCACGCTGCGCGCCATCCGCCAGATTGAAGACGACCTCACCGCACAGGTCAGGCATTTCGAGGAAATCGGCAAGCCGCTGGAAGCCAAACGCCTGTATGAACGGGTGACGTATGACATGGAGATGCTGCGCGAACTGGGACACTGCTCGGGCATCGAAAACTATTCGCGCTATTTCGACGGACGCCAGCCCGGCACCCGCCCCTACTGCCTGCTCGACTTCTTCCCGGAGGATTTCCTGATTGTCATCGACGAAAGTCACGTCAGTGTCCCCCAGATACGCGCCATGTACGGAGGCGACCGCGCACGCAAAATCAATCTGGTGGAATATGGGTTCCGCCTGCCGGCCGCCCTCGACAACCGGCCGCTCACGTTCGAAGAGTTTCAGGCCATGGCCAGACAGGTAATCTATGTGAGCGCCACCCCGGCCGACTACGAGCTCAGACAGAGCGAGGGCATCGTGGTGGAGCAGGTTATCCGGCCTACCGGACTGCTGGACCCGGTGATTGAAGTGCGCCCCAGTCTCAACCAGATTGATGACCTGATGGAAGAAATCGAGCAGCGGGTGGAGATACACGAACGTGTTCTGGTCACCACACTGACCAAGCGGATGGCTGAAGAGCTGACGGAATACCTGCTCAACAACGGCGTGCGCTGCACCTACATACACAGCGACGTGGAAACCTTCGAGCGGGTCCAGATTATGGACGACCTGCGCCAGGGAATCTATGACGTGCTGATAGGCGTGAACCTGCTCCGCGAGGGACTTGACCTGCCGGAAGTGTCGCTGGTGGCCATCCTCGACGCGGACAAGGAAGGGTTCCTGCGCTCCCACCGCTCGCTGACCCAGACGGCCGGACGGGCCGCACGCAACATCAACGGGAAAGTCATCATGTATGCCGACCATATCACCGAGAGTATGCAGCAGACCATCGACGAGACGAACCGCCGCCGGGAAAAGCAGCTGGCCTATAACGAAGCGCACGGCATCACTCCCAAACAGATTGTCCGCTCGCGCGAGAACGCGCTGCTGGAAATCAACGCAAAGCCGACGGAACAGGAAAGGAAAGAGCCGAAGGCCTATACCGACATGCCGACCCTCTATGCCGCCGCCGACCCGGTCGTGGAATACATGTCGAAAGAGCAGCTTGAGAAGAGCATCGGCCGCACGCGCAAGCTGATGCAGGAAGCCGCCAGAAAACTTGAATTCATCGAAGCGGCCCAGTACCGCGACGAGCTTCTCCGGCTGGAAGACCTGCTGAAGAAGAAATGACAGGCAGGCCTGAAAAAAACAAGAAAAGCGTACCGCAGACGTCCCGCACAGGCGGAACACGCGATACGCTTTCTTCCTTTCAATATAATCTTACAGGTGATTATTTGCTTTCTTCCAGCTTGATGCCCTTGTTGTTCAATGTCATTGCCATCAGACGCACATAGCTTGAATACTGCTTGGCGTCAAGTGTCTGCTTCATCAGTTTCAGATTGGCATAGACGGCATTACGCACTTTCTTGTCTCTGTTTGTCTTTGAACGGTTGGCAAGTGTCATCTCTTCCTTGAAGAAATCGCAGATGTCCGCCACTTTCTCGTCCTGTACACTGTTCAGATTCAGATACTTGGTCAGTTTGGCCTTGTTGATTGTTCCGTCCCAAGAGGCAGAAGCACCGTTGTTTTCTACACCTTCAGCAAACACTGAAACAGAAAATGCCAAAGCGGCCACCAAAGTCATACCTAATTTTTTCATAATACCTAAATTTACTTGTTCCTAAAAACTTTTTACCTAAAAACGAATCTTCTTTTTTTAAATCTAGTTTAGCCCGGGCTTTATCTTTTTACCGACGCAAATATAAAGACATGCTGCATAACATAGAAATTTAATCCCGACTATTTTACGAGGAAGGTGTCATTTATTGATATATATCAAAAAAACGGTAGCAAAATGAGACCTTTCTTAACAGATTTGTAATAATAGTAACATTTCTGAAGACATGTCTGAACCGATTGAATACAAAATGCCGGCGGAAAAATATTTCACAGTAAGTAACAGACTGCCGTAACCTCCATAACGAAATAAACTGTAATTTTGCGGTGCGGAAAACAGAAAACGTTTTTTCTTACATATATATAAAGGTATTATGAACACAAAAGAAATTCCGGTACTGCTGCTGACCGGCTATCTGGGAAGCGGCAAAACGACATTGGTCAACCACATCCTCGCCAACAAACGGGGCATCAAGTTTGCCGTCATTGTCAACGACATCGGCGAAGTGAACATCGACGCCGACCTGATTCAGAAAGGCGGCATCGTAGGGAAAAAAGACGACAGCCTGGTGGCACTGCAGAACGGATGCATCTGCTGCACGCTGAAAGCGGACCTCATCGAACAGATTTTTGAACTGATGAAGATGAGCCGCTTCGACTATATCGTCATCGAGGCCAGCGGCATCTGCGAACCCGAGCCCATCGCCCAGACCATCTGCTCCATCCCCCGGCTGGGAGGCGCCTACACGAAATATGGAATCTGCCGCCTGGACTGCATCGTGACCGTGGTCGACGCACTGCGCATGCAGAGCGAGTTTGCCTGCGGCGGCAACCTGACACGCAGACATATCGGCGAAGAGGACATCGAGAATCTGGTCATACAGCAGATTGAATTCTGCAACATCATCCTGCTCAACAAAGTCTCGGAAGTCAGCCCGGAGGAACTGGCCCGCATCCGCCAGATTGTCCGCACTTTGCAGCCGGCCGCCGAAATCATCGAATGCGACTATGCCGATGTCGACCTCAACCGGATTATCGGCACCAAACGGTTCAACTTCGAACAGGTGGCCACTTCGGCCGGATGGATCCGCGGAATCGAACACCAGGCTACCGCAGAAGAAGAGAAAGAAGCCAAAACGCCGGAACATCACCATCACGGACATGAAGAAGAACATCACCATCACCACCACCATCATGCGGAGGGAGGCGAAGTGGAAGAATACGGCATAGGCACTTTCGTATATTACCGCCGCCCGGCATTCGACATCCACAAGTTCGACCACTTCATCGCCACGAAATGGCCGAAAAACGTCATCCGCACGAAAGGTGTCTGCTATTTCAGCCACAACCGCGACATGTCGTTCCTCTTCGAGCAGGCCGGCGCACAGAAGCAGATCAGAGAGGCCGGACTGTGGTATGCCACGGCTCCCGAAGAAGACCTCATCAAACTCATGCAGCAGGAACCCGGACTGATGAGAGACTGGGACGAGCAATACGGCGACCGCATGATCAAGCTGGTCTTCATCGGGCAACATCTCGACAAGGAACAGCTCACACACGACCTCGACAACTGCCTGGAGTAAAAAAACTCCCGGCAGAGGCGGTGCAGACCGGCATTTTTTCGTATATTTGCTGCATAAAGATAATTTTATGAAACAGACTATCCTTTCATGGGCCAGTATTCTGCTGGGATGCACCATACTGGCCGCCGGTTTCGTATTTTTCATCAACCCCTACAACATTGTGCCGGGAGGCGTGTACGGAGCCAGCATCGTGCTCCACAACCTGTTCCCGTCCGTACAGGTAGGTACGTTCGGCTATATGTTCGACATCCCGCTGCTGATTCTGTCGGTCATCCTGTTGGGCGCCAAGCTGGGCGGACGCACCATTGCCGCCGCGCTGACCACCCCGCTACTGATGAACATCCTCTCCAGGCTGGCCTACCCCGACGAGGAAGCGCTGCAGTCGCTCGACCCGGCCCTGCTTCTGGGCGGAAGCCTTGACCTGTCCGACCATCTCATGCTCACCTGCATCATGGGTTCCGTGCTGATAGGCATCGGCACAGGCATCGTGGTGCGCAACCAGGCCACTACCGGAGGCAGTGACATTGTAGGCATGATTCTCCAGAAATACTGCCACATACGTTTCTCGAGCGCCATCCTGCTGGTCGACGGCATGGTAGTCTGCTTCGGGCTGGTTGTCATAGGGTTCGGCATCGGAAGCGCAGACGACGTGACACAGCCATCGTGGCACCTGTCGTTCTACTCGCTGATAGCCATCTTCATCATATCGCGTGTCATCGCCTATGTCATCAACGGATCGAAAAACGACAAGCTGATATTCGTCATCAGCGACAGGAAGATGACCGAGCTCCACCAGTATATCCTGAAAGACCTCGACCGTACAGCTACCTACATCAAGAGCAGCGGACTCTATTCGGGTGCCGACAAGGAGATGCTTTTCCTGGTGGTGAGCTACAAGGAAGTAGCCGGCATAAAGCTGAAGATCAAGCAAGTGGACCCTCGTGCATTCGTAATCGTGACAGACGCTTACGACACATTCGGCGAAGGCTGGAAACAACTCCCCTCACCTAACGACATCACACCGGAATAGTGGACCGGCAGACCAAAGAACAAAAACCAGACCAATGATGAAAGAAATAATCGACTTCCTCCTGCAACTGGAAAGGAACAACAACCGCGAATGGTTTCATGTCCATAAAAGCGACTACCAGGCCGCCCAGGAACAGTTCAACGCGTTCGTGGAAAAACTGATAGCGGGCATCGCCGACTTCGACCCTACCGTAAGCGGCCTGACTGCCAGAGACTGCACATACCGCATCTACCGGGATACACGGTTCTCGCCTGACAAACGCCCCTACAAATGCCATCTGGGCGCCTTCGTATGTCCGGGAGGAAAGAAATCCGGATACTCAGGCTACTATTTCCAGGTCGGCCCTCAGGAATCGGGCTATCCCGGAGGAAACATGCTCGCTTCGGGCAACTATCTGTTCGACCCGAAAGTGATCCGTGTGTTACGCGATGACATCAGCCACGACGACGGGGAGTTCGAGCGTACGCTCCGGCAGGCTCCCCTCTTCAGCCTCGACCGCTCAGACATGCTGAAGAGAGTGCCCAACGGATATCCGAAAGACGCTCCCTTCTCGCCTTACCTGATGTATCGCTCCTACTGCCTGCTCTACGAACCGGGCAGACAGTTCATGCTTGACGGACGTCTGCTGGAACGCACGCTCGACGCATTCCGCACCACACAACCCTTCATCGCTTATCTGAACAGGGCTACAAGCTACGTCAACGAAGAAGAAGCGTCCCGATAATCATTTGAACGCCGGCATAGGCAGGTGCATCCCGGCCATCGTGAAACCTCCTTTTCTGACATAATCCAGAATCCGGATGCGGGAAGCCACGGCTTCATTCTTATCCATGTCGTACGAAGCACAAATGGAAGGGTCCGCCATTTGCAGGGCGGCCCCGTGCACCAGATCGCCGATTACAAGCAACCTGCCTGCCTGATAGACCGTATGCCCGGGTGTATGCCCGACGGCTTTCAGCGTCAGTACCTGCCCGGGCAGCACGTCACCGAACTCAAACAGATGCAGACGGTCCTTATAGGCGTCCATCGTCTTCACCACCTGTGCCTTTTTCTCCTCCTCCATCTTCATCCATGCGTCATATTCCATCTTCGAGGCATAGACCTGGGCATTCGGAAAGACCACCGTGTCACCTTTCATCATGCCGCCGATATGGTCGCCGTGAAAATGGGTGAGATAAAGATAGTCCACTTTCTCCGGAGTTGTTCCTGCCGCCTTCAGCCCCTCCAGAAGCTGGCTGTCGGCCGCTCCCATACCGGTATCAAACAAGATGCGCTTGCCGCCAGTCTCTACCAGGAACGTACTGACGGACGAAGGGATTCCCTCGCCCAGCCCCAACGAATCGGCCGTCTGCACCGCCTTCCCGTCAAAAAGACTCACAGGCATCCGCTTGTCGTGGGCATTGTCGCGGATCCACGTAGCCTTTACACTGTCCAGCCGGATGGTCTTCGTACCCATATATACTGTGGCAGTCACCGAATCGGCAGCATCGGACGCTTTCTGGGCCGATCCGCCACATGCTGAAACCAATGCCGTAAAGGCTCCGGCCAGCAGAATCATAGTCTTTTTCATACCTTTCTACTTTTTAATGTTGCTACTGTATCCGCAAATATAGAGATTTCCGGACATAACACCAACAACCATCTGACACCCAGTCACATTTTACGACAATTTGACAAGCAGGCCCGAAGCGGATTCAGCTAACAAAATTTGCATAAGTTTAAATCGGGAAGCATTTTGTTTAAAGAAAGTGCCCAAAAGTGAAATTCGAGGCCCGAAGACATGACAATCTGTCAACGGGCACAGAGTTTGTCCTTTCTAAGGCGGATTCCGAAACCGGAAGGCGGAGGGATTCAGAAACAATTTGACAAACAACAATTTAAAAATAGGAGATTACAACTATGATGCCGACAAGAAAAAATTACAATCAGAATTGGTTACCGAGTATCTTTAATGATTTCTTCGACAATGACTGGATGGTCAAAACCAATGCGACAGCTCCTGCCATCAATGTCATCGAAAGCGACAAGAGCTACAAAGTGGAGGTGGCAGCCCCGGGCATGACCAAGGACGACTTCAACATTCATTTGAGTGAGAACGACGAACTGGTCATCTCGATGGAAAAGAAAAATGAAACCAACGAAGAAGACAAGGAAAACAAAAGATACCTGCGCCGCGAGTTCTCATACTCGAAATTTGAGCAGAGACTGGTTCTTCCGGATGACGTCGAGAAAGAAAAAATCAATGCAAACATGGCCGACGGAGTTTTGACCATCGAGCTTCCGAAACGTACTCCCGAAGAAAAAGCCAAAATCAACCGTGTAATAGAAATCCACTGATGATTCTTCTCCCGACGGGAGAGGTTGCCTAACCAGCAGGAATCTATCATTCTGTCATTCCGGGCACAGCGAAGGATCCACATCCGGAGCTGTGCACAGAATGACATTTTTTATTGTCGTCCCTACAACGGGGAAACAGCGAAAATCACAGACAAAAAAACGCTGAAAGCCTCTCGGCCTCCAACGTTTTGCGTCCCTTTTCCATGTCGGGGTAGCGGGATTCGAACCCACGACCCCCTGCTCCCAAAGCAGGTGCGCTAACCGGACTGCGCTACACCCCGAACAACCTATATAATCATTTTTACCTTTCCGACTTCCGTCGGGGTAGCGGGATTCGAACCCACGACCCCCTGCTCCCAAAGCAGGTGCGCTAACCGGACTGCGCTACACCCCGTAAGGCCTTTCCTGAAAAGCGATGCAAAGATAGAGATTCTTTCCGAACCATGCAAGCTTTACGGCCATTTTTATGGAAGCAGCCACGTAAAAAGAGGCTATGCAGGAGGAAAAACCTCCCGCATAGCCTCTTCTCATATCCGGAAGCCGACCTGTCAGGCCATCGAACCGCCCACAATATCCAACAGTTCGTTGGTAATTGCCTGCTGGCGGCTCTTGTTGTAGACCAAAGTCAGTTCCTGTATCAAATCGTTCGCATTGTCGGTAGCAATCTGCATAGCCATCGTACGTGCCGCATGTTCGGCCGCATTCGTGTCGAGCAGGACGGTGTAGATTTTCATGCAGAGCACTTTAGGAAGCAGTTTCTCCACGATTTTCGCCGCCGAAGGCTCGATGATATAATCGGCATTCATGGCCATCGTGTCCGAACCGTCCGCCTTTGCGCTGTCCGCATCGCCCGACAAATCAATCGGCAGGTAAGTCTCGTGCGTCAACACCTGGGTAGAAGTCGACTTGAAATGGTTGTAGAGCAGCTCCACGCGCTGTATCTCCCCGTTCAAGAAACGTTCCATAAGTTCTACAGCCAGATCGGCCGCTTCCTTATAGTTCGGTTTTCCACTCATGTGCTGATAGTCGCCCATCGGCTGGAGACCCTTGATTTTCTTCACCGCGTCGGCCACCTTGCGGCCTACAGGATAAATCAGCAGATTCTCAAGGCCCACCTCCTTGCTGTATTTTTCAACCAACTCGTTCAGACGGCGGATTACATTTGCGTTGAACCCCCCGCAAAGGCTGCTGTTCGACGCAAACACCACAATGGCAATCTTCTTCACATCATGATTCACGATGAAAGGCGACTCCACTGTAAGCCCCGCACCCAGAAAGTTGGTGAGCATGCGGTGTAGTCTGCGTTCGTAAGGAAGCATGCTTTCGATTGCGCCCTGCGCCTTGTGCAGCTTCGCCGAAGCCACCATCTTCATCGCCGAGGTAATCTTCAGCGTGCTTTGGATGGAGTTGATTCTTCCTTTTACTTCTTTCAGTGATGCCATGACGCTTATTCTTTAACTTTGAACTGTCCGGCTGTATCGGCCGCTACTTTCTCGATGATTGCTGTAACTTCGTCGTTGATTTTTCCCTTGCCCAACACGTCGAGCACGTCAGCCTGATGGTTGGCGCGCATCGTGGTGAGGAAAGCATCCTGGAACGCACGCACCTTGTCGAGAGGCACTTCGTGCATCAGACCGCGAGTTCCGCAATACAGGATGGCTACCTGTTCGCCCACCGGCATCGGCGAGTATTGGGGCTGGATCAGCAACTGGTTGTTCTTGCGTCCGCGGTCGATAGTCATGGCTGTCACAGGGTCCATATCGCTGCTGAACTTGGCGAATGCCTCCAGCTCGCGATACTGTGCCTGGTCAATCTTCAACGTACCGGCCACTTTCTTCATACTCTTCACCTGCGCGCTTCCGCCCACACGGGACACGGAGATACCCACATTGATGGCAGGACGGAAACCCTGGTTGAACAGGTCAGTCTCCAAGAATATCTGACCGTCGGTAATTGAAATCACGTTGGTCGGGATATAGGCGGAAACGTCACCTGCCTGGGTCTCGATGATAGGCAGCGCCGTCAGCGAGCCTCCAGCCTTCACCTTTCCTTTCAGGCTGGCGGGCAGGTCGTTCATCTGTTCGGCCACCTCCTGCTGGGTGATGATTTTTGCCGCACGTTCCAGCAAACGGGAATGCAGATAGAAGATATCGCCCGGATAAGCCTCACGTCCTGACGGACGGCGCAGAATCAGTGACACCTCACGGTAAGCCACCGCCTGTTTCGACAAGTCGTCGTAGACTACCAGGGCATGACGGCCGGTATCACGGAAATATTCTCCGATGGCCGCACCCGCAAACGGAGCGAAATACTGCAAGGCGGCAGGGTCGGAAGCCGTGGCGGCCACCACGATGGTATAGTCCATCGCACCCTTTTCGCGCAATGCGTTCACCAGGCTGGCCACGGTAGAACCCTTCTGGCCGACGGCCACATAGATACAATATACCGGATCGCCGGCCTCATAGTTATGACGCTGGTTGATGATGGTATCAATGGCGATGGCTGTCTTACCGGTCTGACGGTCGCCGATGATAAGCTCACGCTGGCCCCGTCCGATAGGAATCATCGCGTCAATCGCCTTCAGACCCGACTGGAGCGGTTCAGTCACCGGCTGACGGAAGATAACGCCCGGTGCCTTGCGTTCCAGCGGCATTTCGCAAGTTTCGCCGCCTATTTCGCCGCGTCCGTCCAGAGGCACACCCAACGGGTCGATGACACGCCCCAACATCCCCTCGCCTACATTGATGGAGGCGATACGGTTGGTACGTTTCACAATCATGCCTTCCTTAATCTGGTCAGTCGGACCCAGAAGCACAGCTCCCACATTGTCCTCCTCCAGATTCATCACGACTCCCATGACACCGTTTTCAAACTGCAGCAACTCGTTGGCTTCCGCATTACGCAGACCGTAAATACGGGCCACACCGTCGCTTACCTGCAGCACGGTACCCACTTCGTCGAATTTCAGCGATGTGTTGATGCCCTCCAGCTGACGGAGCAGCACATCCGAAACTTCACTGGGTTTTATGTTATTGTTTTCTGGCATACTTCTTTTAAAATTGAAAATTCAGGGCGGAAAGCTGAAAGCCGGCAACCCGTCTCCAGCCTCCGTACCCGTTAAATGATTCTTCTGTTTTTTGCAATAAACTGCTGTTCCACGCGCTTCAGCTGGTTGGCCACACTGGCGTCCATCCGATAGCCCGCCAGTTCGATGGTGTACCCCCCGATCAGGTTCGGGTCGACCTTGGTCTCCAGCCTGACAGTCGCGCCGTTCATCTTCTTCGACATCGCCTTGCTCAGATAGTCCACGAGCTTGGGCGACGGGACAGCAGTCGTCAGTTCGCCGATAAGAATGTTTTTGTCCTCACGATAAAGGTCGATGTACGACCAGGTCATGAACTGCAAGAATTTTTCTCTTTTCTCGTCCAATACCAGAGTGAAGAAACGCATCAGCTCCTTGCTCACGCCGGCTCCCCCTGCCGCTTCCCGCAGCAGTTTCAGTTTTGTCCGCGCGTCCAATACAGGGTTCTCCACCGCATGGCGCAGGTCGGCAATCCCGACAAAGTTATCAGCCAGTGTCCTCACCTCCTGATACACCTTGTCTTCCTTCTTTTCGGCCTTGGCATAAGCCAGCAAAGCTTTCGCATAACGTCTGGAAACAACTCCCGTATTCATAACCTTTTATTTTTTAGAGGATTCAAGCATTTCATCCAGCATACGGTCAATCAAAGCATTCTGCTCTTTCGCGTCGGCCAGCTTGTTCCGCATGATTTTTTCTGCGATGCCGACCGAAAGCACGGCCACCTGGCGGCGGATGTCGCGGATTGCGCTTTCCTTTTCGGTTTCAATCTGCTTCTTCACCTCAGCCATGAGCCGCTGCCCTTCAACCACCGCACGGTCCTGAGCGTCCTTCACGATACGGTCGCGCGTCACGGCGGCCTCGCTCAGGATGCGGTTCTGCTCTTCACGGGCTTGAGCCAGAATCTTTTCGCCCTCCAGCTTCACGTTGGCCAGCTGTTCGTTAGCCTCGCGCGCCGCCTGCAGCGAATTGTCGATATATGCTTTCCGGTCCTCCACTGCCTTGATAATTACGGGGAAGCCATATTTCACCAACAGTACGAATACGACTCCGAACGTAATGACCATCCAGAACAGCAGACCCGGATCCGGAGTTAATAATCCCATAATCTATTGTTTTTACAAGAACAAAGTCAACAAACAAACCACGATAGCAATCAGAGCCACACCTTCAACCAAGGCGGCGGCGATAATCATGTTCATACGCAGATCGCCCGACGCTTCCGGCTGGCGTGCCATAGCTTCCATGGCCGAACCACCGATTTTACCGATACCGATACCTGCACCCAACACTGCGATACCTGCGCCGATAGCAGCGCCCAATTTACTAATGCCAACACCTGCAGCAGCCTGCAATAAAACTGATAATAACATAATTCTAAATTTTTAATTGGTTATACTTTTTGATTATTTTCTTATTTTTCTTTGTGCTCTTTCACTCTCGACAAGCCGATGAACACGGCCGAAAGCATCGTGAACACGTACGCCTGGATGAATGCCACCAACAGTTCGAGCGCATTCATGAAAATACCGAACGCCACAGCGACCACCGTCATCGAGCCGTTGATCACCGCTCCTGCCTTGACCGTGATGAAAATGATTGCAATCAAGCTCAACAGGGCGGCATGACCGGCCATCATATTGGCGAAAAGTCGGATCATCAGGGCAAACGGTTTTGTGAATATACCGAAGAATTCAATCAGCGGCATCATAGGAATCGGAACTTTCAACCATGTCGGCACTTCCGGCCAGAAAATCTCTTTCCAGTATGCCTTCGTACCGAAAATGTTGGTAAAGAGGAACGTGCACAAGGCCAGCACCATCGTCACGGCAATGTTTCCCGTCACAGTCGCACCGCCCGGAAAGACCGGTATCAGTCCCATCAGATTGTTTACCAGCACAAAAAAGAAAGCCGTCAGCAAGTAAGGGGCGTAGCGTTTGTAGTCCTCGCCCACGCAACCTTTAATCACGTCCTCATAAATGGACATCACCGTGGCCTCAACCATTCCCACACCGCCTTTCGGAGCACCCTGTTCCAGCGGATGCTTCTTGTACCAGCGGGCACAGCCCAGCATGATCACCACCAGCAGCGCGCTGTTGATGAACAGCCCCAGCACATTCTTGGTAATGGAAATGTCGAGAGGACGCACTTCCTCGCCGGCCGCATTCCGTTCCACTATCTTGCCGTCGTTGGCTCCGCCTTCGGCCACATACAGGCCCTCGTATTCTTCGCCCCCTTCAAGACGCGAAGAGGAGAACACGTGCCAGCCCGTACTGCTTTTCACGATAACCGGAAGGGGGATTGTCAGATGCACATCGCCGAAAGTAGCTATGTGCCACTCGTACGCGTCGCCGATGTGACCGAATATCAGCTCGTTCACATCCACTTCGCCCTCACCGCCGGTTTCCGCTTTCAGTGTCGAGGCCGGAACGGCCAGCAACAGCAGCAGTGTCATTACTATGTACCGTATTTTTTTCATTGTCTACTTGTTTACTTAATTTCAGTTTCGCTTCAAAACGAAGGAAGAAACGGGTCTCGAAAAACAGAAACGCAAAATAGAAGAACACGAAAGTAGCTACAAAAGCCACCATATCCTCTCCCACCGCGAAACCGTAGAATATCAGCACCAGCGCACTCAGAATGAACTTCAGCACCTTACACACCAGATAGGCCATCGCCATCTTCTCGGCTCCCAGCATACAGCTGAAAGCGAAAAAGTAAATGTAGAGAAACCCGAAAAGATAAAAAAACACCGGAATCAGCGGAAACCATGCAAAATACCGTCCGGGGATGAGCAGATGGAAAACCAGCAATGCCGCACCCGTCAGCACAATGCCCGCCACCGTAAGTTCACGGATGAATTTCCTCTTGACAGTTTCTGATAACATTCTCTCCTGCATTTATCGGCCGGTCCGCCCTTCCTCCTTTCAGAGTTCGGCACAGACTGACACCTGGTTGTCTCTGACTTCCACGAATCCGCCTTTGATTGCCAAAGACTGCGATTCTTTTCCGGCCGCATACCTCACTTCTCCGGCCGACAACGACGAAATCAGCGGCGCGTGGTTCACCAGCACCTGGAACTCGCCCAGTTCGCCGGGCAGAACCACCATATCCACCTTCCCGTCATAGACCGTCCGTTCGGGCGAAGCGATAACCAGATGAAGTTCTTTCATTTGTCTTTCGTTTTAGTTATCCTTTCGCTGCGGCAAGCAGTTTCTCACCCTTCTTGATCGCGTCTTCAATCGTACCGACATTCAGGAACGCCTGTTCCGGCAGATAGTCTACCTCACCGTCCAGAATCATCTTGAATCCCTTGATGGTATCCTCGATAGACACCATCACGCCCGGTACGCCCGTAAACTGTTCGGCCACGGCGAACGGCTGCGACAGGAATCGCTGCACGCGGCGGGCACGGTTCACGGTCAAGCGGTCTTCCTCCGACAGCTCGTCCATACCCAAAATGGAGATGATATCCTGAAGTTCCTTGTTACGCTGAAGAATCTGTTTCACGCGCTGCGCAGTATCATAGTGCTCCTTGCCCACCACCAGCGGATCCAGGATACGCGAAGTGGAGTCAAGCGGATCCACGGCCGGATAGATACCCAGCTCGGCAATCTTACGGCTCAACACTGTGGTCGCGTCGAGGTGGGTGAAGGTCGTGGCGGGAGCCGGGTCGGTCAAGTCGTCGGCCGGCACATACACAGCCTGCACGGAAGTGATGGAGCCGTTTTTCGTGGAGGTGATTCGCTCCTGCATCTGTCCCATTTCAGTGGCCAGCGTCGGCTGGTAACCTACGGCCGACGGCATACGTCCCAGAAGTGCCGAAACCTCGGAACCCGCCTGGGTGAAACGGAAGATATTGTCGATGAAGAACAGGATGTCGCGCGGACTGTTGTCGTTCGTCTCGCGGTCGCGGAACGATTCGGCCAGCGTCAGCCCCGAGAGGGCCACCGACTGACGGGCGCCGGGAGGTTCGTTCATCTGGCCGAACACCATGGCCACCTGCGACTTCTCGACCTCGTCGTAGTCCACCTTCGAAAGGTCCCAGTTTCCCTCTTCCATGCTCTTGAGGAACTCGTCGCCGTAGCGGATAACGCCCGACTCAATCATTTCCCTCAGCAAGTCGTTACCTTCACGGGTACGCTCACCCACTCCGGCAAACACGGAGAAACCGTTGTGCTTTTTGGCGATATTGTTAATCAACTCCTTGATAAGCACGGTTTTACCAACACCCGCGCCACCAAACAAACCGATTTTACCTCCTTTCAGATACGGTTCCAGAAGGTCAATCACTTTGATTCCCGTAAACAGGACTTCCTGAGAAGTGGCCAGGTCTTCAAACTTAGGCGGCTCGCGATGGATGGGGAAACCGTCCTTCATGTCCAGTTTCTTCATACCGTCGATTGCCTCACCGACCACGTTCATCACACGTCCTTTGATCTGATTCCCCACCGGCATGGAAATCGGGTGACCGGCAGGAACGACTTCCATTCCGCGTTTCAGTCCGTCCGTACTGTCCATGGCTACGCAGCGGACGGTATCTTCACCGATATGCTGCTGTACCTCAATCACCAGCGTACGGCCATCGTTGCGGGCGATAGTCAGCGCGTCGTGAATCTTCGGCAAGAACTGCTCTACGTCTTGTCCCTCCTCCAATTTGAAGTACACATCGACCACCGGACCGATAACCTGCGAAATGTGTCCAACGATTTTTGACATAAGCTATTGTTTATAAATTAAAAATTATCGGGATTAACTTCCGCCGGAGTACGGAAATGCTCCTTACTCGTATCCGGCGGAAGCCCACGCCTTTCATTTTGCTATACGCAAATTTATGTAATTATCCCGAAAACTTGTAATTGGGAATAACATTTTTTGTCCGCAAAACATGTTTCTAAGCACATTTTCAGCTATACAGACCAATCGGTTTACATTTATTTGCAGTGAAGACCGAAACAATAAACAAATATTCACACAAGTGTCTTCCGTCATGTCTTTACGGTACCGCGCACAAGGCTTTTCTGTCAGGTCGTGTTTTTCATATTTTCCTCATTCGCCCATCAGTGTCGCCACTATCCTGCGGCCTCCTCCATGGTTTCTGAACTCGCAAAGATAAATGCCCTGCCACGTACCCAGATTCAGCCGTCCGTCCGTAACGGGGATTGTCAGGCTGGGGCCCACGAGCGTGGCCTTGGCATGGGCAGGCATGTCGTCACTTCCCTCCAGGGTATGTTCATACCACGGTTCATTCTCCCTCACCAGGCGGCTGAATATCTTCTCCAGGTCGCTCCTCACGTCCGGGTCATAATTTTCGTTGACGGAAAGAGCCGCGCTGGTATGCTGGATGAACAGATGCAGCAACCCTGTCCGGGGCAATTCCCCCAGATGGGCCACCACCTCGTCCGTAATCAGATGGAACCCTCTCGTACGGGCCCTCAATGTAAATTCTACCTGTTTCATAAATCAAACAACATTATTATATTCTACGCTTGCCGGACAGATTCTCGTCCCCTCATGCCAGAAGCACGGACATACCGTCAAGCTCTGCTGAATTGCGATTGCTAAATTACGTTTTTTCCTGAAAAGCGGCAAACTTCCAGAAAACGAATCCCAGTCCAAGCCATACCTCTTTTGACAGCTGGAACTGTAAATTTGTTTGATACTTGATACAGATGAATCATCATTTGCCGGAATAAAGCCATCGCCAATCAATATCCTATCCCCAAAGCTCTCTTTACAAGGAATTTCAATGAAGGAGTTACTTCTTGATTCGTCAGTATCTATTTATGATTGGGGCGTCAATACCAAACGGAATAATGGCAGGCAATATTGTTGGCCTTGCAATAGTCCTGTAGATTTTGCATGAAGCCAAAGCATGCGGTGCGGAAACCGAACCTCGACTTCAGCCGTTTGAACAAGTCGGCGGTCGTTTCGGCTTCCAGCAATGCACTTAGCTTTGATGTGTTGTCCTTGTCAAACGAGTATGTGATTTCCACTGTGCCATCGTGTCTGTTCCTTTCCCATTCCTGAAAGTCCACACGCCTGATGAAAAGTTGTTCTTCCTCCACCACGGCAAACAATACGCCAAACAACTCGCCGTTGCGCATGGTCTTATACAAAGTTCTATATCCGTTTCTCATAGCAGACTATCCTTCTATAAGTTCATACTCGGCATATCCAGGGAACCACTTGTCCAGCCAACCGACAACCGTTTCGCATCCAACAGGTCTATCGGAAACACAAGATAGGCAAGGCTGGCAAACATAGCCAGTTTGTCCTTTTTAGGAGTATCCGGGCTACGCATCACGCACCACAAGACAAGAACCGGCCGAGTGGCCGCACGTCCAGCCTTACGACTCCATCTGCAAATGCTTTCCCAAAGGAATTTGTAATCAATGTGGATAAGTGCCATAATTTCGCTTTTGTTTTTTTATGATAAAGAGTCGGGATGCTCCACTTTTCTATCATATACCATTTCTAAAAAGAGAAGAAACATGGATTTACCATTTCCTATTCAATAAAACCATCCATAACACATTGCGTAAAAGAATATTCTTCCGCTTTATATCATTTGCATTATCATATCGTTCTGTCAACAGGTCATTTATTTTTTAGACAAATGCCTTGTTTTGAAATGTTGAACAAAATCAAGTCAAGTGCAACTGCGATTGTATTTGATTAGCTTAACTATAGAATCTACTAATGTTGCATCTTTTGGAGTCAAGCAAGCTACCCGTTTGATTCGTTCAACCTCCATCTTGATGTAAGCTTTCACCTCTAGCTTCATTAATTTGCAATGAGTGTCATCTCTCTTTTGAAACTTTCCTCTATATAGATAATTACAAGCCATACATGTCGGACAAGATGATATATAAGGACATTTGGAACACTTAGAATCAGAAAAGTCTGTAATGGTATTCATCACACCATTTTGAATTTCATTTAGTTTGATCCCCTCCAATACTAAAGGTGAGAGAATGTGGCAAGGATAAGAGATTCCATCTACATCAAAAACCTTAAATCTATTGCCGGCACCGCATACAGTTTTTTGAACTTTATGGTTATCTATACAATTTGCATATTCATTTAGGTCATGTACAAATTGTATAATCTTTGGTTTTTCAGGATGCTCTGTATAATAGCGTAAAAGGATTGAAAGTTGTCTGCCATATTCATAAATTGAACTTGAAGTCCACTCGTAATTCTCAAATGCTACATTCGGATGTACTATGGCTCCTCGTTCTAATAAGTAAATCACACCTTCCGCCATTTTATCAACGGTTTGAGGGTTGATTGTCATTTGTATTGGCTGTCGGGGCCAAGTGTTCAGAAAGAAATCTATGTCTATATTGTCTTTACCTCTGTTTTTAATTTGTGAAGATGGTACTCCATCGTAACTTAACCCCAACGTAAAAGTACTCCTGTGAGTGGATAACCAATCCTTCAAAGAGGAGGTTAGCAAAGTACCGTTTGTACTTCCAAATACTCTGAATTTTCTTCTCCATCTCTTTGCCTCAAGCCATTCAACAAGGGGTGCAATTACATCCTTTGCAAGAAGTGTCTCACCTCCCATAAAAGCAATTGTGAGCAAACCTCCTGATTTGTAAAGAAATGGATCAAGAATTGATTGAGCCATTTCCAATGTCATGTCTTTGTCTCGTTTCTTTTGGATGTAACAGTACTGACATGCAAGATTGCAGCGATAAGTCATTAATAGCCCAACCGCTTCGTCAATTGTTTCATCACTAAATAACAAAGGCTTTATATTATCCCGGGTAACTGCCATAGCTATAGTCACAATCAGTAGCACCCTGACAACCTCCACGTGTAGGGCACATTATTCTTCCAAACGATATTTGACTTTTATCGACGTCGCTACGGTCAATTTCAGAAGCTCTGTCTTCTAATAAGTTCAAATCATCATCTGATACAGTAAAATCATATTCATAAGCCGGGTCATTCAACCCAAGTTCTCCATATTCTGTGCCACCTGGATCATCCCCGGTTTCTATGTTAAAACCCTCAGGATTATCATACATCTCATCAAAATCTTCAAAAGTTGCCATAATAAATTTATTTACATTTAATACAATACATCAATGCAATATTTTTAGGCCGTGTTTCAGTTGAAACACGTACTTGCTGAAAAGTAGAACTAGCCACATCACCAATTTCAATTTTAGGGAGTTCGTGACTATGACGGATACTATCACCTTTACCTTTTATAAGAACTCCAAATATTTTCTTGAAACGATTGGCAAAATAATCTTGTTTTTCTATTGGAGTAATTAAGCTGTTAAATGAAAGAGAACTATCTTCGGCAAATGTGTTTGTACCATACTTAATTTCATGATGTTTATAGCTCAAACCAGCTTCTGTCATTTTCCCAGAAATTGACAACTCATGACGGTGCCCTTGGAGTGTGTCAATCTGCTCTGATCCAAATTTTCTTTGAGGATCAATATTTTCATCTTTGTCCCAGCCACGAACGAACTGTCCTTGAAGATCTGGCAAGAAAAAAGTCATATCTGTCTCTCCCCATGTATTTTTAATCACTGCATATAATTCTGGATAAACTTGTTTTGAAAGTTCGCGTCCATCGCATGGCATAAAACCTTCAGGACATATCGCCGACGGATAACAAATAATACTTCCGATAGGTAGTTCCATAACTGCTATTTTACCTTTATACAAAACATTAATGCCACATTTTTAGGACGAGTCTCTGTTGCTATTCTAGGTAGGCCAAAAATCGATGCCTCTGGTTCACGAATTTGAATGAATTCATTTGGAATTTTGATATCGTGAGTATGGCTACCTCCATAAGTTGTCCCACTACCATTAGATGGAATAGTTTCATTTTCCGTGTTATATGAAACTTCATATACAGGATATGAACTGAACACTCCAGAGGAAACATCATGTGATTTATAGTACACTTTATGTCTATGACTCCCTGAAAAGTCTGTTTTCAATGGTTTAGCAATCAAAACTTTATGCCCATGACCTTGCAAGGCATCTTCTTGGACATCACCAAGATGCCGTCTGGGGTCTATATTTTGCTCCTTATCCCACCCGCGAATAAATTGCCCCTGCAAATCGGGAAGGAAGAAAGTGTCTTTCGTTTCACCCCATGTCCCTTTGATAAGAGCATATAAATCCGAATACACCTTTTTGGATAACTCACTTCCGTCACATGCAAGAAAATTATCAGGTATGTTCTCCGACGGATACATTAGAATACTACCAATTGGAAGTAATTCATCTTTCAATAAATTTACAATTTCTTGTAAGATTTCTTTGTCTAAATTCATTGTCGCATATTGTTAGTAAATAATATCTTCGCATCAAATTGGTATATTGTATAAAGGTCTTCAATGCTCCTTCCTCCGGAAAGGACTCTCTCCAGTGAAGTTTTCAATTTGGATTCAGGAAGCCCATTGAGTAATCTCTTGGCCATCGCATCATCTTTTAAGACTCCATCATTACTAAACTTCATTAAAGCCATTAGCAATTTTGCTCCATCGCACATTGATTCCAAAAACAATTTATATGCTTTAGCAGGTTGACGTTTACGACCAATTACTCCTATATAGTAAAGAACACCTAAATAAAATATACCTTCAGCATCCCCTGCATTATTGAAATAAGCAGCAGCTTTTTTATAATTTCCACTTGATGCAAATTCTTTCCCTTTTGCATTGAGCTGTTGCGGGCTTAAGCGCAGATCCCTATATCGGGCTGCACCAAGTGCAATGATATTCAATTCCGATTTAACATCAACTATAAAATTGGCACTGTGTACCTTTTTTTGAAATTGCCAACGTGACTTAACAAACGGTATTTGCGATGTCCCGCCTACAAGAAAAACTTTGTAAACAGAATGTATGTCTTCACAAAGTTTATCATTATGTGCCCTATCTATTAATGATAAAGTTGTCTCAATGGTGTTATTGACCATTTCATCTATCATTTTTTCAAAGTCTTCACGCAATAAAGTGTAAGAATATGGAGAAATGAATTTCGGATTTCTGGAAAGTTCAATCTTTGCCCGAACTGGATATTCTCTTAAATGTTCAGAAGCTATCAACCGCTGTTCAAAAGAACTATTACTATCTTTTAAGATAGCTACCTGCCGTTTTGCATAGTCGGATCTTTTTATATAGTCCGTACTAACCAATGAGTCTATATAAATACCACCCCATTTTTGTTCGTTATCTGAACCTACAGATTCATCAATAACCTGAATTTGTTGGTCACATACCTTAATGATAGATGTGTCAAAAGTTCCTCCGCCAAAATCATATATAAGAAAAAGTTTCTCATCCATTTCCTTTGAATGTACCCTGTCACCCAGAAGATAATAAGCTGCTGCTATAGGCTCCGGAATGATTATAACATCATTAAAGCCTACTTTTTTTGCACAACGTAGCATAAACTCATATCGTACACCTCCTTTTTTTGCTGAAGCCGGTACGGTAATGACAACATCGTTAAAAGTTTGCTTGAATCGGTTTTCTGCCATCCGTTTAATATATAAAAGAAATGTACGAACAATCATTTCAATTATTTCACGATGCGTCAAATCCTCCTTGTCTATTGTATCTAATTCTGGCTTAAAGTTATGATAAAATTTACCACTTGGTTCTTTTCTGCTATTTATAGCTTCATCTCCAATTCTTATAAATTGCCCATTAGAAGAAACATAAGCCACAGATGGAATACTACGGTCTTTGCGTTTTGCACCAGTATCAAGAGGAACCGGATAATAATTATCCGTTCCAACTTCATATACTGCGGCTTTCGTAAATGATGTTCCAAAATCAATACCTAACTGATACATACCTATTCTTATTTGCTTACTGTATATATAATAACATCTTGGGGTATCAGACATCTCCCATTATACCAAATACCTGGTCTAACAACATCGGCAATATGATTGTTCAGAAGAATATCATCGGTTTCTTTTGTATCAACAATGCAGTGAAGTTTTGGATTAAACTCACCGTCACAGGTATTCATTATATCAAATCCGAGGTCTGAAGAGGATTTTTCTATTTCACCTTTGATTGCTGCAATGCATTCTTCTATAGAAGAAAAATCCATTGTTTTTAGTAACCGACAAAAACAAATGAGTTTTGACACAACACTACTGCTTCTTCCTACAAGCAATTCATTTTCGTCTTGAAGATTCAAATTGCTATGCCTAAGCTTGTCATTCTCAGATTTTTCATTACTCAACATGTTTGCTTGTGCATTCAACTCTTGTTCTAATTCATTGATACGACTGCGCAAATCACCAATTTCTTTATTTTTAGAACCTAATGATTGTTGAAGGTCCTTATTCTGTTCCTGAGCCGCAGCAAGTTCCTCTCTAAGCTTTAACACTTCAGCATTACATTGAGACAGGAGTTTTTTGAAGTCGTCAGAAGACTTCTCAGAACTCCTTTTTGAAGAGAATATTCCTTTCATTTTATCAAAAGCTAACATAAAATATCAATTTAACACGATTGAGTTTACCATTTTTTGAGAAGCATCTACGGCGAAATGATTTCCTATCATACTATATAAATCGATTCTTTCCAGCCATTGATGTCTAAATTCTTGTGCTTTAGCATAATTTACGCTATCTGAAACACAATATTTGATAGTTTCGATGGCTAAGTCCCAATCGTCTTTTTCGAAATAATTAAGGCAATCATAATAGTCACGCAATACGGATAAGAAGCCATACTGGGCATATATTTTCTTTTCTATGTTTCGGCATATCTCAAAAATTATTCTAAGATTAGTGATGGCTTCTGTATCAACGGCCGAATTATATTCTGTCTCAACAACCTTTTTCAACTCAGGCAAAACACTTGTTGCTTTATAAAAGAGTGAGATTTTTTTAAAATGTTCATCCAACACATACGTCCGAAGCGTTGGAACATTAGAATAATCCTCAAGATCGTTTTTTAAAAAAGAGATAGCTCCTGTAGGATGCTTAGTACACCACCAAACAATATATTTCATTGCATCAAGACTTAAGCGTTTTATCATATCGTCCTTACAGGTTTCTGTCTTGAAAATTTTGAATAACTCTGGATACATTTCTCTCATATCACCAATTTCCATATAAGAGTAATCCTTATAGAAATATTCCGCCAGCGGACATTTTGCAATCTCATTTAACACAATGTAATCATCGTTGGTTATTGAATTTGCCGCCATTGAAAAAATAGCAGAGATTGGAAAACATTTTGAAAAACACATTCGAAAAGCAGGGGACTTCATCCTGTTATTTTCGATAATGCGATTCCCTTCAATCCTGTAATCTAAATCCCAATTACACCCATCTATATCACTCACTACCAATTCATCACAACAGCTATAAACAGCAACCACATTAAGGCCGCTGACACGATGTTGTGCACCATTAATTTGAGCCAAATAGTCTTGTGCAGCTTGAATATCCTTACTGCCAAATTCCTTGCGTACCACATATACTATAACATCAGGTTTCCTATTCTTATCCTTAAACAATGCTTTGGCATTTTCGGAATCATATTCTAACCATGAATCATCACCCGGAGTATCTATAATATTCATATCTAATAAGGCTTGATGTTTAAGATAAACGTCAAACCATACAATTTTGGACCTGATACCCAAAGGGTCTTTTTTACTAATATCCACTAACTGGCGGTATTGTTCAAGGGATATATTCATCGTTGTGCCATCAGTTAAATGTACAATGACAGATTCTCGCTTTAACGGTGAACTATCAATATGCATAAGCACACTCACATTTCCCGTAACGATGCCATCACCCATAGGTAACTCCGTAATACCAAGAAGAGAATTTAACAAGGTTGACTTCCCCGCTTTTGTCTTGCCAACAACCGCCAATTTCAATTTATCATTAAGCTTATGGCGAGCCTCAATAACTGCGTCTATTATAATGGGGAGCTTAGCCATATTTGCCTTGTCAAATATGGCATCAAGCTCTTTATCTATAAATAGTCTTAATTCTTCTGGTCTCATTTCTTTTGAAGGTTTTCACAGACTTTTTTACTGCCATCAACTAACTTCTTTATGGCATCAAAATTTGCTTTAATACGCATGGCTTCATTTTGCATTTGATGCTTGCGTAATTGAAGCCTTTTCTTCTCCTTTCTTACTTCTTCGATGAACTGGGTAGCCAGCTCTGTTGATTGAGCGATTCTTGCCTTATCAACCTCGCTCTTTATTTTAGTAAAAAATTCCAATATTTGCTTTTTGCAAGCTGCAAAAATCTCATTGCGTTGCTTACGTTTGCGTTCTTCTTTACTTTCTTTGAAGATTTTCCAGCCTGAAATCACTCCAGTTAATACTCCAGCAATTGCACCAACAGCGGCGCCAATAGCACTTCCAATTCCGGGCGCAATTCCAGTACCAATAGCAGCACCAATTTTTGCACCAATAGCACCACCTGCCCAATTGCCGAAAGTACTTGCAGCGGCTGCTACACCAGTTCCAATAAATACCGAACGATAAAGACCCTGTATCTTCTGCCCAAACTTGGCATTGCCTACATTGTCACCAATACTTATATTTATAGGAATATCATTTGGAGACTCTATTGACTCTTCTTGTTGAATTTTCTTCAAGCCTGTTTTTGTGCGTAACCATTCATAAAGATCAATAAAACCATCTGATAATTTTTTGTCAAGATCATTTTGAAAACTAATCAAATCCGCAGCAATACTTTTACTCAGAGCATTTTTATCCTCAAGATACGAATCGCTTTTCAAGTTTTCGGATACGTTATCCGTAATAACTGTCTGTTGATTATTTATAAAATTGTTCAAGTCTGAAACAAAAATAGATAGCTGCCCGCTTAACTCTTGCTGCCAAATTGATTGTTTTTCTTCAATTTCTGTGAGACGATCCATTAGAGCCTGAAGTTCTGCAACTTTACATTCTTTCTTTGCAGGCTTCTCAACAGTTTCAATAACTTCAATGAGCAATTTGCTTCCACGAGAACAGATATCTAATGCAAGAGTACGGAAACGACTATTAAGTAACGACTTTAGGTCATTGTTTATATCAGCAATGTATGATTTAATTTGTTGGAATCCACTGCTATCAAGTTGAACCCGATTTCCACTGCGTACATACTTACGATACAATAGAGAAGATACTTTGATGATTGGTATGTTATACCTTGCAAAATCTTTTTCGAACATCTGTTGGTTGGAAACCAATATATCATCAGTGCTCTTCATATCGCAACATGTCAGCAAATGAAGTATTTGCTGAGAGCCGGAAACTTTAACAAGGTCTTTCAGACTTGCTATTTCACTTCGTGTGAGAGGTTTCCGAGAATCCCCCAAAAAGAAAATGATATCAGCTTGGGTTGCCATTCGGTAAGTCGTAATAGCGTGAAGAGGATCAACTGCACCAAGTCCTGGCGTATCTATAAATGCAAGACCTCCTGCGAGGAAAGGCGAATTGATTTGAATTTCAATATAATCGACTTTGTTCTGATTTTCCTTGTTAGCAGATTCAGTTGAATATTCCGCGACTTCTGCCCGAGTGATTATCTTCGGCTCTTTCTGACCCCCAGAAGCATTCTTCTCAAAATGAACTAAAATTTTCTCTTCTTCACCATAAACAATTTTCGTTGGCACATTGGTGCATACCTCATGTGCAGTAGCAAGAATATCTATGCCAAGCAATGAGTTTATGAAAGTAGATTTACCAACTTTCATTTCACCTGCAACAAGAATTGTAAGTTTTTGTTCCGAAAATCTCTGTTGTAAGATACGAAGCTGCTCTGCCAGTGAAAAATACATAGAATCTTTACTGCCATCATCAATAAGGATTTTGGCTTGATCGAAAATTTTCGCTTCTTCGGTGCATTGATCATAAATAAATTGATATTCCATATTGCATGTATTATTAGTTCTTAAGATAGAATTGATTAAAAATCATCCAGAATACTTACCATAAAATTCTCTGAGTCATCCCATGCATCACAAAACTGCTCAATATCGTAACCAATGGAGAAATCACCATTACCAGGGTCTATCAAATTAACTGTACCACCCGTGAAATCATCATTGAATTCAATGCCCCCAACGATTAAAGCGTGATCGGCACATGGACCTTTGATGATATCCTCAAATGTCTCGTCAATACCAGAATGCCACAATTCGCCAGAATCTACCCCGACGATTACCGGATGTCCTTTTGACAATTCACCGACAAGATTAAACATTGAACCGTGAATTTGTTGCCGCACTTCCATGCCGTGAGCTTCCATGAGTTTGCCGATATCTTCCTTAGGAGTGCCGATGCCAGGCGCATACCACCCATTCCGAATTGCTTCAGACCTCAGCTCTTCTTCGGTTACATTTAAGCCTGAAGCATTCATTAAGATTTCCTGTGACTTAATGGCACAAGTATCATCATAATGCTGGTGCACATCTTCGGACTTCACATCGTATGCGGGTAGTCCAAACAAAGTATTTGCATTGTTCGTTTCCATATCAAAAATCTATAGAATTATCATTGAAAAGTTCATCGTCATTAAACGAATCTGTATCTAATGAGTGCGAATCATCTATAAAACTATCAGCGTTATATGAATTTTCACTGTGAAAAAAATCAGTATGGATGCAGTCAGGCGTGTCAAAATCACCATTAGCATCAAACCCATATATTTTTACTATCTCATCCAACATTGTCGGACTTTCCGTGTGAAAGACATCAACAGTAATATCTGGCAAGTCTGCATTTATTCCTGAATGAAACATTGATACATCTAAGTCCGATGTATCTTGAATCTCGGTATGCATATCAACATTTTCAAGCAAATCACTTAATGCTTCATCAGAAGCTATTGCATCTGCAAATTCGGAAAAATCAGTGCCGTCAAGCTTTCCTTCCATATATGCACCTAACATTTCTTCCGAGACCGAAAGGTCTTGAATGTCATTGAAGCGTGAAATTAGTTCGTCAAGTGATTTCATATGATGCCCTCCTTTTTCAATACCATATAGAGTTGAGCTTTTGCAAGTTTATGTTTAGGATAGTAGCTGTCTATCTTCATGTTGAGTGCCGCAGCCGTCTCCTCGTTGGTCTTTTCCTGTAAATAACGCAACTCTATGAGACGGCGATACCGCACGTTTGGCATTTTGTTGAGTATTCTTTGAACCGTCATCTTTTCTTCTTCAATAAAGAGATTGTTTATTTCAATCTCAACAGAGTCGACAATGCGTTCAAAACTATCATCTTCGCCATCAAAATTTTGATCTTTTGGTATGCGTTTAGCAAAAAGCTGCCGGCAATAGTTCTCCGTTACAATCTTAAGCCACATCGTCAGAGAGCAGCGGAAACCAAAGTCTTGAAGCTTTGACCGACGGGTTTCTCTGTGAGGCAAAAGTATATACACATAGATTTCATCAATCAACTCGACAGGAGTATCACAATCCGTATAATATTTCGAGTGTATAGATGCGAATAAGGAATAGCATCTCCCATACAAGAACTCCTTTGTTACTTCGGAGTTCCTGCAAAGAATCGCCTTGACGATTTCCTGGTCGGTTAAACTGTCTATTATCATGACTGTCTCGCTATATACTTCTGATTATAATTCTTTTCCTGGCTCCCTCTCTTCCGTAAGAGAGGGATTGGAAAAATGAACGGCTGTAAATCAGTCGCTTTTTCAGGTAAAGGCCCTATCTTGCTTAACATTTTTATGTTTTGTGACACATTCATGTATTTTTCTCAGCTGAAAATGTTCGACTTTGTATTCTTTTCATTACTTTTGGTAGTATATATCCCTCTCTTACGGAAGAGAATCCCCATTGTGCTTAACAATCCAACCCTCGGCACTACAGTTTTCCCAGTATTAATCTATTCGCCTTGTCTACCTTCGATGCGTCCAAGGAGGCAAGATAAATCTGCGTTGTACGCTCCGAATCGTGCCCCATTCCTTCGCTGATGACCGACAAAGGTATGTTTTGGTCTTTTGCGGCACTTGCCCATGAATGGCGGCTGACATACATTGTAAGGTTCGTATGCAGTCCGGCCAATTCTGAAATTTTCTTTAGCTTGTTGTTCACAAGGCGTAGTGCATTGCGGTACTGACGACGCTCATCGCCTGCCTTTCTAATGATAGGCAGCAAGTATCCCGTGTCATTCGCCGGATGTTTGTCAAGTATTTCCTGCATACACCTTTCCCATCTTATGGCCAAGGTCTGATTTGTCTTCCGCCTTTGATAGGAAAGAATGCCGTTTTGCAGGTCCGACTTCTTCAAATAGGCTATATCCACGAATGACATACCACGCGTGTAGAATGAAAACAGGAATATGTCCCTTGCAAAATCCAGTGACGGCTTGAACGACAGATCCAGATCCTTGATGCGCTTTATGTCCTTCAATGGGATGGCCCGTTTTATTGTCTTGTCGATTCCGGTATAAACATGCTTGAACGGATAGCGTTGCGGGGTGATTTCTTGTTCCACAGCACGGTTGTACACGGCACGGAGTATGCGATTGTAGAAAGATATAGTGTTCATCCTCACATGATTTGATTGCAGCCACGCTTCATATTCAGTCATAAGGCTGGAAGTGATTTCCTCAAACAGGAGGTCTTTACCCTTACGGAAACGCATGAAGCTGACCAATGCGGATGTATAGGTCTCCGATGTCCGTTCCTTGCCCATCCGTTTCAGTCTGGATATGGTATCTTCCATGAAAAGCTTGAACGAATGGGTCCTTATAAGCTCATGGTAACTGTCTACCACGTTGTCGGATGTATATGCCATTTTCCTGCCGTTCAAATTCCTGATGACCATATCCAGCCTATCCATATCCTGACGCAATCGCATAGCAACAAACAGGATGATTTCCTTACGCTCGTCGCTGATGTCTTCATTGTTCATTGCTGCAACTGTTGATCTGCTTTCATCCCACTCATGAGGATATAATTTGTAATCAGTCATAATCTGTCTCACAACACGGCGGTGGGTGACAAGATAGACGATTGTACCAGGCCGGCCTGCAACCGTTGACGGGCGGAATTTTATTCTTACTGTTGTTGTCATACACTGATAATTATGGTTCTTGTTCAATTTAACTTTCTGCGGTTCCGCTCCATTCACATGCCATTCTTTTCAATATGCCACTGACCCGTGTGTCTGCCCGGATATATTGACATGATGTCATCGGGCAGGCACACGGGTCTGCCCCTACGGTTAAATGAAAGCCGTGTATAAACAATCAGAAAAAATCATGGAAATCGGGGATACGGCTTGCAGACATGCCCCAAAATGGCTTAAATTTGCAGCAGAATCAGAATATACAATGTGTAAAAAGAAAGAACCTTTGGATTGTGGCACGAGAAGATGCCTGTCCACCGCACACCCGCTGGAAGAACGGGAGGGGAAATTCCGCATCGAGACCGTCGGAAAGGACAAGAGAAACCCGGATTTGACAAACAGACTGCTGAAAGTCTGGGAGGCATCCGTCCGCGCCAGCCACCATTTCCTGACCGAAACAGACATCGAACGCCTCGCCCCACAGGCCGAAAACGCATTGAGGGAAATCGAAACGCTTCGGGTGGTGAAAGACAACTCGTTGCCTGTCGGCTTTATGGGTGTACAGGAACGGAAAATAGAGATGCTCTTTCTCCACCCCGACTATTTCCGGAAAGGGTTGGGCAAAGAACTGGTGCAACGGGCATTCGAAGAATTGGATGTTGAGTTCGTGGATGTGAATGAACAGAATCCTGATGCCATAAGATTTTACAGGCGGATGGGGTTCAACGTGTTCAAGCGCAATGAATGTGACAGCGAGGGCAATCCGTTCCCGATACTGGAAATGAAACGACAATCAACTGGCCCGGAAAACAAGGCAGGACTTGCGCCCGGCACCAGGTGATATACGATGAATGCCGGAATCCTCCTCCCGCCGGCATGTCTGGACGAAAGTCAGCCTCCGGCAATCGAGCCCACCTTCTTCCGGATTGCCGCCATGTTCAACACAGAGACACCTGCAAAGAGCAGGACACCGGTCAGAATCGCCGGCCACATATCGCCGCCTTCCAACCGGGGGAACATACGCCCAAGCACTCCGAGATAGCTTTCGCGGACCAGCGACACGATGAACAGGCCCGACACCAGCACCAGTGCGTTCAGGCCGACCGTAAGCAGCTGATACGGACGTGACACCCTCGCCGGACTATATCCTATCAGCAGCAGATTCTCCAGCTTACGGGTGTTCTTCTGCAAAAGCAGATAAATGCTCAGCATCAGGATATAGAACGACAAGATGCTGATTACCAGCCCTACAGCCAGCACAATGCCTACAACCGTCTTCAAGAACCAGGTGGTTTTCCCCGCATCCAGGCTGTCGCCTTCCGTCTCATACCCCTTCTCCTTCAGGAACTTGGCGATGCGGTCGTCAGCCGGATTGTTCACCTCCAGAATCAGGCGCGAAGGGCCGTCGTCCTGCCTGTCGCCATAGGCGGCGTTCGCCCAGTCCATAAACGCCTGCGGCACCAGAATCGTGTTCAGACGGTCGGAGAATCCGACAATACGGCCTTTCATCTGCTTCGTCTCCCCCCGGCCGCTCATGCGTATGTCCAGTTTCATCATGCCCATCACTCCCTCCGAAAGCTGGGGAAGGCTCCGGCTCTGCGCAAACCCGAAGTTATACAGATTCAGATAGTTCCGTGGAAGTACGATGGGGATTTCTTCCTGTCCGGGACGGAAAGTCCAGTCTTCCAGGTCCGTATCGACATAACGGTCAGGGACCGACTCGAAAAAGAGGGCGGTGGAAAGTTGCATTCCCTGCATTCCCATCCCTGCAGACACCTTGAAACGGGAGGCGGCAAACGCACCCACACTTTCCGCAAAAGGCTGTTCCTCCAGCTCGACCATTTCTGCTCTGCTGAACGCACTGCTGCGCCCCATCACCGAACCGAGCGTGCTCACACGCTTGCTCACAATGAGATAATCCTCCTTCATGAAGCTGTCTCCCTGCGTAAACACGGGAAGCACATCCTTGTAGAACTGCACGCCCATCAGCACAATCACCATGCCGCAAAGGTTGGCCCACACAAATCCGGCCAGCTGGGCCACGCTGAGATGCTGCCTCAATAATTTCCAAATCATAAAGTCTGCGAGTTTTAAAGTTTCATCACCCGGTCATACTCCATCGGCAGATGCTTGCCGATAGACGTCACAATCACTCCCGCGCCCTGTTTCCGGATTTCCTCCTCAAGCAGACGGCTCATTATCCGTGCGTTCCCGTCGTCCAGATGGCTCACCGGCTCATCGAGCAGGATGAAGTCGAGCGGCTGGCAAAGCCCTCTGACAAAGGCCACCCGCTGCTGCTGTCCGAACGACATCTTCCCTACTTTCTGGTCCCACTTGTCGGCAATGCCCAGCTCCTCGAACCACTGCTTCACCTGTTTCTTCTCGCGGAAACCGGTCAGACGATTCTTTATCTGCACGTTCTCCCAGGCAGTCAGCTCGTCAAAGAGACGCAACTCCTGAAACATCATGCCGAGCGAGCGTTTGCGTATGTCCACCCACTGGCGTGCCGGGAAGTTCCTGACGTTACTCCCGTCGAATGATATGATTCCCTGATAATCTTTACGGTAGCCGTAGACAAAGCTGCACAGCGACGATTTCCCCGTTCCCGACGCGGCTTCTATCAGATAGGACTTCCCCTTCTGGAAAGCCACCTGGCGGTGCCACACGTCGGAAACGATGCCGTCTCGTCCGGCAAACACTTCCGGCAAAGTATGCTGCAGTTCGATTGTTTCCATAACCATTGACGTTTTCTGTAATCAGAAGCTGAGGAGCTGCTTGAGCGCATTCTCCTTGCTGTCTTTCATCACCCATTCCATACGCATGCTTTTCCCGTCGGCCGACTCCAGGGTCAGATAATCCGACAGACGGGCAGCGGGTCCCATGAACGGCAGCCCCCGCATCATTCCGCTACGGCCGGCCGCCTCACCCGCCGCATCGAGATTGACCGCCATGAAGAAACGCTTGCCCTTCACTTCCTTGCCCCACTTGTTGTCGCGCAAGGTCAGCCCCGACACGCGGCTGTCTCTCAGCGAGAGGTCGTTGGTGAAATAGAAACGGCCGTCCCTCACGCCGAACCAGAAAGAAAGCGCACCTGTTCCGGAGCCGAGCACAGAAGCGTCGGCCATACGGAACTCATATTCGTCCGCGCCCACGTTCATCAGCTTCATCGTGCCTCCCGTCAGAGCCAGAAGAGGCCTCAGCTCCTCGAAGGTCTGCAGGAACCGGCTGTCTGTCACGTCCGCACAGGCGATAAAGCCCGGGCTCGCCAGCGGGTCGGGCATCGCAAAAACCATGTCGCCCTGTATCGAATGAAATATCCGCCGGAAATCAACGGGTATCATGGAATTTTCCAGCTGCTGGCGGACGGTAGGATTCTCACAGAGCAGGCTGTACACCTTCGCCCCGTCCAGATTTCCGGCCATCCACAGTCCGGTATTGGCCGGGAAGAGGTCAAGATAACTTCCCTGCACCGGTCCGGTAGCCTCCAGCTGTCTGTCCATCAGCTCACCCACCAGCTTGTCGGCCACCATCGCCTCTGCCTCCAGCACCGCCTTGCCTGCTTCAAAGTTTAGTGTGACAAACGATTTCACATCCTCCAGCCTCAAGTCGGCCGATACGCCCATCGTCAGCGGAGCCATATAGCCTCTCGGCAACAGGTCGAGCGAAAGTATGGCTGCCAGATCCTTCCCGCTGTCTTTCAGCTTCGCGAAATCCGGACAGGCCGCAAAGCCTTCCCCTTCCTTCTGCCTCAGCCACATCGAAGCCCGGTGCTGCAGCCCTTCGGGATTCCTCCCGTCCGTTTCGGCCACCAGCAGAAAGGCCCCGTCCGTATAGGCTGCCAGTGCCTTTCCTCCGACCACCGTCCATACGCATCCGTCGCTCTCCACCGGTTCCGCACACAGCTGCTGCTTCTGCAGTTCCTCAAGCAGACGGTCCACCTTTCCGCTGTCGGACACGCGCGCCAGCACACCGGCCACGCTCCCCTGGGAAGAAGCGAACACATACACTTTGTCCTTCAGCTCAAGTCCGCTTTCCGAAGGGTCATCCACAATCCGGTCAATCAGTCCGCCGGCATCCGGCAGCTCTCCCTTCAGCGCATCAGCCACCGACTGTGCGGCCTTGTCCTCCGCTCCGCTCTTGTCGAGCGTCTGCGCCAGATTCACGGCCATCACGGCCGAAGCGTCATCCGGCAGTGCGTCCACATACCTGCCCGAATCCGCACAGGAAGCCAGCAGCAACAGACAGCCGGCAATCCATAATGAAAAACAATTCCTGTTCATATCCGTCATCTCCTGTTTCTTAAATACTGTGCGCCAGATTCATCAGATGTACCCCCACCAGAGCCGCCGTCTCCGTACGCAGGCGCGACCGCCCGAGACTGACAGCCCGGAATCCTTTCGATTCGGCAAGCGCCACTTCTTCCGGACTGAAGTCGCCTTCCGGACCAACCAGCACCAGCGCATCTTCGCCGGGGTCCATCAGCTCGCGCAACAAGGGCTTCTCCCCTTCATGACAATGGCAGATGAACTTCTGTCCCGGCCAGTCACGCTCCATAAAACGCACGAAATCCGTCATCTCGTTCACCAACGGCTTGCGTGCCTTGAGCGACTGTTTCATGGCCGACACCACAATCTTCTCCACCCGCTCCGTCTTGATGACTTTCCGCTCCGAGAAGCGGCAGTTCAGGAAGCTCAACTCATCGAACCCGATTTCCGTGGCCTTCTCCGCAAACCACTCCACCCGGTCCATGTTCTTCGTAGGGGCCATCGCCAGATGCAGATGTCCTTTCCATAGCGGCTCCTGCACAATTGTCTGTGTCACCTTCACCTGGCACCGCTTTCCGGTGGCCGCACTGATGACGGCCCGGCAGAACTGTCCTTTCCCGTCTGTAAGCGTGATTTCGTCCCCCACGCCCAGACGCAGCACTCTCAGGCAGTGTCCGGCCTCCTCCTCGGGAAGGTCGGGACTGACCGATATATCCGGTGTATAGAATAAATGCACTTGAGTAGTCTATAATTAAAAGGTTAATAATCAGAAAAATATCCGGACACAGGAAATCTCAGTCGTCCTCCCGGTCCTTCTCCCTCCGCTTGATCTCGTCCCTCAGCTCAGAAGCCCGCTCATAGTCTTCAGCTTTCACGGCATCATCCATCGCCTTCTGAAGCATGTCGATGCTGACACTGTTCACCGAAAGCGTGTACGTGGAGCCGTCGTCGGATATGTTCCGGAGCATCTCGCGGTTCAGCAGGTCTTCGCTCACCAGAATAGGGAAATTCATGTAGAACGACATGCAGATGGCATCCGTCGTACGCGAATCCACCTTATATTCCGTCCCGTCGGGACAGACCACATAGAGCCATGAAGAATAGATGCCCTCCGTCACGTCATAAATCAACGCTTTCTTTATCTTCAGATTACCCTGCTTCAGCACGCTGCTCATCATTTCATGCGTCAGCGGGCGCGGAGTCTTATAGCGGATCCGTGCAATCTTGATGCAGTGCGCCTCATGGGCACCGATTATCAGAGCCAGCTTCCGTTTCGCCGGCCCTATCTCTTCCAACACAAGCGCGTATGCGTTTGAAGGGCGCAACACTGTCGACATGTCGAGCACCCTCATTGTTATTTCGTTCATAAAACCTCCTTCTGATGCGATTTCTCGTGTTTATATTTGAATGCAAACGAAAAAGCTACCGCTACCACCAGGGCATAGGCCGCAAAAATGAACCACGCCTTGCTCCAACCGTCGACCTGGGGCAACGCCGAACCGAAGTCCACGAACCGGTTCACCACCCATTGCGCGCTCAGCGTGCCCACCGTAGCGCCGATGCCGTTGGTCATGATGACAAACAACCCCTGCGCGCTCGAACGGACCGACAGATCGGTTTCCTTGTCCACGAACAGCGAGCCTGACACGTTGAAGAAATCGAACGCCACTCCATACACAATCATCGAAAGGACAAACATCCACACTCCGTCGCCGGGATTGCCCAGGCCGAACAGCGCGAAACGCAACACCCATGCCACCATCGCTATCAGCATGACACGCTTGATGCCGAACCGACCCAGAAAGAAAGGAATCAGCAGGATGCAGCACGTCTCACTGATTTGCGAAAGGGATATCAGCAGATTCGCATGCTGCACGCCGAACGTGTCCGCATATTCAGGCAGGGCGCTGAAACTGGTGATAAACGGATTGGCAAACCCGTTGGTTATCTGCAGCGAAACGCCCAACAACATCGAGAACACGAAGAAAACCGCCATCTTCCGGTTCTTGAAAAGCAGAAAGGCACGCAGGCCCAAAGCGTCTACCAGCGACTTCTGCTGCCGGCCATTCCGGCGGCTCACCGGACACTCCGGCAGCGTATTGGCATAAACGGCCAGCAGGATACCCCATGCCGCACACGCGAAAAACTGCATGTGGTTCTGCTGGAAGCCCAGAAGGTCGACCAGCCACATGGAACAGATGAAACCGATTGTGCCGAACGTACGGATGGGAGGGAAAGCCTTGATGGTTTCCAGTCCGGCCTTGTCGAGGGCGGTGTAGGCCACCGAATTGGACAAGGCCAATGTAGGCATGTAAAAGGCCACACTGACCGAATAGAAGGCAAACAGCGGAGCGAACTCCACATGCCCTCCCATCGTCATGGCATAATAGCCGCCTCCCGCCATGAACATGGCTGCCAGCAGATGGCTCAGCCCCAGCAGCCTCTGGGCCGGTATCCAGCGGTCCGCCACAATACCGAGCACGGCCGGCATGAACAGAGACACCACACCCTGCATCGCATAAAACAGTCCGATGTATCCCCCCAGCCCTACCTTTGCCAGATAAGTGCCCATGGAAGTCAGATAAGCCCCCCACACGGCAAACTGCAGGAAGTTCATCACTATCAGTCTAATCTTCGTATTCACGCTATCTTGTTTTCAGATTCTTCTAATTCTTCAGGATGGCTACGAGCGATGTAAGCATCGTGGCCAGTGAGGTGAACGATGTGGCGCCCGACATCAGTGTCGCGAAATTGATGTTCCGCTTCTTGCTCGGCACGACAATCTCGCAGCCCGGTTCGATCTGCTTTTTCCCGCTGCCTTTCACCTTGGCCACCTGACCGTTCATGTAGATGATGAATTTCTGCTTTTTCTTCGCATTGTTCGAATATCCTCCGGCCTGGCTCAAGTAATAGTCGACTCCTTTCCCTTTTATGAACGACACCGTGTTCGGCAGCATCACCGCCCCGTTGATCTTCACCGTATTGTTGTATTCCGGCACCTGAATGACATCTCCGGCACGCAACACGATGTCCGCATCGCTTCCCGGATTGGCCAAAGCCTCTTCAAGATCGATGCCTACCGTAAACATGCTGTCCACTTTCAGGTCCAGCGTATTGACTTCATTGTCGCCGATTTCCTTGCGGATCATCCGGATGACATCCTCCATCCGCTTCAGTTCTTCCTGATTGGCCACACGGAGCAGCTTCGCTCCACGCACGTACGCAAACATGTTCACTCCTCCGGCACGGCTGATGACACTGCTCAGACGTTCGCTTTTCGTGTTGAGCGAATATTCCCCTTCGTAGAGCACCTCACCCTGCACGGACACATTCTTCTGCTCGCTGAAGCTCGGGCTGCGGCGCACGTACACCTGGTCGTACGGTGCGAGGATAAATCCCGGCTCTCCGTCAATCACAAAACCGTCTTTCAGGTGGAAAGTGAAGTTCTCGCCCACCTTGGCAGTCTCCTCCGTCCCTTTCGGGTCGTGTATGCGGCGCGAAATGTCCACCCTTACCGTCGACGCGGACTCCTTCAGACCACCGGCGGTAATCACCAGGTCTTCCAGACACATGTGGTCGGCATACGTATATTCTCCCGGCTGGTTCACTTCGCCGAAAATCTTCACCGTACCCAGATCCTTCAAATCATGTATGCTCGGGATATACAGAATGTCGTTCTTCTGCAGCGCCAGGTCAGGACTGGTTCCGTCCAGAATCCCCTTGATGTCTACAGAAATCACCTCTTTCGTCATATTGTCACGTTCACGGTAGAGCACCGCCCTCGAAAGGAATGCGTCGCCCAGCAGTCCGTCAGCCTTTTCCACCAGCTGCCTTACCGTATTCAGCGAGCCGCTCAGTTCGAAGAAGCCCGGATGATAGACCGCGCCCCTCACCTCCAGCCGGTTGGAGAAACGGTCCAGGATAGGATCCACCGTCACCACGTCACCGTCCATGGTCCGGAACGCGGAAAAATCGATTTCATCGACTGTGGCCACCGAATATTCACGGCCGTTCTTGCGCTGCACGCTCACCGACTTCTTGTAGGCATCGGCCATGAAGCCTCCCGCGTATTCCAGCAGGGTAGCCATAGTCTCGCCCTCTTTCATCTCATAATACATCGGGCGTTTCACCTTTCCCGTCACCTTCACCAGCTCGTCATAGGCAGGCACAATCACCACATCGCCGTCCTGCAGACGCACGTCATCCTGTATGCGGCCGTTCATGATGTAATCATATACATCGAGCGTGGCCGCCACCTTTCCCGCACGCGACACTTTCACGTTGCGCAAACTTCCGATATCGCTGACTCCCCCCGAAGCATAAAGTGCATGAAACACCGTGGAGAACGAAGACAACACATACGAGCCCGGCGCTCTCACCTCGCCCATCACGTTCACCTGAATAGTACGGATATTGCCCAGCGTCACCTGGATATGGGTCTCCGCATCGGCATAGATTTTCTTCAGCTCTCCCTTGAGCACCCTCCGGGCCTCATCCATCGTCATATTGTTCACGTACACCGGTCCCAGATCAGAAATGTTCACGTAGCCGTCCGGCGACACCTCTTCACGGATGGTCGTCTGGCTGGCCCCCCAGATGTCGACAATCACCTCGTCGCCCGGTCCCAGACAGTAGTTGGACGGTGTGGCCACATTGTTGTTCGGTTCAAAAGTCAGATTCTCGATATTGAAGATGTTCCGCCCGAACACCTGCTCTTCGGGATTCACCTCTTCTCCGGCGGCCGGCTCCTCACCGACACCGCTCAGCCTCATCTCCAGTTCCTGACGTTTCAGGCGCGACTCCTTCATCTCATCCGACATGAGGTACTGGTCGGAGCGCAGCGTCTGCCCGCCCTTTTCCGCTTCTTTCTTTTTCAGATATTTTTCCAGATTCTCGCTCTTCAGCAAATCGTTGTTGTCCGGCGTGTTCTCTTTCCTGTTCACCACACGCTGGCGCGAATTGAGCGACCTGAGGCCCAGTCCCTCCTCAGACGATGCATTGAGTCCGCCGGTTCCGGTCTGTGTCTGCTGGTATGTCTCCTTCAGCCGGAGAATCTGTTCCTGCGTGGCCCCCTGCTGCAGAAGCTCAAGTGCGATAACCTTTTCGTCTTTTCCCTGCTGCAACCCCTGTTGCACATACTGCATCACCTGACTGTCTGTCATTTGCGACTGCGCCTTCACGCCCGTCGCCCCACATGCGAGCAAACAGAACGCAAGTCCGATGAACTGTTTTCTCATGTTCATTTCTAACGATTTACTTTAATAGATTCGTATTTTGTTCACACTAAATTGATGCAAAGATAATGTTTTTCAGCAAATAAAGAAAAAAAAGGGTTCCTGCCCAACAAAATTTCACACCTGGCTGTCATGCGTCTCCACGCTTGAACCGAAATCTGAAATTTATTATCCTGATAATCAGTAATATCATAACGTGAATTTTATGTATTGATACCGTAAAGTTCCCGTTATTTTTATTTTTCAAGAGGCAAAATAGTGTAAGAAGTACGATTCTTTTTCGATTTACCGAAAAAATGAAACACCGATAAGAAAGGTAGTTTTATATAAAGAAGCAGTATTCTTATTGCCATTGCAAAATATATTTCCAAGACTAACGAACAAATTACTTGGTAATTTATTATGTATTTGAATTCTTTCTGTATCTTTGCATTTGAAAAATCATCAAAAATTCAAAGGTGATATGGCTAATGAAAATTCTATAGATAGTACTACTCTCAAGCAACGTATAGAAGCGATGCCTGAAGATTGCATCCTGTTTCGTTCAGACTTCCCTGAATATCATACAGAATTTGTTGGCAGTATTTTGACTAAATTGACAAATGAAGGTACACTTGTTAAAATTGCACATGGAATATATACCAAGCCAAGAAAAAGTCGATTCGGTATTGTACTTCCTTCGGTCAATAAAATTGTACAGGCAATTGCAGTCCGAGATAATGCAAAGGTGTTACCATCAGGTATGACTGCATTGAATTCATTAGGACTATCGACTCAAGTACCAATGAATTATACATTTCTGACTACTGGAAGTGAAAGAACAATAATTATATCAAATAGGAAAGTAGTATTAAAACGAGGTGTCCCCAAAAACTTCTGTTATAGTACCCGTCTAATTTCACTACTTGTTCAAGCACTTAAGGCTCTGAAAAAGGAGAATATAAGAGAAGGTGAATTGAATATAATTCGACAATTGATATCAAAAGAAACAGATAAGGAGACTTTAATCAAAGATGTAGATATGATGCCTGCATGGATGAAACGAATTATAAAACCAATGCTAACCACTTAAAAGAAACTTAAATTATGGGAAAACTGTGGTTAAACAATGAGATAGTGGACCGTTTAGCAATGTTACAGCAGACGGAGGTTGGACATCCTGGCGTTAATCAGGTAGCTATAGAAAAGGACTGGTGGGTAACAGTTACGCTGAAAGCATTATTTCAAACAGATTGCCGTGATTCTTTGATATTCAAAGGCGGAACATCGTTGTCAAAAGGTTTTAATATCATAGAGCGTTTCTCTGAAGACATTGATTTGGCAATCAATCATTCGTTCTTTGGTATTGAGGGAACAAGTAAAAGTCAGCGGGAGAAATTACGCAAAAAGGCACGAGCATATATTCACGAGACCCTTTCTTCACAATTAGATGCCCGTTTGAAAGAAATGGGAGTTTCTAGTTACAGTATAGAGAATGTATCTCAAGAACAAGATAAAAATGGAGAATGGAGACTAATAGATTCGGACAAAGATCCTAGTGTAATTCTATTGCACTACCCGTCAATTCTTGAAGATTCAATAAATTATATTCCTCCTCGTGTAAAGATAGAAATCAGTTGCCTTTCAATGGATGAGCCAACAGAGATACGACACATAAGTTCTTTGATAGGCGATAGTTTTGATGGCGAAGATGCTGATGCTGAAAGTTTTGTCAGGACTGTAGTTCCGACTCGTACATTCCTTGAGAAGCTGTTTCTTTTGGCGGAAGAATTCCAAAAAGAAAAGCCACGGAGCGTACGAATGTCACGACATCTGTATGATTTAGAAAAGTTAATGAATACAGAATATGGAGAAGAAGCTTTGTCGAATCGAAAACTTTATGATGCCATTGTTCAACATCGTAAAACTTATAATGCTTTGAAGTATGTAAACTATGATTTACATGCCCCATCAACCATCAACTTTATGATACCGGAATCGGCTATGGAAGCATGGCGAGATGATTATGCCGATATGAGACGTTTCTTTATTTATGGCAAATCCTTAGAGTTTGATGCGCTTATGCAGAAAATAGCAGAGTTGCATGAAAGAGTTAGAGCTATAAAAATGTAAGCATTCGATAAACTACAAGTTTTGAACCTTTATATACAATATACAACAATGGCGACTGTCACTATGAACCTAATAGTTGCAGTCGCTATTGTTTTGTTGAACCTATATGTTGCATATGGCATTAGTTGTCAGATTCCCCATGTTGTTTTGTCAATATACTTTCCGGATGTTTCAATTTCCATCTGTGTGGAAGCAGATCCAAAAGTTTTTCATGAGTTGCATTCTTGTAATAAGGCATTTGGGCGATTACATCATTCAGGTACTCCCTTGGGTTTACATCGTGTGCCTTGCAGGCAGCCAACAAAGAACAGATGACCGACATATTTGCCGCCGCCCCATGGTTGCCGCAGAAGAGGTAATTCTTCCTTCCCAGGGTAATCGGCCGGATGCCGTTCCCGGCCGGATTGTTGTCCCAAAGCAGGTGTCCGTCCTCCAGACATTCCATCATGTTCTCCCATCGGGTATAGGCATACGTGACGGCTTTCCCGGCCTGGGAGTTGGGACTGTACCTGACGCCTTCCGTTTCCATCCATACTTTCATGGCCTCCATGACAGGCCCGGCCAGTTCCCGACGTTTCGCCTTGCGTTCGTCGTATGACAGGCCCGCCTTGTCGCAGCAGCGCTCAATCCTGTATGATACTGTTCCTGTCAACGGAACATTTTCTACGCCAGTAATGATAGGTCGAATAACTTACACCTGTCTGTTGCAGGTACGACTTCAACGGCAGGCCGCTTTGTTGTACCTGCAATTCCAATTCTTCAAATTCCAGTCTGTTCATAATAATTGAGGTTTGATTGTATTCGCTGCCGCAAAGCTACAACCAAACCTCAAGGTTTAAAAGGTGTATTTATTCGAATGCTTACTGTGAAACGATAGAATCAATTTGACTTTCTTATCAAATCATACATTCAATACTCATTGTAATTTGATACCGCAAAGTTCCCATCTAAAACGAAATCACATTAATAATTTGCACCATTACATAGCTTATAGATATCTTGTTATCCGAGTATTATTAAATCCCAATAATTAGGTATTGCCCGACAATTTCAAGCCTTGTACCTTTGCAGAAAAATTAAAAACAGACATTGTTCACTA
>CASENM010000021.1 GCA_949289295.1 uncultured Bacteroides sp.
CAGGTCGCTTTGTTGTAACTGCAGTTCCAATTCTTCAAATTCTTGTCTGTTCATAATAATTGAGGTTTGATTGTATTCACCACCGCAAAGCTACAACCAAACCTCAAGGTTTAAAAGGTGCATTTATTCGAATGCTTACCTCTGACTTATAGTGCATGAGATATATTTATCAATAAAAATATTACCTGTTTACAAGTTTAATTGCTTTTCTTAATGAATATAGGCCATATAGTTGTCTGTTTCATTATTGTTTTTTTATTGGTATAGTTTAGTTGATTTCCTCCAGTGCACTGACCAGGCAATCAAGATGTTCTTTCTCGTGGGTAGACAGGATGCTGACGCGCAATCTTGCTTCCTTAGTCCGGACTGCCGGATATACAATAGCAATGGTAAAGATATCTCTTTCCTGCAACATTTTGGCTATCTGATAGACTTTTTTATTATCTCTTACCATAATAGGGAAGATGGGAGATACGGATTTGCCTATGTCGAATCCTCTTTCCGTCAGCTCTTTCCGCAGGTAATTGGTGTTGTCCCATAATTTTTGGCGAATTTCCGGTCGGGTTTTGATTAATTCAAGTGCTTTTAATACGGATGCCGTAACTTGCGGTGTAGGTGCAGCCGAAAACACATTGCTGTCGGCATAGAAACGGAGGTACTGGATGAGTTTCTTTGAAGCCGCTGCAAAGCCTCCCACACAGCCGAACGATTTGCTGAATGTTCCTGTTATAATATCTACTTGCCCCAAACAGTCAAAATGTTCTACGGTTCCCCTGCCGTTCGCTCCCATCACGCCGATGCCGTGTGCATCGTCTACCATCAACATCGCATCGTATTTCTTGCAAAGGGCGATAATTCCCGGGAGTGCGGACAGGTCGCCGTCTTGCGAATATACTCCATCGATAATGACAAGTTTTGTTTCGTATTGGTCTTTTACCTCCTTTAATATCATTTCCAGATACTCCAAATCATTATGTCCTATACGTTTTATGTTAGTTCCATGCAGTCCGGCTAACGTGCTGGTGTGGATAAACGGATCGGTAAGCGCAATGTCGTTTTTCCCTAACAACGCCCTGAGTATGCCGGCATTGGCTCCGAATCCGGAAGAAAACAAGATGGCATCTTCTTGACCTACGAATGAAGCTATTTCTTCTTCCAGCTGTTTGTGTATGTCTAAATAGCCGCCTATTACTTGCGCTGCACATGCCCCTGTTCCGTATTTCTTTAAGGCTTCGATTCCGGCATTAATGGTTTCTTCCCTTTGCGACATGCCTAAATAGTCATTCGCTATAAAGCTGATAACAGGTTTATCATATCCTTCAATGTTCATGGTTGCCCCCAATTCCTGTGTGTGAGGCAATCCAATAACTTTTACAACCAAAACCGTTTAGTTGGTTGATATACTTTTGAAAGTCATTTGCCCTTTCAATGGCATTTTCTTTGAGTGACAACTCAAAATCTTTAAGTGAATAATAGTTCTTCTCCATTGTTATAAAGTTTATATTGTATTGCAAATATACAATATATGTATTTAAAAACATATTATCTGAAATAAAAACCAAAAACATTTGTTATATATAATGTATATAGTATATTTGTGGAAGCAAGATAATATAATTATGGAATCATTAAAAAGAACCGTTGTTAATATTTTTATAGTACTGTGTATGCTGTTGTGTTTTGCCTGTGATGATGATACAAATGAAGATTGGTCTGAGATTGTAAATTTGTATGTATCAAATGAATTAGCTGATTACGCTCCTTGGGGTGCTTCGGAGGGGGCTCAACCATTGGAAGGTATAAAAGTAAAGGAGAATGAGAATGATGATTGGTTTGTCATTCCGATAGGAGCTATTGAGGGATTTTCTTATGAGGAAGGATACTTTTACCTTTTGAAAACCGAGAAAATTTACTTTGCTAATCCTGTTTCTGACGGGATGAGTGTGAAATATAAGCTTATAGATATTCTTTCGAAAGAGTAAATCTAACTTTGCCATAAGATTTTAGATATGGAAAAAGTAGAATACTACAGACAGATTTTTCTGCTTTCAAAGAATTATGTGCATCCGGCAAACAATCATGCTCCTTTCGAGAATATTGCCGTGAGCATGGTGTTCTTCCTGCAGAGAGTTGCAATGTGATTACTGTCAGGGCAGTATGTTCAGGACGGTATGGTCTTCAAAGGTTCGGTTCCTGCAACTCCAATGTTGCACTCGCAATACACTTCCTCTTTTATCGCAGGTCTGGCCGAGTTGCGCTATCTGCACGGCATACCGCTTGAGAATGTGGCAGAATACTTCCGTTCACACGGCTTTGATCTTGACAAAGGTATCGCTCAGAAACTTGTCAGCAAAACAAAAGTGTAGCTTGAGAACCTTTATAAAGTTCTTGCCAAACAATCCTTGGGGACAACTATATCTGTGGTGATGAAACTTACCAGAAAGTACGTCTGTAGGCAGCCACTGATTCAGGGAAGAAAATCAAGAAAGGATATATCTGGGTGTTTGTTGGTATGATCACAGGCCTGGTGTATTTCTTTTATGATTGACGGATTACGTTCGGCTGAAGTCTTCGAAAAGGAAATAAAAGGATTTAACGGAGCCTTCCAATGTGACTATTACTCTGGATACCGTCATATCGGAACCGGCAATCTGAAAGGTATGAAAAGAATTCCCTGCCTGCAACATATAAAACGAAAGTTCTTGGATATAAAGGATGATAATACAGCTCAGCAAATGACCAAATGCTTCGGCCTGTTATATCACCTCGAGCATAAGCACAAAACAGGTTGCTCTTTTTTTTTGCACATATTTGTGCGGAATGAGCAAAAAGGTTTATCTTTGTCGGTGGAACCTTTTGGAAGAATTATGGATTATGATTTGATAACGATTTTGGGTCCGACAGCTTCAGGGAAAACTCCGTTGGCGGCTGCGTTGGCCGGACGTTTGCATACAGAAATAATCAGTGCGGACAGCAGGCAGGTGTATCGGAGAATGGATTTGGGAACGGGAAAAGATTTGGGCGATTATGTGGTGGACGGTTGTCCGGTTCCTTATCATCTGATTGACGTTGTAGAGCCAGGTTATAAATACAATGTGTTTGAATATCAGCGGGATTTCCTGAAAGTTTATGGAGAGATCCGTAAAAAAGGCATGGTTCCTATTCTCTGTGGAGGAACGGGGATGTATCTCGAGTCAGTGCTTAAGGGGTATAGGTTGCTTCCTGTTCCGGAGAATCCGGAATTGCGCGGACGCCTTTCTTCCAAATCGCTGGAAGAGTTGACGGAAATATTGGCTTCGTATAAGAAATTGCATAATTCGACGGATGTTGACACGGTGAAACGTGCGGTCCGGGCTATTGAAATAGAGGAATATTATAAGAACCAGAAGGTGGAAGCCGAACCGTTCCCGGAAATCCGCAGTCTGATAGTTGGAGTGAATATCAGCCGGGAGAAACGGAGGGAGAAGATAACACTGAGGTTGAAGCAGCGTCTGGCGGAAGGCATGGTGGATGAAGTGAGAAGCCTGCTGGAAGAAGGTATCCGTCCTGAAGATTTGATTTATTACGGTCTTGAATATAAATATCTGACCTTGTATGTGACAGGTCAGATAAGTTATGATGAAATGTTTGTGCAGTTGGAAACGGCCATTCATCAGTTTGCCAAACGACAGATGACATGGTTCCGTGGAATGGAGCGGAGGGGCTTTACCATTCATTGGATAGAAGCCGAATTGCCGCTGGCAGAGAAATTGAAACAGATTGAGGATTTGCTAAAATAAATGATATTATGGCAGTAGAACCGAACAGATGGGGAGTCGTGTATAATCCAAAGGCGGGAACGCGGAAAACGCAACGCCGGTGGAAAAATATCCGTGACTATATGGACGAACGGGGTGTGGCATACGACTATGTACAGTCGGAAGGTTTCGGGTCGATTGAGAGGCTGACCCGTACGCTTGCCAACAACGGATATCGGACCATTGTAGTGGTAGGGGGCGATGGTGCCATCAATGATGCGTTGAACGGCATTATGACATCTGATGCCGAGGACAAGTCAAGCATTGCGCTGGGCATTATACCGAATGGAATCGGAAATGATTTCGCCAAGTATTGGGGGCTCAGTCCGGACGACTATAAAATGTCGGTGGACGCACTTATCCATCGGAGGCTCCGAAAGGTGGATGTCGGTGCGTTTTCATATTTTGACGGTGAAAAGCATCAGGTCCAGTATTTCCTGAATGCGGTTTATATGGGATTGGGGGCAAGGATTGTCCGGATTACCAATGAGACCCGTCGCTTCTGGGGAATTCCCTTGTTCTCTTATCTGGCCTCCCTGTTCCTTGTGGCGTTCGAGAGGAAGCTTTATCGTATGCATCTCAAGGTGAACGATGAACATATCCGTGGTCGTATCATGGCCGTTGCGGTGGGTAGTGCCTATGGCTATGGCCTGACTCCGAGTGCGGTACCTTATAATGGATGGCTGGACGTGTCTGTGGTTTACCGTCCGGAACTGCGTGAACTTATTTCCGGATTGTGGATGTTGCAGCAGGGCCGTCTGCTGAACCATAAGATTGTGAAGCCTTATCGGACGCGTCATGTGAAAATCCTGCGTGCCCAAGGTGCGGAAGTCAGTCTTGACGGTCGTCTGTGGTTTGACCGGCATTTCCCGATAGATATAACGATAGTTCCTGAAATGATAACATTGATAATACCTAGTTGAAATATGATTGAATCGATATCAGATTTGTGCCGGAAAGACAATTTCTTTCTTCTGGCAGGTCCTTGTGTGATAGAAGGCGAAGATATGGCTATGCGGATTGCGGAAAAAATAGTGGGGGTGACGGACAGGTTGCATATACCATACGCATTCAAGGGTTCCTACCGGAAAGCCAACCGTTCGCGGCTGGACTCTTTTACCGGAATCGGTGATGAAAAGGCGTTGAAAGTTCTTCGGAAGGTACGTGATACATTTGGAGTTCCTGTGGTGACAGATATTCATGGGGCAAATGAAGCCGATATGGCAGCCGAATATGTCGATGTGCTTCAGATTCCGGCTTTTTTGTGCAGGCAGACCGACCTGTTGGTTGCTGCGGCTCGGACCGGCAAGATTGTCAATATAAAGAAAGGGCAGTTCCTTTCTCCTGAAGCGATGAAGTTTGCGGCGGATAAAGTGGTGGAGGCTGGAAACAGTCAGGTGATGCTGACCGAGCGTGGCACAACGTTCGGTTATCAGGATTTGGTTGTGGATTACCGTGGCATACCGGTCATGCAGGCATTCGGACACCCTGTGATACTGGATATCACCCATTCCCTGCAACGTCCTAACCAAACGTCCGGGGTGACGGGAGGTATGCCTCAGATGATTGAAACGATTGCGAAAGCCGGTGTCGCCGTCGGTGTGGACGGACTGTTTCTGGAGACTCATGAGGATCCTTCTGCAGCTAAAAGTGACGGAGCCAATATGCTGAAGCTCGATTTGCTGGAAGATCTGCTTGTGAAATTAGTGAGAATCCGCCAAAGTCTTTGAATATTGTGACGGATGATTCAATAAAAAAATATATCTTTGCACGAATTAAAAAACGATGACAGTAGTTTAAAATAGAGAAAGATATGCTTACTATTAAACAAATTGTGGAAGATACCGACAAGGTAATCCGCGGACTGGAAAAGAAGCACTTCCCTCATGCGAAAGAGGCGATTGAACAAGTGCTCGAACTGAATGACAAAAGGAAATATGCTCAAAGTCAACTCGATAAAAACTTGGCGGAAGTTAATTCCACCTCAAAAAGCATAGGTGCACTGATAAAGGAAGGCAAGACTGTCGATGCGGAATCGGCCAAAGCGCATGTGGCCCAGATCAAGGAAGCCTGCAAGACTTTGCAGGAGGAGATGGACAAGGCAGCTGAAGAGTTGCAGGATTTGCTCTATACGATACCTAACGTACCTTATGAAAGCGTGCCGGAAGGTGTCGGTGCAGATGACAATGTGGTGGAGAAAATGGGCGGTATGGAAACTGAACTTCCGAAAAATGCGTTGCCCCATTGGGAATTGGCGAAAAAATACGATATCATTGATTTTGATCTGGGCGTGAAAATTACCGGTGCCGGTTTCCCTGTATATAAAGGTAAAGGGGCGCGTCTGCAGCGGGCTCTGATCAATTTCTTCCTTGATGAAGCAAGGGCGGCCGGTTATACCGAAATTATGCCTCCGACAGTAGTAAATGCGGCTTCCGGTTATGGTACGGGACAATTGCCGGACAAAGAGGGACAGATGTATCATTGTAATCTGGACGACTTGTATCTGATTCCTACGGCCGAGGTTCCGGTCACGAATATTTATCGGGATGTGATTTTGGACGAGAAGCAGCTGCCGGTCAAGAATTGTGCATATACAGAATGTTTCCGTCGCGAAGCCGGTTCGTATGGTAAAGATGTACGCGGTCTGAACCGTCTGCATGAATTTTCAAAAGTGGAATTGGTGCGTATTGACAAACCCGAACATTCCCAGCAGTCTCATCAGGAAATGCTTGACCATGTAGAAGGTCTGTTGAAGAAGCTGGAACTTCCGTACCGTATCTTGCGTCTGTGTGGTGGGGATATGAGTTTTACTGCTGCCATCTGTTTCGACTTTGAAGTGTACTCTGAAGCTCAGAAACGTTGGCTTGAAGTCAGCTCGGTTTCTAATTTTGACACTTATCAGGCTAACCGTCTGAAATGCCGTTACCGTACGGCCGACAAGAAGACGGAACTTTGCCACACGCTGAACGGCTCAGCTCTTGCACTACCCCGTATTGTAGCCGCTTTGCTTGAGAACAATCAAACTCCGGAAGGCATCCGGATTCCGAAAGCGTTGGTTCCATATTGTGGTTTTGACATGATAGACTGATCATATAGAGAAGGGCAGATATAATAAACAGGCTTGTTGTCCGGCGATACAATTTGTAGGTTATATTACAAATTTGTGTCGCCGGACATTTTTTGTGAAAATGAAAACATGTTTTTCGGCATAAATATGCCCTTTTTTTCTTTATTTTGAATGAAATGTGACGATTTGTTTGAAAAAAAATAGAATTTGGTTTTGATGTTTACATTTAATTGCTAATTTTGGGGGATAAAATAAATAACATCATTTTATAATAGAACTTTAATTAATAACCTTAATATACCGCTATGAGTTATTTACGTTTTGATAAAACTCTGATGACAAATTTGGAAGAATCTTTGACGAGGGAGATTCTTCGTACCAACCGCTCCGGAGCTTATCACTGTTCTACAATTGTAGACTGTAACACACGCAAATATCATGGTCTGCTCGTCATTCCCGTTCCTGAACTGGATGATGAGAATCATGTGTTGCTGTCTTCGTTGGATGAAACTGTGATACAACATGGGGCTGAGTTCAATCTTGGTATTCACAAGTACGGTGGAGGTACTTTTAGTCCTCGTGGTCATAAATACATTCGTGATTTTGACTGTGAAAAAGTTCCGACTACTATTTATCGTGTAGGAGGAGTAGTGCTTAAAAAGGAAAAGGTTTTTGTGCATCATGAAAACCGAATCCTGATTCGTTATACGCTGGTAGATGCGCATTCGGAAACGACCCTTCGCTTGCGCCCGTATCTGGCGTTCCGCAGTGTGCGTGAATATACACACGAGAATTCTCAGGCCAGTCGCCATTATGATGAAGTGGAGAACGGCATCAAAACTTGCATGTATCCGGGTTATCCCGAGTTGTATATGCAGTTCAGCAAACCGGTTGCCTTTAATTTTGATCCGGACTGGTATCGTGGGATAGAATATCCGAAAGAGCAGGAAAGAGGCTATGACTTCAATGAAGACCTCTATGTTCCTGGATATTTTGAATTCAATATCAAGAAAGGGGAGTGTGTCACGTTTGCGGGAGGCATTTCATCCATTGACACGGCATCCTTGAATGAATTGTTCGCGTATGAGGCCGGAAGAAGAACTCCGCGTGAGAATTTCAAGAACTGTCTGATAAATTCAGCCCATCAGTTCTTGAACAAGCAAGACGGTGAGTCTTATTTGCTGGCTGGATATCCCTGGTTCAAATGCCGGGCACGCGATGAGTTCATTTCTTTGCCTGGTCTGACCCTTTCAATCGGTGAGACGGAGAAGTTTGAAATGATTATGGCTACAGCTATAAAGGCTGTCTATTCATTCATTAAAGGGGAGGAGAGCCATCTGAGAATTTATGAGATGGAGCATCCTGATGTGCTTTTGTGGATGTTCTGGTCAGTTCAGCAGTATGCCAAGTTTGTTTCTAAGGAGGCTGCAAAGGAAAAATATGGTGAACTGGTAAAGGATGTAATGAGCTATCTGATTGAGAACAAGCATCCTAATTTGCAAGTTCATGACAATGGGCTTGTATATGCAAACGGTCGTGACAAGGCTATTACATGGATGAATTCAACGGCTAACGGACGCCCGGTAGTGCCTCGCACAGGCTATATCGTTGAGTTTAATGCATTGTGGTATAATGCGCTCCGTTTTGCTGCAGACTTGCTGGCCGGTGATGAGGAATTCGTGACCCGCCTTCAAAATTGTTATGAAAAGACCGCTCCATCGTTTGTTTCCACTTTCTTGAATGAATATGGCTATCTGCTGGATTATGTGGATGGCAATATGATGGACTGGAGCGTCCGTCCGAACATGATTTTTGCGGCTGCGTTAGATTACTCTCCTTTGGATGCAAAACAGAAAAAGGGAGTGGTGGATATTGTGACAAAAGAATTGCTTACTCCGAAAGGTATACGTTCGCTGAGTCCGAAAAGCGGAGGATATAACCCGAATTATGTAGGCCCGCAGATTCAGCGGGATTATGCCTATCATCAGGGTACTGCCTGGCCGTGGCTTGAGGGATTCTATTTGGAAGCATATCTTCGTATTTACAAACGGAGCGCCATCTCTTTTGTAGAGCGTCAGATGATTAGTTATGAAGACCAGATGACGTGCCATTGTATAGGTTCTATTCCAGAATTGTTTGATGGTAACCCGCCTTTCCAGGGAAGAGGTGCTGTTTCTTTTGCAATGAATGTAGCGGAAATTCTGCGCACCTTGAATTTATTGGACAGATACAATAATCAATAATGAAGGAGGAATTTATATGAAAGTTTTAATGTTTGGTTGGGAATTTCCTCCTCATATCTCAGGAGGTTTAGGTACCGCAAGTTATGGTATGACTCATGGTATGGCTCAACAGCCGGATATGGAGATTACTTTCTGTATTCCGAAGCCATGGGGAGATGAGGACCAGAGTTTTCTTAAAATAATCGGAATGAACAGTGTGCCTATCGTATGGCGCGATGTGCAGTGGGATTATGTGAAGAGTCGTGTAGGCAGCTATATGGATCCGCAGCTTTATTATGATTTGCGTGACCATATTTATGCTGATTTCAATTATATGCATACCAATGATTTGGGATGTATGGAATTTTCTGGAGGTTATCCGAGCAATCTGCATGAAGAAATCAACAATTATTCTATCATAGCAGGGGTTGTGGCCCGTCAGCAGTCATTCGATATTATCCATTCTCATGACTGGCTGACTTATCCGGCTGGAATCCATGCGAAACAGGTGTCGGGAAAACCTTTGGTCATCCATGTGCATGCAACAGACTTTGACCGTAGCCGCGGAAACGTGAATCCTACAGTTTATTCTATTGAAAAGAACGGAATGGATCATGCTGATTGTATCATGTGTGTGAGCGAATTGACTCGTCAGACAGTTATCAATAAATATTATCAGGACCCGCGTAAGGTATTTACTGTTCACAATGCCGTTTCTCCATTGTCAAAAGAAATTCAGGAGATTGTTCCGAAGAGAAATCCCAAAGAAAAAATTGTTACGTTCTTGGGGCGTATTACAATGCAGAAAGGACCTGAATATTTTGTTGAGGCCGCTGCGATGGTGCTGAAACGTGCGCGTCACGTGCGCTTTGTGATGGCCGGCAGTGGTGATATGATGAACGCAATGATTCGGTTGGCCGCCGAAAGAGGTATTGCCGATCGTTTCCATTTCCCGGGTTTCATGAAAGGAAAGCAAGTGTATGAAGTGCTGAAAGCCAGTGATGTGTATATTATGCCGTCTGTTTCTGAACCTTTCGGTATATCGCCGCTTGAGGCTATGCAATGTAGTGTACCGACAATCATCTCTAAACAGTCTGGATGTGCGGAAATCTTGGACAAATGTATAAAGACTGATTATTGGGATATACATGCCATGGCAGATGCTATCCATTCAATTTGTACGAATGACGCATTGTATGAATATTTGCGTGATGAAGGGAAAAAAGAAGTGGATGGAATCGTATGGGAAAAGGTCGGCTTGAAAATCCGCGGCATTTACGAACAAGTTTTAAAAAATTATGGTATATAAAACAACTGAATCAGTATGAAAACAATTTGTCTTTATTTTGAAATACATCAAATCATTCATCTGAAACGTTATCGTTTCTTTGAAATCGGAACGGATCATTATTATTATGATGATTATGCGAATGAGCAAGGAATGAACGATGTGGCTGAGCGTTCTTATATCCCGGCTCTGAAAACATTGATAGAAATGGCCAAAAACAACGAAGGTGCTTTTAAAGTGGCTCTTTCTATCTCTGGTGTAGCTTTGGAACAGTTGGAGATTCATGCTCCTGCTGTAATTGAACTTCTTCATGAATTGAATGATACGGGCTGTTGTGAATTCTTGTGCGAGCCTTATTCTCATGGCTTGTCTTCTTTGAAAAATGAAGACTGCTTCCGTGAAGAGGTGAACCGCATGCGTCAGAAAGTGAAAGATTACTTCGGACAAGAGCCGAAAGTATTCCGCAACTCCAGCTTGATTTATGATAATGAAATCGGTGGTATTGTAGCAAGTCTGGGCTTTAAGGGTATGTTGGCTGAAGGTGCAAAACATGTATTGGGCTGGAAGAGTCCGCATTATTTGTATCATTGTGCTGAAAATCATGATCTGAAGCTGTTGCTCCGCGACTTTAAATTGTCTGACGATATCAGTCTGCGATTCTCTAACAGTGAATGGAGCGAGTATCCGCTGTTTGCTGACAAATATATTGATTGGATTGCTTCGTTGCCTGAAAATGAACAGGTTATTAATATTTTCATGGAGCTTTCCGCATTAGGCATTTATCAGCCGTTGTCTTCTAATATATTGGAATTCCTGAAAGCATTGCCGGCATGTGCAAAGCAGAGAGGCATTACTTTCTCTACGCCTTCAGAAATCATTTCGAAGCTGAAATCAGTGGATATGATTGATGTAGCCTATCCGATGTCTTGGACAGATGAAGAACGGGATATCAGTCCATGGTTGGGTAATGTCATGCAGCGGGAAGCTTTCAATAAGCTCTATAGCGTTGCTGAACGTGTTTATCTGTGCTCTGACCGTCGTATCAAGCAGGATTGGGATTATCTTCAGGCAAGCAACAATTTCCGTTTCATGACCACCAAAAACATGGAAGTAGGTTTCAATCGGGGTATTTATGATTCTCCATATGACGCGTTTACTAATTACATGAACATTTTAGGCGATTTTATCAGTCGTGTCAATGCGTTGTATCCTGTGGATATGGAAGATGAAGAACTGAATTCTTTGTTGACTACTATTCATAATCAAGAACAGGAGCTGGTACAGCTGACTGATGAAGTGAAGAAACTTCAGGATGAATTGAAGAAAGAATCAAAGCCGGCTGCAAAAAAGACAACAGCAAAGAAAACCACAGCTTCCAAAGCTTCTAAAAAAGAAGAATAATCGATTAAAGGTGAATTTTTTATAAAAAAGAACCCCCTTTCATATTCAAGTGTTGAATGTGAGAGGGGGATTTTTTTGTCTGTCATGTCTATGTCTTTTGAAACTTAATGATTGTGTATTTCCATTTGTACTGGATATCTGAAAGAATTATATGTATAATTGAGTCGTTTTGTTTATCTGTTTGTTTCTTGTCTTTCAAATTGATATGTTTTTGTTTGCAAATGTTTTATTTTGTTTGTTTTTGTGTTGATATTATATCTAATTGTTGTATTATGAAGCGTTGTTGTAGAAAAAAGACATAATATATGTGTGATAATATTAAAAAGGAATACTTTTGCAATAGGAAATAAAAACAGAAAGTGATTTCAGACGGCACGTGTCAATTAAAATGTAGTTTTTAATGGTATTAAAAAGGAAAGGAAGATGAACAGATTATTAAAAAACGGAGGTATATCATTGGCGGTTGCCATGGTGTTTCCAGCATTAGGTTATGCTCAAGATTCTGTCGGTGTTGAAGTTGGAACTGATTTGGTAAGCAGTTATATTTGGCGGGGACAAGATTTGGGCAATGTAAGTTTGCAGCCTTCTTTGTCTGTTGCTTACAAAGGATTTTCTCTTTCTGCTTGGGGCTCGGTCGGTTTTGAGAAGTCCGACACGAAAGAGATAGACTTGACATTAGGTTATGAGACGGGGGGATTCAGTATCTCAGTTACAGATTACTGGTTTAATGGCGGCCCTGGATATTTTCATTATGGCACTCATCATACCAATCATACATTTGAAGCACAGGTTGGGTATGATTTCGGATTCCTGGCTTTTGATTGGTTTACGAATTTTGCCGGGAACGTCGGACGGAAGTCTGACGGCAGGAAGGCTTATGCTTCTTACCTGTCTGTAGAGGCCCCTTTTACATTGGGTGGAATTGGTTGGACAGCCACAGTGGGTGCCACTCCTTGGGCGAATGATTTTTATACGGGAGGAGATGCGGATAACGCAAAAGAGATGATTAACGGATTTGCTGTTTGCGAGGTAAGCGTGAAGGCTGCGAAAGAAATACGTATTACCCGTTCGTGGGGGGTGCCGCTTTATGCACAGGTGATATGGAATCCGTCTACGGAAGGTGCTTATTTTGTGGCGGGAATGAGTTTTTGAATTTTCTTGCGTCAAACGGTATTGTTTTTCATTTAGGGTAAAAGATTCAGGATAACATTTTAAGGATAGCAAGCTATAAAAAATACAAATACGATTGTAGTTATGAAAAAAATTGAAGCGATAATCAGAAGAACAAGATTTGACGATGTGAAAGAAGCATTGTTGGAGGCAGATATCGAGTGGTTCTCTTATTATGATGTAAGAGGTGTGGGCAAGACCCGTGAGGGACGCATTTATCGAGGCGTAGTGTATGATACAAGTTCTATCGAGCGGATTCTGCTTTCGATAGTTGTGCGGGACAAGAATGCCGAAAAGACTGTTCAGGCAATTCTGAAAGCGGCACAGACTGGAGAAATCGGAGACGGGCGGATTTTTGTGATTCCGGTAGAAGATGCTATACGGATCCGGACGGGAGAAAGGGGTGACATTGCTCTTTATAACGCCGAGCAAGAAAAATAACGTCTAAGTTACAATTGAAATAATACATTTAAACGAGATTATTATGGACAGATATGTGAAAAGTGCCTTTTCATGTGTGAAGGCCATTGCCATTGCATTCTTTTTTATGTTTTGTTCCGTATCGGAAATCTGGGCTCAGACAGATGCGTCTGTCTTGGACAGTGGAAATACGGCTTGGTTGCTTACCTCTTCTTTGTTGGTGTTGTTGATGAGCATTCCCGGAATTGCTTTATTTTATGGAGGGCTGGTACGCCAGAAGAATGTGTTGAGCATAATCATGCAAACCTTGTTTGTAGTAGGAGTTGTAAGTATTCTATGGGTGGCGTTCGGATACAGTTGGGCGTTCGATACAAGCTTTTCCAAGGAAGGAAATCCTTTGGCATTTATAATCGGAGGGTTTGATAAAATATTTCTGCGTGGGGTAGACGTTCATTCTTTGGTAGCCGGTAATGTTCCGGAGTTGTTGTTCGTTATGTTCCAGTGCATGTTTGCTGTCATTACTCCGGCTCTGATTCTGGGCGCGTTTGCCGAGAGGATAAAATTCTCCGGTTATATACTGTTCATAACATTATGGGTGATTGTCGCTTATTTGCCGATGGCTCACTGGGTATGGGGCGGAGGATTTCTGCAGCAAATGGGTGCCATAGATTTTGCCGGAGGGACGGTGGTACACATTAACGCCGGAATCTCGGCATTGGTGATGGCTGTCCTGTTGGGGAGAAGAACTGATTATCGTGCAGACCATCCCATTACTCCTCACAATGTGGCATTTGTCTTTATGGGAACCTCTTTTTTATGGGTAGGATGGTTCGGGTTCAATGCTGGCAGCGGACTTGCCGCTGACGGTTTGGCGGCTAACGCTTTTCTTGTGACTCATGTCGCCACGGCTACGGCTACGGTGGCTTGGATGATTATCGACTGGGTTTGTAACAAGAAGCCGACAATTGTTGGGGCATGTACAGGGGCGGTTTCCGGTTTGGTGGCCATTACGCCTGCTGCCGGAACAGTTGATTTATGCGGAGCTTTCTGTATCGGAATCATTGCTCCGGCCATATGTTTCTTTATGGTGGCTGTCGTCAAGCAGAAATTCAAATACGATGATGCGCTCGATGCTTTTGGTGTACATGGTGTAGGAGGTATTGTCGGGTCTGTTCTCACTGGGGTGTTTGCTACTCGCTATGTGACGGGTGGAGATGGTCTGCAGGGTGCCCTTTATGGGGATTGGCATCAGCTATGGGTCCAGTTCGTGGCAACTGTCATTTCGATTGTATTCAGCGCTGTCGTGACTTATTTCCTGTTTAAGATTGTGGATTCTACTGTAGGTCTGCGTGTGGACAGGCGGGTGGAAGAAGAAGGGCTTGATATTTATGAACACGGAGAGTCGGCATATAATCGTTGACAGGATTGTCAAATAAAAAAGAGGGCGTGTATTCTTTTCCCATGGTGGTGGAGCACGCCCTCTTTTCTGTTCTGTTTCGTTGCCATTATTCTTTTATGGCAGGTTGCGTATAGATTACTTCAATCTTGAGTTTCTCACCTTCTTTCCCTCCTATCAGTTTGGCTGAATTTACCTCCAGGTCGTGTGATAGTCCGACGATGTATTCCTCTTGTGAATCATATTCCGCTTTTACTGGTATGAGCACAAGCTTGTTGTGTTCGTCCCAGCCTTCCGGCGGTTCAGGTTGAGTCCTCATTTCATTGAACATCTGACTGATAAGACGGTTAAGCCGCGTGAAAGAATAAGTGCTTGTTGTGCTGTTATAAGAAGCGATGAACGAATTCTTGTTGTCATAATTGTTGTTTTCCTCGAAGAATTCGTTTACTTCGCTTTTTCGGAGCAGCAATAAGTTTTTCGGAGTTCCCATTTTATATGAGCTTGTACCCGAGTTTTCGCTGATTTCTTTCAATTTTGTGAAAGTAATAGATACGGAGTTCAGTGTATCGTTGCTCAACTTTTCAAACATTTCTTCTACGGGCAGTTTCACTTCCGTACACAATCCCGCTGGCGTTTTGAGATAGCTGTGTTTTTTTTCTTGGACCAGATTGTCAAGTTCGTCAGAGTTTTCCAGACGGGTAGACATATAGACTTCCGGTGTGGCGGAGAATGATACGTATGCATTTACTAAGGAGTCTACTTTTCCGGAAGAACTTTTTCTGAGATATTTCACGTTCATTCGCAGCCATATGTCCTGTATATACAGTACAGAGCCCTCTCCATGGGTGTTGTGCACATAGAAACCGGGAAGCACGTTGTGGATGAACGAGTAGGCATCCTTGAAATTGTCGTGGTTCTCCTTATATTTGGTGTACAGCCATTGGCTGAAGGTCATTTCTCCCAAGTTGCCGAAATCCTGCTTGTTCTGGTCAAGGTCGATGACCACCGAATAATACCCTGTTTCATTGTATAAAGAATCGCTTGCTATGTTGTAGGCCGAATAATCCTTTTCTGCCAATGGTGCTGATGTCGCATCATAAAAGCGTGTAGGGTCATACGAAGTATAGTAGAGTGACGGGTCGGTTCCGTCGTCATCAATCGGCTGGGTCAGCATGTCTACCCTTGCACGCATGGGTGAAGAGGAATCACCGTAAAAACTGCTGTAGTACAGTTCGAGCGTAGTGCCGTCAATTTCTTGCATTGTCTCTGGAAATTCATACTCCTCAGGGCAGTTGATTTGTGTGATGAAATCTGCGCTGAAGGTTCCGAAATCCTTGTCGGTAAATTTTCCCAGATAAGCACTGTTTGTACGTGAATAGACACCGTTGGGATTCAGGTCCTCATATTTGATTGTATTTGTTGTCGCTTCGAACGACATGGAATACGCGTTGATTTCGTCTGTATTGGCCAGGGATTCGCCGATTCCTGTGGTCGAGTCATCGCAACTGTAGAGAGTGGCGGCAAGTCCCATTGCTGCCAAGAACTTTAGTTTCATTCTTCTAATTCAAATTGTTCGTATTTTATTTATTTTCAGCAGAGGCCAGCACTTCGTCGTACAATGCGTTGCATGCGTCGGCAAAACTGTCAGCTTGCTGTTGGTAGCCTACTACCGGGATATGCAGGTTGCGGGCATAATCGAGCACGTTCTGGTTTACTGTCTCGCTGTTCTGTATTATTCCGTCCGAATAAGTAACGGCCAGTTTGTTCAGATTTTCCAGATCAGCCGGATAATTAATCATGCTGATGTCTGCCGGGGTGATTTCCCTAAACAAAACTTGATTGGCAAATTCAGGCGCCAAAGTGGATTTAAATCCTTCATTGTAGACCGAATAGACCACTTTTGAGTCACGGAACGAGGGTTCATCGTAATAAGCTTTCTTTATGTACAGAGGAACCAGGGCACTCATCCATCCATGGCAATGGATGACATCAGGGCACCAGCGGAGTTTTTTCACTGTTTCAAGAACGCCTCTGGCATAGAAGATGGCACGTTCGCCGTTGTCCTCGTAATCGTTGCCGTTTTCGTCGAAAGTCATCTCACGGTGCTGGAAATAGTCATCATTGTCAATGAAATATACTTGCCGGCGTGCAGCCTGAATGGACGCTACCTTAATGATAAGAGGATGGTCGGTGTCATCAATGATGATATTCATGCCAGACAGCCGGATCACTTCATGCAGTTGGTTTCTGCGTTCGTTGATAATTCCCCATTTCGGCATAAAAGTTCTGATTTCACATCCTTTTTCCTGGATAGCTTGTGGCAGGTTCTGCCCCATGAGGGACAATTCACTTTCGGGTACGTACGGAGTAATTTCTTGTGTAATGAATAATACTTTTTTCGCGCTCATATCTCGTCTTTACTTACTCAAATATAGGTGTTGCAAAATTACAAAAAATGGGCTAAATAACGTCTTTCTTTCTGATTATTATTCCTTATAGTATGTTAATGGTCTGGTTTGCAGTTCGTTTTGTCTGTATTGAAAAGTCGTTTTTTCTTTTTTTCGGGATGTCGGTTCTGAAAGAAAAATCATTTTCTGTTTCATTATCTGATAAATAAATCGTTACTTTGCACCCGTTTTTAGAATCTGTCATTAAAACTGAAGATAAAAATGAAGTTAGTTCAAACGATTAATGAGCTTCGTGCCGAATTGGCTCCTTTGCGTGAGGAGGGAAAAACAGTCGGCCTGGTTCCGACGATGGGTGCATTGCATGCAGGTCACGCTTCATTGGTGAAACGCGCTGTTGCCGAGAACGATGTGGTGGTGGTGAGCGATTTTGTCAATCCCACTCAGTTTAACGATAAGAATGATTTGCTGAAATATCCGCGAACGCTTGAAGCGGACTGCAAGCTGCTTGAGGAAATGGGGGCGACGTATGTGTTCGCTCCGTCGGTAGAAGAGATTTATCCGGAGCCGGATACCCGTGTGTTCAGTTATCCTCCTCTTGATACGGTAATGGAGGGCAAGTACAGGCCGGGACACTTCAATGGTGTTTGTCAGATTGTCAGCAAACTTTTTCAGATAGTGGAACCTGTGCGTGCTTATTTTGGTGAAAAGGATTTCCAGCAGTTGGCTATTGTGCGTGAGATGGTGCGGAAGTATCCGTTCGATTTGCAGGTGGTGGGATGTCCTATTGTACGTGAAGATGACGGTTTGGCGTTGAGCAGCCGCAATGCGCGTCTGACACCGGAACAGCGTGTGCAGGCTTTGCAGATTTCGAAAGCATTGTTTACGAGTGTTGACTATGGAAAAATTCATGTGCTGTCCGAAACCAAGAAATTTGTGGAAGACTGCATCGGGCGTGCGGAAGGCTTGCGTCTGGAATATTTTGAGATTGTCGACGGAAATACGCTGCAGCCAGTCCGTGCATGGGACGAAAGTGATTATATCGTGGGATGCATCACCGTGTTCTGCGGAGATGTCCGTCTGATAGACAATATCAAATATAAATGTAAAGCGTGAGAAGGTCATGATGATTGAAGTGTTGAAATCGAAGTTGCATTGTGTGACGGTCACCGAGGCTAACCTGAACTATATGGGGAGCATTACCATCGATGAAGACTTGCTGGATGCGGCAAATATGATTGCGGGGGAGAAGGTGCAGATTGTCGACAATAACAACGGAGAACGTTTTGAAACCTACATCATCAAGGGTGAGCGCGGTTCGGGATGCATTTGCCTGAACGGTGCGGCCGCGCGCAAGGTTCAGGTGGGCGATGTGGTGATCATCATGTCGTACGCACTGATGGATTTTGAGGAAGCGAAACATTTTAAGCCGACTGTGGTGTTTCCGGATGTGAATACCAACAGGCTCGTGTGAATATGGCTCCGTAGCAGGAGTTGGGATATGGATGAACGGCAGGATGTCTTGTAGAAAGATGTCCTGCCGTTTTTAGTTTGTCTTTTGTAATTATTATGTAGCATTTAAGTAATATTTATCTATGTTCATGTAAAATCGTTGTTACACTCATTGGATACTTTTGCCTCCGAATTAAAAACTGTTTAATTACATGAAAAAAGACAACATGTTTACGAATTTGATGAGGCAATCGTTGTTCGGAGCTGTATTGTTCTCCGCAGGCGTTGTCCAGGCTGCTTCAGTAAGCGGGGTGCCGGAGGCTTCAGACACCGGTGCCGGGAGTATGAACATCCTTCAGCAGAAGGGCAAGACCGTGAGCGGTGTCATTACTGATGCGTACGGTGCTGTAATAGGTGCGAATGTCGTGGTCAAGGGTACCACAACAGGTACGGTGACAGATGTCGACGGTAAATTTACGTTGGCCGATGTGCCTGCCGATGCCGTGCTGCAGATTTCCTATATCGGATATGTGACTCAGGAAGTCGGTGTCGGCGGACAGACTGTATTCCACATTACGTTGAAGGAGGATTCCCAGTCGCTGGATGAGGTGGTTGTGGTAGGTTACGGCGTGCAGAAGAAAGTGAACCTTTCCGGTGCGGTACAGGCTATCGGTGATGAGGATATTGTCAACCGGCCCATCACGAACATTAATGTCGGTTTGCAAGGTCTGGTCCCTAACCTGAACATTTCGCGTGGAAGCGGTCGTGCCAACGAGGCTCCTTCGCTGAATATCCGTGGTATGGGTTCCATCAACGGCGACGATGCATTTATTCTGGTGGATAATGTGCCGGTGAGCGCGGCCGAACTGGCCCGCATCAATCCGTCGGACATCGAGAATGTATCCGTACTGAAAGACGCTTCGGCTGCCGCCATTTACGGTGCCCGTGCGGCGTTCGGTGTGGTGTTGATCACCACGAAGCGTGCCAAGAGCGACAAGTTGCAGATCAATGCCAGCGGTAATTTCGGTTTCCGCACTCGTGGCGAGCATCCGGAATACGTGACTGATCCGGTAACGGTAATGGAGATGAAGAACGAGGCGGCCCGTCCGCTTTATTCCTCCTTGTTCAGCCAGCAGCAGATTGATTACGCCACACAGATGAAGAGCGATCCGAGTCTGCCTGTCATCGCGACAGACCCGACCAACAGCAACCTGTGGGCTTATTATGGATCGACCGACTGGCAGAGTGAGGCTTTCGGAAACACGGCGGCCACTTATACGGCTGATTTCAACATCTCGAAAAAAGACGAGAAACTGTCGTACTATGTGTCAGGAGGCTATTATCAGGAAAACGGTCTGATCCAGTACGGCGACGAGAAGCTGAAGCGCTTCAATTTCCGTTCGAACGCCGAGCTGAAGCTTACGGACTGGTGGACGGCCGGGGCGAATATCGCCTACACCAACAGCCGGTACAATTCACCGACGGTCATGGATACGGGTACGAACATCTTCCATCAGATCAACCGTACTCCTTCGCTTTCCGTGCCGAAGAATCCGGACGGTACCTGGACTTCCGACGGTGCGGGCACATTGGGCGCCTTGGCCGAAGGTGGAGAGAGCACTAATCTTGTAAATGAGGTGCAGGTGAGCATCAGCAGCAAGTTCAACCTGATCAAGGATATATGGACGCTGAACGCCGATGCGAACTTCCGTTTCACGAACAACAATACCGACCGTTATTGGATGCCGGTTCCGTATAAGGCAGGTCCGAACGAACCTGTGCAGTATTCTACCGGAAGTTTCGGCTCGAACGACTACGCTTCTTTTACTTCGAGAGATACGCGCTATAGTGTGTACAACATTTATTCGAATTTTGTGAAGACGTTCAACGAGAAGCACTTCTTGAACATGATGGTCGGTTTCAATTCCGAACTGACAGATTACCGTTATAATTATTCCGCCCGTGAGCTGTTGATTACCGGCAACTTGCCTGAAATCAATTTGTCTACAGGTACACAGACCGCTTCAAACAGCCGTTATCAGCTGGCTCTGCAGGGTTTCTTCGGACGTGTGAACTACATTTATGACAACCGTTATATCTTTGAGTTCAACGGGCGTTATGACGGTTCCTCTCGTTTCCCTCACAACAGCCAATGGGGTTTCTTCCCCTCCGGCTCAATCGCATGGTCGGTTATCAACGAGGATTTTTTCAAGAATTTTGCTGAAAAACTTCACATGAGCAACTTCAAGCTGAGAGGGTCTTATGGTGCGCTGGGGAATCAGGTCGTGACCCGTGACGGCAGTGAGGTGTATTATCCGTACATCGCATCCATGAGTTCCGGAAAAATCAGCCAGATTCTTGACGGCGAGCTGCCCATTGCCGTTTACCAACCGGCACTGGTTTCGGCGGCCTTTACTTGGGAGAATGTGAGCACGGGTAACTTCGGTATCGACTTAGGCTTCCTGAATAACCGTCTGACCGCTTCGTTCGATATCTATAAGCGTATCACCACCAACATGGTGACAGCCAGCAAGGAACTGCCTTCCGTAGTAGGTGCCTCGGCTCCGTTGGCGAATGCGGCCGACATGAAGACACGCGGTTGGGAAGTGTCGATGGAATGGCGCGACCAGTTCAATCTGGGCGGGTCTCCGTTCCGTTACGGCGTGAAGTTCAATATAGCCGACAGCCGTTCTTTCATCACGAAGTTCGACAACTATGTGGATCTTTATGATGACAACGGAAACAAGATAGGCGAGACTTCCCGGATAGACAATTATTATGTGGGTATGGAAGTCGGTGAAATCTGGGGATTTGTCAACGACGGACGTTTTGCCAGCCAGGCGGAACTGGACGCGTTGGACCAGACGGAAGTGGGCGAGGACGACCAGTCGTACCGTTTCTATATCGGTGATACCCGTTATAAGGACTTGAACGGTGATGGCAAGATTACTTGGGGCGACAGAACGCTGGACAATCCGGGTGACCGCAAGAAAATCGGCAACAGCCGTATCCGTCTGCCGTACAGCTTCAATATCGACGCGGCGTGGAAAGGGTTCGACCTGAGTGCTTTCTTCCAGGGCGTAGGCAAGCGTGACTGGTATCCGGGAGCGGGCAACTTCTATTTCTGGGGTATCTATGCGCAACCTTGGACCAACGTGACGGTGAAGAACATGGACCATTGGACAGAGGACAATCCTGACGCTTATTTTCCCCGTGTGAAAGCGTACGCGGCAGAAGGAAATAGCGAACTGGGTATGAACCAGACACAGTATCTGCAGAACGCTTCTTACCTGCGTCTGAAGAACCTGACCATTGGCTACACATTGCCGCAGAAGGTGGTCTCCAAGTGGGGTATCCAGAACCTGCGCCTCTATTTCAGTGCCGAAAACATCTGGACACTCAACCATCTGGACGTGGAGCTTGATCCGGAGGTGTCCACCACCGATGATTCCGGCAAGACATATCCGATGCAGAAAACATTCTCTTTCGGTTTCAATGTGGGATTCTAAGATTAATGTAAGTTTTATAATAGTTATACGAAAACGATATGAAAGTCAAGAAATATATACTGATCAGTCTGGTTGGATTGGGCCTGACGGCGTGCGAGTCTGATTTTTTGGAGAGAACGCCGCTGACGGAAATTACCGAGTCGGACTTTTTCAAGACGGTGACCGACCTGGAGACTTATACAAACGGTTTTTACGGATATATAGGGCCGAGCTATAATGACACCGGCTCGGACAATGATGCCATCTATACCGGCAGTTCCACCATCAACCAGGTGGTGGCGGGAAACATTTCCTCCTCGAATGTAGGTGGGTGGGATGACTGGAGCCAGTTGCGTTCCATCAACTATTTCTTGCAGCATACCGGAGGTGTGACGGAAGGAAACATGGAGGATGTGGAGCATTACATCGGAATCGCCCGTTTCTTCCGTGCCCGTTTCTATGCCGACAAGGTGATGACCTATTCTGATGTCCCCTGGTACAACAAGGCGATGGATACGGATGATGAAGACATGTACAAACCTTGCGATCCGCGCGCGCTGGTGATGGATTCCGTGATGAACGACCTGCAGTATTCCGTAGACCATATCAAGGAGGAGCTTGGCACGCGTACCCGTATCAGCCGTTGGGCCGCACTGGCTTCCATGGCGCGCATCTGCCTGAACGAAGGTACTTTCCGCAAATACCACGAGGAGCTGGGATTGCAGAACGACTACCGGCGTTTTCTGGAAAAGGCCGTGTGGGCGTGTGAGGAGATTATGAACAGCGGCGAGTTCTCCCTTTACGGAAATTCGGGGGCCGATTACGGAACCTTGTTCAACACTCCTTCCTTGGACAGCAATCCCGAAATCATCCTTCAGCGTGCTTCGGATGAGGCTCTGGGTGTGGGCAACGACACACACAGTGTGATGGGATGGCAGTGGGCGTTGAGCCGCAGCCTGATGGAAACTTATCTGATGGCCGATGGAAGCCGGTTTACCGACCAGCCGGACTATGCGTCGAAATCGTTTACTGAGGTGTTCGACGGGCGCGACCCTCGTCTGGCAGAGACTTTCGTTTATCCCGGCTTCAAGCAGACGGAGGCAGGAAACGCCTATGTGCCGAAAGTGACTTTCGGATGTTACGATCAGCTGAAGTTTTATCCCCGTGACGAGAACCTGCGTCAGGGATGGGAACGTAACTTCACTTCTCTCCCCATTTTCCGTTATGCGGAAGTGCTGCTGACTTATGCCGAGGCAAAGGCGGAACTGGAGACTTTGACCCAGAGCGACATCGACAATTCCATCAACCTGATTCGCGCGCGTGTGCAGATGCCGGGATTGGACATGGCTCAGGCAAACGCGAATCCGGATGCCTGGCTGGCAGAACAGTATCCTAATGTGTCGGGTTCAAATCGGGGTGTTATCCTGGAGATACGCCGTGAACGTCGCGTGGAGATGGCTTGCGAAGGCTTGCGGGCTACCGACATCAGGCGTTGGGCGGTAGGTGACCTGTTCGCTCTGAACAATGAAGGCGCTTATATTCCGGCGTTGGGAGCCATCGACCTGACGGGGGATGCCAAGGAAGATGTGGCCATTTTGGCCAATCCGGCGGATTCTGTTCGTCTGGCAGGTCTTCCGGCGGATGTCAAGGCCGGACTGACATTGTATTATCTGGAAAAGGCGGACGGTACGGACGACGGCTTTTATCTGACAGAGGGTGACCACGGACATATCGGCTTCACTTCCTACCGGCAGGTACCCCGTCATTTCGAGAGTCCTATGCACTATTACTTGCCTATTCCATTCACTCAAGTGAAGTTGAATCCTAATCTGGAACAACCGTTCGGATGGGAATGATTTCTGTTCTTAAAAACGCTTCGGCGTTTTACCCAAAACGCCGAAGCGTTTCAGGTAAAACGTCAAAGCGTTTTTTTTGATGTCTGCAATATGCTTTTGTAGTGTGAGGCGGATTAGTTGGAAAATCTTGCGGCATTATAAATAATCTTAGTGAATAATACCTACCTTTGTAATTCGATTTATGACACAATAGGTAAAATTATTAAGGAAATGAGACGAATTTATTTAATGATGCTGATGGCCGGATGGGCGGCCGTCGGGCAGGCTGCCTATGAGGGGCGTGTGTATGTGGATGCCAACCGCAACGGGCGGTATGACAAAGGGGAGAAAACATTGAAGGATGTATGTGTATCGGACGGGCTGAATGTGGTGAGGACCGGAGCGGACGGGACTTTCTCGCTTCCCGGACACGACCGTCAGCGGTTCGTGTTCATCACTACTCCTTCCGGCTATCAGTCGGACAGAGGCCATTTCCTGCGTGCCGAAGGCGAGGACAGAAGTTATGATTTTGGTCTTCAGGAGTGGAAAGGCCGTGTGGCTTCAGACGGCAGTCACCGTTTCCTGCACGTGGCGGATACGGAAATCTTCAACACCGTCAACCAGGAGGACTGGGCGAACGAGGTGCGCGACTATGCCGCCAACGAGGATGCGGCGTTCATCGTGCATACCGGCGACATCTGTTATGAGAACGGGCTGAAGAATCATATTCGCCTCATGAACACCTCGAACATGGGGTGCCCTGTATTCTACGGACTCGGCAACCACGACTTGGTGAAAGGGAAATATGGGGAGGAACTGTTTGAGAGCATTTACGGGCCGTGTTACTATTCGTTTGATTTCGGTTCCACACATTACGTGATGATTCCGATGCTCGGCGGCGATTACCAGCCGGGATTCACTGCGAAGGAGGTGTTCCGTTGGGTGAAGAACGACCTTGACCGGCAGCCGGAAGGGAAGCCGGTCGTTTTCTTCAACCATGATTTGTTGAGCTATACCGATGAGTTTGTTTTCGATTTGGGGAACGGCGAAAAACTGGACCTTGCGGACTATAATGTGAAAGGATGGTTCTACGGCCATTGGCACAATCATTTCGTGCGCAGGCAAGGAAAAATCCTGACGGTTTCCACTTCAACGCTCGATAAAGGTGGCATCGACCATTCCACTTCGGCCTTCCGTGTTGTGGATGTGGACCGGAAAGGGGATATAGAAACCCGTCTGCGCTATACCTATATAGACAAGTCGTTGGCGTTCGCTTCGATTGCGAATGACGGATGCGTACAGGATGAAGCCGGCAACTTCCTGCTTTCAGTGAACGCTTACAATACGGTAGCTCCGGTGGAGGGTGTCACCTATACGTGTGTGGGTGATGACGGAAAGACGCTTGTTTCCGGAAAGGCACTGGCTTCACAGAGTGACTGGAACTGGCAGGCTTCCTTCCGTTTGCCAGAAACTTATAAGGGGCGCAGGGTGTTTGTCGTGGCACAGGCCCGTTTTTCTGATGGGTCGGTAGCAAAGGAGCGGACTTCGTTTGTCTGGAAACCGGAGAAAGAAGGATTGCATGCCGAATGGATCAGTAATGTGAAGGCGAACCTTTATTATACACAGCCGGTTGTGGCGGACGGGAAAGTGTTCATCGCATCCCTGGATGAGGATTTGAAGGGAGAAGGAGCCGTGTTTGCCCTTGACGCGGGCAACGGAAAATTGTTGTGGAGGCATCAGACACGCAATTCGGTGAAGAATACGATAGCCTGTGCTTCGGGCATCGTGTTGGCTCAGGACGCTGAAGGCTTTCTTTATGCCATCGACGCGGAGACAGGCAGTCTGAAATGGGAACAGAAACTGGAAGTGGACGGACTTCCCTTGTTGCTGGAGGGTCTGACGGTGGCCGGCGGAAAGGTATATGCGGGCACCGGACGTGGCTTTGCCGCATACGATGTGATGACCGGAAAAAAATTGTGGGTCAATACGGAATGGAGACAGAACCAGGCCTCTACGACACGTCCGGTTGTGGCCGGCGATGTGGTCGTCATGGGTACGCAATGGAGCGGGCTTTATGGCAATGACCTGTCGTCAGGCAGACTGCTCTGGAAACTGGAGCAGGCGGATATCAGGGAAAGGGGAGCGGCTCCGGCGTATGTGGACGGGCTGTTGTACATGGCTTCCGGAAACGCTTTCTTTGTAATCGAGCCTGAAACGGGGCATATCATCATGAAAAAGGCATTGCCTTACAGTGCCAATACCAATTCCACTCCTCTGGTGACTGACAAGCTGGTAGTGTTCGGGACACAGGACCGTGGACTGGTGGCCCTCGACCGTGAGACCTTGGAAGAGGCATGGCATGTGCAGACTCTTCCGGCACTGGTCTATACTTCTCCGTATTCACGTTATCCGTCGGCTACGGTGGACGCTTCGCCTGTGATGGTCGGAAAAACGGTTTATTTCGGCGGTGCGGACGGTGTTCTGTACGGAGTGGACAGCAAGAGTGGACGTGTCATTTGGAAGCAGTCTCTCGGCGCGCCTGTATTCTCTTCGATGACGGTTGTGGAAGGACGTATGTTTGTGGCCGATTATGGAGGCAATGTCTATTCGTTCCGGCTTCCGAAATAAGGAGAGGGGAAAATAGGGATTAAGCATAGAGGCACAAAGATACAGAGAAGGATTTTGCGGACCGCAAAATGGAACTCTGTGTCTTTGTGCCTCTGCGTTTTGTTTCAGGTCAAGTGTCAGTTGGCCGGCTTTTCCTTGATAAGTCCGTTCTGATAAGCTACCAGCAATTTCTTCAGGTCTTCAATCTGTACCATCAGCTCCCGGCCTTTGTCAGTGTCTTTTACCATCATGCGTTTGGTGCTCAGTTCAACGATTTGAGTCGTTGATTTGATGTCAATCCCCTCTTCGATGGCCTTTTGTGTGGAGGTGAACGGTTCGTGCTGCACCAGTTCAAAACCGCGTGAGTGATATACCAGCGTATATCCGGCAATGCCGGTCTCAGGCTGGTAGGCTTTCGAGAATCCGCCGTCGATGACCATCAGCTTTCCGTTGGCCTTGATTGGTTTTTCACCTTTTACGGCTTTCACCGGCACATGTCCGTTGATGATGTGGCGGTGTTCGCCTTCCACTCCAAATTCGTCAAGAATCATGTCGCAGATTTCTTCACGGTCACGCAATTCGTAATAGTGGCCTTTGGTCTCCTTCTGGATTTCTTTGTCTGTAAGGAAATATCGTTCGAACGTGGCCATTTTGCTCTTGTCGAATGCCGGAGAATCTTTTCCGCACCACAGATACCATACGAAATCCAAGGCAAAATCCTTTTCCGGGTGGTCAGCTTCTGCAAAATAGGCCGTGCGGATGAGTTGCCCCACTCGTTCCAGCAAATTCCTTCCTTTGTATTTTTTCCCTAATATGTCCACTTCTTTCAAGGTTCCGTCTGCATTGAGCGGCATGGAGGCATGGAACAGCAGATTTGAGTTGCATACGTTGTACATACATCCGTAGCGGAACAGACATTTGATGTGTTTGCGCAACTTTTCGCTGCCTACAAATGAGTGGTGCAGCTTGTCTACAATATCTTTTTCTTCATCGGTCAGGCGGTAAGGGTCGGCAGGGTCAATGGTGGGGAAGTAACAGTCGCGCATTTCATAGTCTTTCCCGTTGAGTGTAAATACTTTCCGTGCAAAGTCAATATGATGCAGCAGCAGACGGTCATCCATCTTGAATTCCGGACGTCGTCTGATGGTTTCTGCTTCCAGTTTGAACTGGATTACGGTGATTGCTTTGTGCATTTGTGAAATCAGCCGGATTGTTTTTTCATTGAACGGACTGGCCGTCTTGTCTATTTTGGGCATGAAATACTCGCAGGGGTCATCGGCGTATGTTTCCATGGCAAAAGTGGCCAGCGGAAGCAGGTTGATGCCATATCCGTCTTCGATAGCTGAAAGATTGCCGTAACGCATGGCCATGCGTAGTACATTGGCGATGTTGCAGTCGTTTCCGGATGCGGCCCCCATCCATAGGATGTCATGGTTTCCCCACTGGATGTCGAAGTTATGATAACCGCACAGGATATCCATAATGATGTGGGGGCCGACACCGCGGTCAAAGATGTCTCCCAGGATGTGGAGTGAGTCGATGGTAAGCCGTTGTATCAGATTGCAGAGTGCAGTGATGAAGTCGTCAGCCCGGTGTGTGTCGATGATGGTGCTGATGATGACGTTGATATACGCCTGCTTGTTCGGGTCCATGCTGCTTTCATGCAACAGTTCCTGAATGATGTAGGAAAATTCGGGAGGGAGTGCCTTCCTTACTTTAGAGCGTGTATATTTGGACGAAACATTCTGGCACACCTTTACAAGTTGGTTCAATGTAATGACATACCAGTCTTCCAGATCGGTCTCTTTTTCTTTGACCAGTTGGAGTTTCTGCTCCGGATAATAAATCAGTGTGCAGATTTCTTTTTTCTCCATTTCCCGCAGGGTGTTTCCGAATATTTCGTTCACTTTACGTTTGATGGAGCCTGAAGCGTTTCGAAGCACATGCTGGAAAGCTTCATATTCCCCGTGGAGGTCGGCCAGAAAATGTTCGGTTCCTTTGGGCAGGTTCAAAATTGCTTCCAGATTGATGATTTCGGTGCTGGCATCGGCAATTGTAGGGAAATTATGGGAAAGCAGTTCCAGATAGCGGAAATCTTGCTTGATCATTTCAGAAGTGATTTGTGTATAGGCTTTCATGGGATGATTTTTTATTTTTTTAGAGGAATATCATAAGGATGAGTTGTGCGATAATGACTCGGGTAAACATGCCTAACGGATATACCGTGGCATAGCTTACGGAAGGATTGTCATTGGTGATGATGTCATTGGCATAGTTGAGTGCCATCGGATTGGCCATGCTTCCGCAAAGCATGCCGCATGTGTTCCCGAAATCCTGATGGCAGATTCGCAGCGATATCCATGCCATAATGATAACGGGGATAAAGGTGATGATAAAACCGATTCCTATCCATAAGGCACCTTCCGGGCGCATGACTGTTTCAAAGAAATGTGCACCCGCATCTAGTCCCAGGCAGGCAAGGTAGAGTGATAGGCCGATGCCACGTAACATCAGGTTGGCACTGCGGGTTGTGTAAGTGACCAGGTGAAGCCGGGGACCGTAAGCTCCTATCAGAATGCCCATAACGATAGGTCCTCCGGCCAAACCCAATTTGACAGGGGAGCTGATGCCCGGAATTGCGATGGGAATCGCGCCGATTACCAGACCCAGAATGATTCCGATAAAAATGGAAGCCAGGTTCGGGTCTTTCAGGGTCTTGACCGTGTTGCCAAGCACTTTTTCTACATTCTGGATGGCGGCCGCCTCGCCGACTACTGTCAGCCGGTCGCCTAGCTGGAGAACCAGACCCGGGGTGGCCAGCAGCTGCACGCCGCTCCGAAGTACCCGGCTGATATTGATTCCATACGTGTTGCGCAGGCGGAGTGCTCCTAGTTTTTTCCCGTTGATTTCCGGCCGTGAAATGACGATATGCTTGGAAATGAGCTTGCTGTCGATGGCATTCCAGTCAATGTCTTCCTTGTTCCAGTCGCGGTTTTCCTGCTCGCCGAACAAGATAGTAAGCGAGGGGGCGTCTTTTTCGGTAGTGATGACTAGTAGGCGGTCGTTTTCTTTCAATATTTTCTCGGAGGTGGGGATGGAAACATTTCCGTTTCTCCACAGGCGCGAAATGACGAATTTTGGATAGCCTGTGTGGGCTATATCCTGTATGCTTTTGTTGAAAATGGCAGGGTTGTGTACCTGGAAGGTTGCGATATAAGTATGGTTCGGGTCATCATGCTCATGTGTCTCCATATCAGCTGGACGAACGAACAGCTTGCGTATCAGGACGATAGCCAGTATGACTCCTACTACACCGAGTGGATATGTGACAGCACAGCTCAATGCGGCTCCGCTGGTGGGTTCGCCCAGTTGCTTCAAGGTTTGTTGGGCGGCTCCAAGCGCCGGAGTATTGGTGGTGGCACCACAGAGTATCCCCACCATGTCGGGCAGATTGATAGGAGTAATCCAGGTCAGACCGATGGCAAGCAGCGTGCCCAGAAGTATGACTCCCAGTCCCAGCAAATTCAGCTGGCAACCTCCATATTTGAAAGAACTGAAGAATCCGGGCCCTACTTGCAGACCGAGAGAGTATACAAACAGTACCAGTCCGAAACTTTCTGCATAGCTCAGCATCTCAGGGTCGACGGAGAATCCCAGATGGCCGGCCAGAATACCGGTGAAGAACACGAAAGTGACTCCCAATGAGATTCCGAACGCCCGTAGTTTGCCCAGTCCGAGACCGATGGCAATGATGAGCGACATGATGATGACTGCCTGTAGGGCAGAGTGTTCAAAAAACAGATTATATAACCATTCCATAGCACAAAGATAACTACTTTGAATGAAAAAAGTCACCACAGAAGGCATAAACTATTGTGTATGTAAATGCATTCAGACAATAGTTTGATGACTGCTGTGGTGTCGTTGTTCGTATTCTGCAAGAGAAATCAGCGCACAAAAAGCAATTCACGATATTTCGGCAGTGTCCACATCTGGTCATCGACAATCAGTTCCAGCTTGTCAATGTGGTAGCGGATTTGTTCGAGCATCGGATCGACCGTGTCATGATAAGCAATGGCTTTCTCACGTTCGCTTGTGATGCGGTTGGCCACTTTTCGCGCCTCAATCATTTCATCCACATGCTTCTTGATGTATGAAGTATGCTCGGAAATTTCACGGATGATTGCTATGTTTTCCGCAGACAGTTTGTTGGCTTCTTCTTCCGGGAAAATAGACTTCATCTTGTATACGTTGTCAATCAGTTTGGTCTGATATTCGATGGCTACCGGAACTACATGGTTCATCACCAGATCGCCCAATACGCGTGCTTCAATCTGGATTTTTTTCGTGTACATGTCCCATTTGACTTCATTGCGGGCTTCCAGTTCTTTGCGGTTCATGACACCGGTGAATTCGAACATGCGGATGCTTTCCGGTTTCAAGTAGTTGTCGAAGATGACCGGACAGCTCGTTTCGCAGTCCAGACCACGGCGTCTTGCTTCTTCTTGCCATTCTTTGCTGTAGCCGTTGCCGTCGAAACGGATTGGCTTGCATTCTTTGATATATTTGCGCACCACTTGGAGGATGGCTGAGATTTTAGGTTCGCCATTTTCGATGAGTGTATCCACTTCCTGTTTGAATTCGATGAGCTGCTCTGCCATGGCGGAGTTGAGAGCTATCATGGCACTGGCGCAGTTGGCTTCCGAACCTGGTGCACGGAATTCAAACCGGTTTCCTGTGAAAGCGAAAGGAGAAGTTCGGTTACGGTCCGTGTTGTCGATGAGCAGTTCCGGAATCTGGGGAATGTCCAGCTTCATTCCTTGTTTTCCTCCCAGAGACAGCAGGTCATCATTTGTGCTGGATTCCAAATGGTCGAGCACTTTGCTCAGCTGGGTGCCCAGGAACGATGAGATGATGGCTGGAGGTGCTTCGTGGCCTCCCAGACGGTGCGTGTTGGTGGCACTCATGATGGAAGCTTTCAGCAGACCGTTGTGCCGGTAGACGGCCATCAGTGTGTTTACCACAAACGTAATGAAGCGCAGGTTTTCTTCTGAAGTTTTTCCCGGAGCCATCAGCAGAGTACCGTTGTCTGTACCCAATGACCAGTTGTTGTGTTTGCCCGAACCGTTCACTCCCTTGAAAGGTTTTTCATGAAGCAGGACACGGAATCCATGGTTTCTTGCCACCTTGCGCATCAACGACATGAGCAGCATGTTATGGTCTACGGCCAGGTTACATTCTTCGAAGATGGGAGCCAGTTCAAATTGGTTGGGCGCCACTTCGTTATGTCTTGTCTTGACCGGAATGCCCAATTCAAGTGCCTGAACTTCCAGATCTTTCATGAAAGCGACAACACGACTGGGGATGGCTCCGAAATAATGGTCTTCCAGTTGTTGGTTTTTTGAGGCTTCATGTCCCATCAGCGTACGGCCTGTCAGCAGGAGGTCGGGTCGGGCAGCATACAGTCCTTCGTCTACCAGAAAATATTCTTGTTCCCATCCCAGGTAGGAAATGATTTTCTTGACTGACGGGTCAAAGTAGTGCATGACATCCAGTGCAGCCTTGTTGACGGCTGTCAACGCTTTCAGCAGTGGAGCTTTATAATCAAGCGATTCGCCTGTATAGGCAATGAATACAGTCGGGATACACAATGTGTCGTCTACGATGAAAACCGGAGATGACGGATCCCATGCACTGTATCCGCGGGCTTCAAACGTGTTGCGGATCCCTCCGTTGGGAAATGAAGAGCCGTCGGATTCCTGCTGGACGAGCAGTTTGCCGGAGAATTCCTCCAACATGCCGCCTTTGCCGTCATGTTCCACAAACGCATCGTGCTTTTCCGCCGTTCCTTCCGTAAGGGGCTGGAACCAGTGAGTATAGTGTGTCACTCCCATTTCGAGGGCCCATTTCTTCATTCCGTCGGCTACGGCATTGGCGATGCTTCGGTCAAGAGTCGCGCCGTTATCAATTACATCAATCAGCTTGGCATATACACCACTCGGCAGATATTTGAACATTTTTTCCCGGTTGAACACATATTTTGCAAAGTATTCACTCGGTCGTTCCGATGGAACGTTCACTTCTGTCGGCATCTTGTGGAATGCTTTTTCTACTACTCTGAATCTTAGTTTGGACATATTGATTTTAGTTGTTTGAAATAGTGACTTGTTTTATAGACATTGGCAAATTCTTTTTATCCCTTCTTCGCAATCTTTCCGGTTGCCGAAAGAGGTGATTCTGACATAGCCTTCTCCGCTCGGGCCAAATCCGATGCCCGGAGTGCTGACCACATGCGCTTCGTACAATAATTTGTCGAAAAACTTCCAGGCAGTCATGTTCCCCGGAGCTTTCAGCCATAGGTAAGGTGCATTGTCACCGCCGAAAAACTGAAGTCCTGTCTTTTGGAGCAGGCGTTTCATCATCATGGCGTTTTCCATATAGTAACCAATCATTTCCTGCACCTGCCTTTTCCCTTCCGGAGAATAGATGGCTTCTGCTCCCCGTTGGGTGATATAGGAGACACCATTGAATTTGGTCGACTGTCGGCGGAGCCAGAGCTTGTTGAGCGGTATTCTTTTTCCTTCGAGTGTGGCAGCCGTCACTTCTTTCGGGATGACCATATACCCGCATCGTACGCCGGTGAATCCTGCGGTTTTTGAAAAGCTTCGTGATTCGATGGCTACTTTTTTGGCACCTTTGATTTCATAGATGGAGTGAGGTATCTCCGGATTTTGGATATATGCCTCATAGGCACCGTCAAAAATGATCAGCGCATCGTTTTCGATGGCATAGCTGACCCATTTCTTGAGCTCGGCTTTGCTGAGAACGGCTCCTGTAGGGTTGTTGGGATAGCACAGGTAGATGATGTCGATACGCCGGTCGGGTATGTCAGGAATGAAGCCTTTTTCTATTTTGCAAGGCAGATAGACCACATTGCTCCATTCGCTTTCATTTTCAAGAGTGCCTGCTCTTCCTGACGACACGTTCGAATCTACGTATGCCGGATAGATAGGGTCTGTGACTCCGATACTGTTGTCATGTCTCAGAATGTCGCCTATGTTGCCCGTGTCAGATTTGGCTCCGTCACTGATGAACACTTCGCTTGGCTCCAGACTGATTCCCCTTGCAGCATAGTCATGTTTTATAATGGCGTCAATCAGAAAATCATATCCCTGTTCCGGACCGTATCCATGAAATGTCTCTGTATGCCCCAGTTCAGTTGCAGCTTTCTGCATGGCCTCGATGCAAGCTTGTGGAATCGGCTGTGTCACGTCTCCGATGCCCAGATTGATGACATTGGCTTTGGGATGTGTGACCTTGAAAGAGTTGATTTTCTTTGTAATATCCGTAAACAGATAGTTTTCGGGTAATTTCAGCAGATGTTCGTTGACTAATGCCATTGTCTTCTTCTATGATTTGGGTGCAAAAATACGAAATTCACTGAATTTATAAAAACTGCCTCTCCGAAATTTTTTCATGCTATTTAAAATTGATATAAGTCAAGTGTGTGATTTTTTTCGTATTTTTGCACGGAATTTTTAAAATGTTGAAAATAATGAATCCTGTTTTACCTGTTACGCGTAAACAAAAAATGTTGAGAGAAGCCAAAGATTATTTGGCAATTGCTTTGGGAATGATTATGTATGGTATAGGATGGACTGTCTTTCTGTTGCCGAGTGATATTCCTTCGACGGCAGTTCCGGGTATTGCGTCCATCGTATTCTGGGCGACGGGTTTTCCTGTACAATACACTTATCTGATTATTAATTTGGGCCTTCTTCTGCTGGCATTGAAGATTCTGGGACTGAAATTCTGCCTGAAAACTATTTTTGCCGTTTTTGTCCTTACTTTCATTCTGGAGGTGATTGAGAGTCTGATTACCGAACCTTTGATCCATGACCAGCCGTTCATGTCGTGTGTGTTGGGAGCATTCTTTTGCGGAGGAGGTATCGGAATCGCTTTTTCCGCGAATGGAAGTACAGGGGGTACCGATATCATTGCGGCAGTTGTCCATAAGTATCGTGACATTTCATTGGGACGTGTGATTCAGATTTGTGACCTTGTCATCATTTCTTCCAGCTATCTGGTGTTGCATAGTTGGGAGAAGGTTGTATACGGATATGTGGTGCTTTTCATTTCCAGCTTTGTGCTGGATCAGGTGGTGAACAGCGCGCGTCTGTCCGTACAGTTTTTCATCATTTCCAGCAAATATGAAGAAATCGGTGCCCGAATCAACAAAGACCTTCATCGTGGCGTAACTTTCATTGACGGAGTGGGCTGCTACACGCATAATAATGTGAAAATGATGTTTGTGCTGGCGAAAAAACGTGAATCAAACACAATTTTCCGTCTGATTAAAGATATCGATCCGAAAGCGTTTGTTTCGCAGAGCGCAGTTATCGGTGTGTTCGGCGAAGGCTTTGACCGTATCAAAGTGAAATGATGGGGGAGGTGTTTTTATGACAGCAAGTACGAATATCGAAATATCCCGTCTCCTTGCCTCTACACGTCATAGCCTTTTGTCGAGAGAGCAGCTTCATCGTCTGGCAGATATCCTCGAGTGTAAGAAATACAAGAAAGGTGAACGTATTTTGGATGAAAGGGAGATTTGCACATGCCTGCGGTATATAGAGAAGGGGATGACCCGTCAGTTTTACTATAAGTATGATAAAGATTTGACCGAGCATATCGCTTATGAAGGAGGTATTGTAATCTGTTTGGAAAGTTATCTGAAAGCAGAGCCTACACGGCTGATGATCGAGACACTTGAACCTTCAGTGATATGGGAGATTCCAAAAGCTTCCATCGAAAAGCTCTCGCTGGAAGATGCGGAAATAGGGGCGTGGTACCGGCGTGTGTTCGAAGAGTCGCTGATTGAATCACAAATCAAGGCGGATACACTCCGTTTCGAGCCGGCCCATGAGCGCTATATGAAACTGATGCAGTTGCATCCCGAAATATTGAAGCGTGCTCCGTTGGTGTATATCGCATCATTACTTCAGATGAGTCCTGAAACCTTGAGCCGTGTGCGTTCGGCAAGTTTGAACAGCTGATTTCTTTAATGATAAAGAAGGTATGGGCTGTCTTTAGAACAGCACCATACCCACTTCAAATATTCCTTTATCCTCAAATGCATGATTTCCCTTGTAGGTGCGGGTCCATCCGTAGCCTCCTGAAGCGAAGAGCCCGAACCGATGCGTGATGCTGTATTCCAGATTGACTCTGGGCTCTAGCGCATATAGCCTTTCGGGATATCCGTGGGTGGTCTTGTTGTCGAGGCTTTCGATATGGTAATATCCGATATCGGCACTGATGTCCAGTTTGGGTGTCAGGCTGTAATAAACTCCCGCGCGATAAAATGCACTGACTGAAAAATCCTTGTCGGTACCCAGATAATAGGCTCCGGCACCAAACTGTGTATATGTATATTTGTTCTTGAAGCGGACGGACAGACTTCCTTTGTTGGCGTTTCCTCCAGAAATGAGCATCTGCACGCGAGTTTGAGGCTTGATGTTGATGCATCCTACCTGGTTGGCACAACTGTCGGTGCTTACATTGATGAGGCCGATTTGGATTCCTCTTTTCCCTCCGGTATTTACGTTCCCTACTCCGAGCTGTACGCCATGGTTCTGTGCGCTGAAGTTGATGGCTGCCAATTGCACGCCTTTATTGGTGACGCTCACATTGCCCACTCCGGCCAGTTGCCATCCTTCATTCGAGTGGGCGGCTACATTGAGCAGCGACGTAATCTGTACTCCTCTTGACGATTCGCCTGACACGTTCATCAGACCTCCTATGGAGAGCCCGGCCTGCACTTCGCCTGCCACGTTGCCCAATCCTGCAATCATGAACCCTCTGGTGTCTTTTCCGCCCATGTTGAGAAGGCCGGAAAGGGCCATTCCCTCTATGTCGCCTCCTGAAATGTTGCCCAGTCCCGACACTGTCAGGCCATAGGATGAAGTTCCGCTAACATTCATGAGTCCGGAAAAGATGGCTCCACAGGCTCTGTGTCCCGTCACGTTTGTGATGCCGGCAATCTGCAGACCTGTTGATTTCAGTCCCGTAATGTTGGCGAATCCGGCCACTTGCATGCCGTAGGCGTTGTAATGCTGAAGGCTCGATATGACATTGATGCCTGCTCCGTTGAGGCAGGAATAGTTGCTGAACAATCCGAGGTTGAAATAAGTGCGGTGAGGCGACTTTTTCTTGTCGGTGATGTTCAGTGAAACGTTAGGTCCTTTCTTCAGTCCTTCGGAGGTGAATCTTTGGCCATATAGTGAGGTACATCCTCCGAAGAAGATTCCTCCGGCAAGCAATGCGTGTAGTATAGTAAGTCTCATTTGTCTTTATTTTACATCTTGATACAAGAAACGTTTGATACTCTTTTTCGGAGTCTTTTCAAATTCTTCAGGATAAATTTTCACCCGTGCAATCTGCGAATAGGCAGGGAGTTCGGCATTGACCGCAATTCTGTTTTCTTCCATGATTCTTGCAATGTCGCTGTCGGTCAGTCCTTGTGCGTATGCATCGTCGAAATCCGGATAAATCAGTGCGGCCAGCTTGTTGTCGCTTTGCTGGATAACGATATTTTCACTGACATACGGGAGGTTGCTGATTTTTTCCTCAATTTCTTCCGGGTAGATATTCTGTCCGGACGGGCCGAGAAGCATGTTCTTGCTCCGTCCCTTGATGGTTACATTCCCGTCTTTGTCCATGATTCCCAAGTCTCCGGTATGGAGCCAGCCGTCCTTGTCAAGAACCTGTGCCGTCGATTCCGGATTCTTGTAATACCCCAGCATCACGTTGTCGCCGCGTGTCAATATTTCTCCTACCACGTTGGCGGGATCGCTGCTGTCAATTTTGATTTCCATGCGTGGGGCAGCTTTTCCGCAGGTGCCGGGCTTGTAGCTTTTCCAGTCCTCGTAGCAGATAATCGGGCCGCATTCGGTCATTCCGTAGCCTACGGTGTAAGGGAAGTCGAGGCTTCTGAGCAGTCTCTCCACATCTTGGTTGAATGCGGCGCCGCCGATGATTATTTCGTAAAAGTTCGCCCCGAAAGCCTGTACCATGTGTTCACGTAAGGTGGATTCTATCTTTTCGTTGATGATAGGCAGTTTCAGGAGGATTTTCATCTTCAAGGTCTCCAGTTTCGGGAGTACATTTTTCTTGATGATCTTTTCAATGATGAGAGGTACGGAAATCACGATATGTGGCTTGACATCAGTGAAAGCCTGAAAGATGATTTTCGGACTCGGCATGCGGGTCAGGAAGTAGATGTGGCATCCGGCACATATTTCGTAGATGAATTCAAATGCCAGACCATACATGTGAGCCATCGGAAGGATGGATATCACTCGGCTGCCAGGTTTCAGATTCAGCACTTCGAAAGCGAACTGGGTGTTTGACCACAGGGAGCGGTAGGGCAACATGACCCCTTTCGAGAAGCTGGTGGTCCCGGAGGTATAGTTGATGATGGCCAGTTCTTCCGGCTCGTCGCGCCGGTAGCTGACATGTTCCTTTCTGAAGTTGCGCGGGAATTTCTTGCCGAACATCTCGTTCAGGTGCTCGCGGGCGTATTCCAGTTGCTTGCTGCGGCATACGAGCAGGGTGAAGTCGGTCATCAGGATGATTCCTTCCAGCAAGGGCATTTCTGCTTCGTTAAGTGATTCCCAAACCACATCACCCACGAACAGCAGACGCGCATCAGAATGATTTACGATGTTTTGTATGTTGTCGGCCTTGAATTCATGGAGAATGGGGACGGCTATTGCGCCGTAGGTCAGGATTGCAAGGAACGCCACCCCCCAATGGGAACTGTTGCGTCCGCACAAAGCCACTTTGTCGCCGGGCTTGACTCCGCTTTCATAAAGCAGGATGTGAAGTTTCTCAATCTTGCGGGCTACGTCTTTGTATTGTAATGTGGCGCCTTTGTAGTCTGTGAGCGCATCCATATCCCAATTTTTTTTGATGCTGTCTTCCACAAAGGCCAGAAAACTTCTTTCCATAAAATCATTCTGATATAAATTGCACAAATCGGGTTCTTTTGAGCAAAGATACCTTTTTGTCGCAAATATTCAAACAAAAAGGAGAGAAAAGTTTGACAGCCTCAGACAGTCGTATTCTCCGTAAGCCCGCCGGTCAATATCTCGTACAGGCTTTTAGGCGTGGAGGTGTCCAGCTTTTGCTTGATTCTGCTCCGTTTCATCCATACCGACGACGGTGCTATGCCGAGCAGCACGGCTTCTTCGTTCCCGTCGAATCCCAGTATGTGCAGGCGGCAGTATCGCTGTTCGTCTTCCGAGAGGCTGTCGAAATGCCTCAGCAGCAGCGGCTGTAAGTCCGGGTAGATTCTGTCGGTTTCTTCGGCCAGCTGTTTCCAAAGTTTGTCCGTCAGCAGGCATCTGTCTTTTCCCGGCTGTTTCTTGTTTGCCAGGGTCGTCAGTTTCTTGCAGATGGCGGAAGTTTCCATGTGTTGTTTCTGCATCCGTCTGAACTGTTCTGTCAGTGAAATGATTTTCTGCTGTTGCCTGATCATGTCTTCCCGGCCTCCCTGCATGCCCTTCAGCTCGTTTTCCGCTTCGGCCAACAGTCTTGCGGTCTCTTTTTGTTCTTTTTCCATTGTCTTCAGTTCTTCTTCCCGCCAGCGGAGCCTCATCGCCGTATGTTTGCGGTAGAAGATAAGCGAGAGGCCGGCGATTGTCAGCAGGCAGGTCGAGAGAATGGCATAGATGGACAGCCGTTGTCTGTCGTTTTCAAGCCGGGCGTTCTTTTCCAGTGTTTTCAGATGGTTGTATTTTTTCTCCGTCTCCAGCACTCTCATTTCCATTTGTCTGTGGTAGATGGAATCCAGTGTTTCCATGGCTGTTTCCTTGAATCGCAGTGCGGTTTTGTAGTCGCCTTCCGATTTGAATATTCCGTAATACAGGTCGTTGATGCTGTAGTCTTTCGGATCCTCTTTTTCGGCCAGCCGGTCTGTCAGTTTTTTTGCTTCGGCTGTTTTTCCTTGGGCCAGATAGATGAATGCCAGTCCGAACGAGTCCTGCCTTCCGCCTCTTGTGTCGAGTACCATTGCTTTCTTGCAGTATTCTTCGGCTTTGTCATATTGCTTTTCGTGCTCGTATATCCCGGTGTATGCGTTGGCGATGGCATAGTTCAGTCGTTGGATGTCCAGCTTTCTTGCGATGGAGTCAGCCTGGCTCATGAAGCGGTGGGCGGCTTTTATAGAGTCGGTGATAACATATTCTAAAGCGAGGTTTTTCAGGGCGTATGCCTGGCTTTTATGGTTTCTTGCCTTGGAGAACAGCGAAGCGGCTTCCGCATATTTGTCCTTTACTTCCTGCATGAGGAAGGTTTCCCGATAGATGTCGGCCATGTAGGTGCAGATATATCCTGCCAGATTGTATTCCTGGCATGTCTTGGCATGGTCCAGTGCCTCGGCGTAGGTTTTCATCGCCTTGTCGAAATCCCCGTCGCCGGCATACGCCCTTCCCAGAAAAAGATGTGCCTGTATGCGTTCGGTTGTGGAGCCGTTCTTGTCCAGCCATTTTGCGGCACGCCCCCATTGCCGTGCTGTGCGTGCGTCGGCATGTGTATAGTTGGTGGCTTTTCCGGAAAGTATGCACCATCGTGCGAAATCCCGGTCGGACAGGTTGTCGGGGTCGGGCAGATTTTCCAACAGCATTTCCGCACTGTCTGCATGGTGGACAAGCAGACGTTCCGCCTTGTCAAGTATGTCGTGGTATGGATTGTCTTTCGTTTCTCCGCATCCTGCCGCAGCCAGCAGAAACGGTATGACAATCAGAAAAATTTGTATTTTCATAAGAATCTCCATAGGTATTTACAAAAATACAAATTTATCCGGATTAATCCGTTCTTTGCCGGTTATAATCACAGGCTGTAACTGAATGTTCCTGTCATGCCGTTTTTTCGTTGGAGACAAGGATGCTGTATTGCATAGGCCAATATAGGAATTATTGCATAGCATAGTGCCAGCATGAAGGTTTTGGTTTCATTATATATTTTTAAATAGTAGATTGAATGTTTGGATAAGAGAGAGCGCATCATCCCGACGCACTCTCCCTGAAAAGGATTTTTCAGACCAATCCGTTTATAAATTTGCAATTTCTTCCGTACTGAGATTTATTTGAACGCAGATACGCGTTTGTCAGTCCAAAAAGATGGTTGTTGTAAGGACTTGAGTTCGGAACGAATATAGTGGATAATGGCGTTCCGTTTTGGTAAACCGGAATGCAATATCTTCTTGTGTTCTTCCGGCACGGTGGGCGTGTCCTCCGATGAGCATGCCTGTATGAACCATCCCGCGGCCAGTATGCAGAGCGACAAGAATAAAGTGTTGCGTTTCATAATCCATCGTTTTTTTGTGGTTTTTAAAATTAGGACAAAATCCGATGAAACCATGAATCTGATATGGATTTTTGCTATATGGGCGCATGCTTATTATCAACGGGTTATGAACATTCCCCTATACAGACACCTATATGGTATGTTTGTTAACTCATTGATATTCAGTGGGTATTGCGGATAATGACTTTTTCCGGATTTTTATGCAGGATGTGGGCGGTTTCGGATACAAAAAGAACGTCAAGACGTTTTACTTGAAACGCCTTGACGTTTTAAAAAAATGCTTAGGCGTTTTGAATGAAACGTCTAGGCGTTTTCAGAGAAGTTTCTCTTCTTTTATTTTCAGAGCTTTATCTTGAGGATTTTTCCGCTCCAGCCATTCAGGCTGAGGTTGGTGGGTTTCGAGGGTGTGAATGAAATCTTTTCCTCCTTGTCACTCAGCAGGTCGGTGGCGATACAGCTTGTTGTGGGAGTCATCTGCAGATAATCGAATGCGTGTTGGGGCAGGTTGACACCTATCTGCACAGGCATGTCGGAAAAGTTGACTGCAATGAACAGGATTTCCTTTCCTGCTTTCCGCAGGAAAGCATACTGCTTGTGCTCGTTCATTTGCCACCCGTTCAGGTTGACATACATCAGGTCAAAAAAATCGCCTTCTTTGATGGCGGCTTCTGTGCGGCAGATGTTCAGTAATTTTTTGTAGAATTTGCGCAGTTCCTTTTCCTTGTTGTTCAGCAAGTGGTTGTTGAAGCGTCCGTGGTTGTTCCACCGGCGGATGCTGTCCACGCTCCAGTAGTCGAAGATGGTGGTGCGTCCGTCGCGTCCGCTGAATCCTTCGCAGTCCATTCCGCGTTCGCCCAGCTCCTGTCCGAAATAAATCATCATCGGGTTGGTGTACATACAGGCCGAAACAATCAGTGCCGGAAGTGCCTTGAATGCGTTTCCTGCAAAAAAGTCGGAAGCAATGCGTTGCTCGTCATGATTTTCCAGGAAGTTGAGCATGTGGTTTTTGATGTCATCGACGCTTTGCCAGCACGAGGTGATGGCCGTGGCCGACTGGTATCCGCAGGTCACGGCACGCAGGGTGTCGTAAAGTCCCACCTTGTCATAAAGGTAGTCGAAATGACCGTTGTGGATATAGTTCCGGTATTCATTGGGGTTATACACTTCGGCAATGAAAGTGATGTCCGGATATTGTGCCTTGACTTGCGGAATGACCCATCCCCAGAACTCGCAGGGAACCATCTCCGCCATGTCGCAACGGAATCCGTCGATGCCTTTCCCTGCCCAGAACAGCAGAATCTCTTTCATTTTATGCCATGTGTCGGGAATCGGGTCGAAATGGCAACCGGTGTTGTGGATGAAATCCACCCCATAGTTCAGTTTTATTGTCTCGTACCAGTCGTTTCGGTTAGGCCATGCGTCGAAACGGTTGTTTCCCGTAGCTTTGGCAGGCATTTCTTCATAAATCCCGGCATGTTCGTCATAAAGGTCGATTTCCCCTTCCAGTTTTTGCCCTGGAATGTAATAGAAATTATTGTTCGGATTGAAGGCTTGTGTATTGTCATCGTCTTCGCCCAGATCCTTTATGCCTTCTGGTTTGGAAACCGAGCGGTATTGTCGGGCCACATGATTAGGAACGAAATCCATAAGGAATTTCAGTCCGCATTCGTGCGTGCGTTCTACCAGCGCTTCGAACTCTTCCATCCGCTTTTCCGGATGTACGGCCAAGTCAGGATCCACATTATAATAATCGGTAATGGCATAGGGCGAACCTGCTTTTCCTTTCACGACAGCCGGATGGTTCTTGGGAATCCCATACGCGCTGTAATCTGTCTGTGTGGCGTGCGCTATCAGTCCTGTGTACCATACGTGTGTAGCTCCCAATTCCTTAATCTCGTTCAGAGCCTGCCTGGTAAAGCTGTCCATTTTCCCGCATCCGTTCTGGGCGATGGTTCCGTTTTGCGTGCAGCGTCCGTTGTCGTTTCCGAAAAGGCGGGTAAATATTTGGTAGATGATGATTTTTTCTTTTGTTTCCATGTCATTCGGTTTTAAAATATCGGTCGTGTTGCCTCTTGTTCATTTATAAAAAGAGGATTTGCAATCCGGTGCTTCTGTCCGGTTACAAATCCTCCGATTACAGTTTCTTTATAAAATCCGGACGGATATGTCATTTCGAGTCTTTATTGTATGCCGTGTGCGTTGGCTTCTTTGTCGATTTTTTTGATGAGGCCCTGCAATACCGCCCCCGGTCCGCATTCTGTAAAATCATCGGCTCCGTCCGCAATCATGTGTTGTACGGTCTGTGTCCAGCGTACTGATGCAGTGAGCTGCGCTACTAAGTTGGTCTTGATTTCTTCCGGGTCTGTATGCGGTTGGGCGTCTACATTCTGGTAGACCGGACATTTAGGAGTGTGAAACTCTGTAGCTTTGATGGCAGCTTCCAGTTCCACTTTTGCGGGTTCCATCAGAGGGGAATGGAAAGCACCGCCCACTTTCAGCGGCAATGCGCGTTTTGCTCCTGCTGCCTTCATCAGTTCGCAGGCTTTGTTGATGCCTTCAATCGAACCGGATATTACGATCTGTCCCGGGCAGTTGTAGTTGGCGGCTACACAGACTTCGCCTTCGGCGGCTACGGAAGCGCAGATTTCTTCCACCTTTTCATCGGGCAATGCGATGATGGCTGCCATTGTTGAGGGGTGGGCTTCGCAAGCCTTTTGCATGGCCATTGCACGGGCATATACCAATTTCAGGCCGTCTTCAAAAGAGAGTGCTCCGGCGGCCACCAATGCCGAAAATTCGCCGAGCGAGTGTCCGGCAGTCATTTCGGGCTTGAAATCGTCGCCCATGCAGAGAGCGGAAATCACTGAATGGAGGAAGACGGCAGGTTGTGTCACTTTAGTCTGGCGCAAATCTTCGTCGGTGCCTTCAAACATGATATCTGTGATACGGTATCCCAAAATATCGTTGGCTTTCTCAAACAATTCTTTGGCGAGCGGCGAGTTCTCGTAGAGGTCTTTTCCCATTCCTACAAACTGTGCGCCCTGTCCTGGAAATACAAATGCTTTCATAATCGTTTTTTTATTATTTGTTCTTTGCCGGCAAAGTTAATGATTCTTTTCAATATGCATAGTCAAATGGTGATTTAGTTTTTCTTGAGTACGGATGCCTGAGATACAGAGAGTCAGTTTATTTCCCGAAAACATGCATCGGTACCGGTGCGTAGAAATGGTTGAGTGGCCCGTGGCCTTCCCCGATATGGATGTCTTTTCCCGTTTCTATGCCTTTATATACATATTCTTTGGCTTTTTCCACCGCTTCAGCCAGCGGAAATCCCAATGCACAGAAGGTGGCAATGGCTGAAGAAAGCGTACATCCTGTGCCGTGAGTGTTCTTGCTGTCAATTTTGGAGGCTGTAAAATGGTGGGGTTGTGCTTCGCCGCGTATCTTCAGTACATCGCACATCCGGTTCCCTTCCAGATGTCCTCCTTTTATAAGTACGCTGCTGCCCCATTGCGACAACTGGTCGGCGGCTTTTTCCATCTCGCTGACAGTGGAAATGTCTTTGCCTGTCAACACTTGTGCCTCCTTCAGATTCGGGGTAATCAGCGTGCTCAATGGCATAAGCTCTTCGACGATGGTGCTGATGGCTTTATCGTCCATCAGTTTGCATCCGCTGGTAGAAACCATGACTGGGTCGAAGATGACATGCTGTGGACGGAACATCCGGATGGATCCGGCGATGGCTCTGACTATTTCCGGATCGCTCACCATGCCGATCTTGACGGTCCCGGGCCGGATATCGCTCATTACCGCTTCGATTTGTGACCTGACAATGGGAGAGGGGATTGGGAATACTTCGCTTACGCCACAGGTGTTCTGTACGGTGACGGCAGTAATGACACTGGCGGCATACGCCCCGAGCGCGGAGATGGTTTTTATGTCAGCCTGGATTCCGGCTCCTCCGCTGCAGTCGGATCCTGCTATGGTCATGATGCAAGGATATGTTTTCATTTCTTTTGTGTTTTATAGGATATGCAAAGGAATGAAAAAACTTCGGGAAATTCTTTTCCGGAACTGAATTTCTTTCGAGTCGGAACACAGAGAAAGATATTGTATGATGTATGATAATGCTTCTGTTTATATCATCATGGATATGAAAAGTATTAATCTATCAAACAGTGTTTTATAACATATATAATTTATGATATTGCAGTGATAGTGTATTGAAAAACTCTCTATATTTGTGGCATAAAGACAAAAGGATATGGAAAACCGTGATATAGATGTGCATGTGTCTGTTGACTGTGTGGTGGTCGGTTTCGATGGAGAACAGTTCCGCGTGCTTCTGGTGCGCCAGATTGGCAAGCAGACGGATGGCGAGTACAACGACATGAAGCTGCCGGGCAGTCCTATTTATGTGGACGAAGATTTGGATGAGGCCGCCCAGCGGGTGCTGACTGAATTGACGGGCCTGAAAAATATCCGGATGAACCAGTTCAAGGCGTATGGCTCGAAAAACCGTACGGCAGACCCGAAAGATGTGTTGTGGCTTGAACATTTCCATCTGATCAGGGAAGGGAAAGTGGGGCGTATCGTGACGGTGGCCTATCTGTCTCTCTTGAAAATCAATCAAAGCAACAGGCGGCTTTCTTCTGCTTACGATGCATGTTGGACACCGGTGTCGGAAGTGGGTAAACTGGCTTTCGACCATAACCGGATTCTGAAAGACGCGATTGAGGTTATCCGGCATTATGTGGAAAGCTCTCCGGCCGTGATGTTCGACCTTTTGCCGAGGAAATTTACCGTTTCCCAGTTTCGTGTTCTATATCAACTGGTTTATGGGAAAGAGATTGATATCCGCAACTTCCATAAGAAGATTGCCATGATGCCTTATCTGGTGGCTTTGGAAGAAAAGGAGCAGGGCGTTCCTCACAGGGCGGCCCGATACTATAAGTTTGACAGGACGATATATAACAGACAAAAGAACAAGCGATAATTATTATGAGGTATTTGTTGGGTTATGATATAGGAAGCTCTTCGGTGAAGGCTTCTTTGGTATGCGTGGAGACAGGAAAGTGTATGGCTTCTGATTTTTATCCGAAAACGGAGGCTGAAATCATTGCCGTACGTCCGGGATGGGCCGAACAGTGTCCCGAAATGTGGTGGGACAATTTACGGTCGGCTACGGAGTCGGTGATGCAGAAAAGCGGTGCCGGAAAAGATGAAATTGCTGCTGTCGGCATTTCCTATCAGATGCATGGGCTGGTGTGTGTGGACAAGGACCAGAATGTATTGCGTCCGGCCATTATCTGGTGTGATTCGCGCGCGGTGCCCTATGGCGAGAAGGCGTTCCAGACGTTGGGCGAGGAAAGATGCCTGTCACATCTGTTGAATTCTCCGGGTAACTTTACGGCTTCAAAGCTGGCGTGGGTGAAGGAGAACGAACCGGAAGTGTATGAAAAGATTGACAAGATCATGTTGCCGGGCGATTATATCGCCATGAAACTGACAGGAGAGGTCTGTACCACGGTTTCCGGACTTTCTGAAGGAATGTTCTGGGACTTCCGGAATAATGAGGTGGCCGGATTCCTGATGGACTATTATGGTTTCGACCGTTCGCTGATTCCGGACATACGCCCCACTTTCTCGGAGCAGGGACGCGTAACGGCACGGGCGGCAGAGGAACTTGGCTTGAAAGAAGGTATTCCGGTGGCTTACCGGGCCGGTGACCAGCCCAACAATGCCTTGTCATTGAATGTGTTCAATCCGGGAGAGATTGCCTCGACCGCGGGCACGTCGGGTGTGGTTTACGGAGTGAACGGCACAGTCAACTATGATCTGAAATCGCGTGTCAATACGTTTGCTCATGTAAATCATACATCGGAACAGACTCGTCTGGGTGTGCTGCTGTGCATCAACGGAACGGGTATTCTGAATTCTTGGATGAAGCGGACTGTCGCTCCGGAAGGTATGTCTTATGCGGAGATGAACGGTTTGGCTGCTCAAGTGCCCATAGGAGCCGACGGCATAAGTATCTTGCCGTTCGGAAACGGTGCGGAAAGAATGTTGCAGAACCGTGAGGCCGGTTGTTCCGTTCATGGTGTGAACTTCAATCTGCATACTCGTGGTCATCTGCTTCGTGCAGCGCAAGAAGGTATCGTTTTTTCGTTCAGATATGGTATTGATGTCATGAAAGGTATGGGTATGAAGGTAGAGAAAATACATGCCGGACATGCCAATATGTTTCTCAGTCCGGTCTTCCGCGAAACGTTGGCCGGGGTGACCGGTGCGGTCATCGAGCTTTATGATACAGACGGTTCGGTGGGCGCGGCCAAGGGAGCCGGAATGGGAATAGGTATCTATAAAGATAATGAAGAGGCGTTTGCCACGCTTGACAGGCTGGCGGTGATTGAACCGGACGAGATAAACCGTCAGGCTTATCAGGATGCTTACGGACGCTGGCTTGACTGTTTGAAGAAACTGTGATAAAAAAATAAATCGTTAACTGTTAAAATTGATAAGAGAATGGCAACTAAAGAGTATTTTCCCGGAATTGGAAAAATCAAATTTGAAGGTGTGGAAAGCAAGAACCCGATGGCTTTCCGCTATTACGATCCTGAAAGAGTGGTAATGGGTAAGAAAATGAAAGACTGGTTGAAGTTTTCTATGGCATGGTGGCATACATTGTGTGCGGAAGGCGGCGACCAGTTTGGAGGCGGTACCAAGAAATTCCCCTGGAAAACGAATCCGGACAAGGTGCAGGCTGCAAAGGACAAAGCCGATGCCGGTTTCGAGTTCATGCAGAAGATGGGCATCGAATATTATTGCTTCCACGATGTGGACCTTTGTGATGAGGCCGACACGATTGAGGAATACGAGGCTAACATGAAGGAGATTGTGGCTTATCTGAAACAGAAGCAGGCCGAGACGGGCATCAAGCTTCTGTGGGGTACGGCCAATGTGTTCGGTCATGCACGCTACATGAACGGCGCGGCCACCAATCCTGATTTCGACGTAGTGGCTCGTGCGGCCGTGCAGATCAAGAATGCCATTGACGCAACTATTGAGCTGGGCGGTACCAATTATGTGTTCTGGGGCGGACGCGAGGGCTACATGTCGTTGCTGAACACGGACCAGAAGCGTGAGAAGGAACATCTGGCACAGATGTTGACCATCGCCCGCGATTATGGGCGTGCGCATGGCTTTACAGGAACATTCCTGGTGGAGCCGAAGCCGATGGAGCCGACCAAGCATCAGTATGATGTGGACACGGAAACTGTAATCGGATTCTTGAGAGCGCATAATCTGGACAAGGATTTCAAGGTGAACATTGAAGTGAACCATGCCACCTTGGCCGGTCACACGTTCGAGCACGAGTTGTGCGTGGCTGTCGACAACGGCATGCTGGGCTCTATCGATGCCAACCGTGGCGATTATCAGAACGGATGGGACACTGACCAGTTCCCCATCGACAACTATGAGCTGACTCAGGCCATGATGCAGATTATCCGCAACGGCGGATTCGGTAACGGCGGTACGAATTTCGACGCGAAAACCCGTCGTAACTCTACCGATCTGGAAGACATCTTCATTGCCCATATCGCAGGTATGGATGTGATGGCACGTGCCTTGCTGAGTGCCGCAAAACTGTTGGAAGAATCTCCCTACAAGAAGATGCTGGCCGACCGTTACGCTTCGTTTGACGCCGGAAAAGGTAAGGAGTTTGAGGAAGGCAAGCTGACATTGGAAGACGTGGTTGCATACGCCAAGACTGTCGGCGAGCCGAAGCAGACCAGCGGAAAGCAGGAGCTGTATGAAGCGATTGTAAATATGTATTGCTAAATGTTTCATCAGAATGAGGGTGCGGCCGATTTCCTGATTGTATGGCGCACCCTCATTTTTTTCAATATCCTTTTAATTTAATATCATGAACTATACAGAACAAGGCAGTAAAACTTATCTTTTTTCCATCGTACTTGTGGCGGTAATCGGCGGATTGCTTTTCGGTTATGATACGGCGGTCATCTCCGGTGCGGAGAAAGGGCTTCAGGCATTCTTCCTGGGGGCTGACGACTTTGTATATACGGACGGTTGGCATGGCTTTACTTGCGCCAGTGCGCTTATCGGCTGTATTCTCGGCAGTGCGGTATCGGGTTATATGGCTTCTAACTGGGGCCGCAAGAATTCGCTCATTTTTGCCGGCATCATGTTTTTCATTTCTGCATTGGGTTCGATGGAACCGGAGTTTCTCTTTTTTGAACACGGTATACCTGACTTTTCCCTGCTCATCGCTTTCAACATTTACCGTATTATCGGTGGGGTGGGTGTAGGTTTGGCATCGGCCATTTGTCCGATGTATATAGCCGAGGTCGCTCCCTCCAATATACGTGGAACATTGGTCTCATGGAATCAGTTTGCCATTATTTTCGGTCAGTTGGTGGTCTATATGGTTAATTTTTTCATCTTGGGCGACCATACCAATCCGGTCATTGAGTCAATCGGTCAGGGGGTCAATGCAGTGGCTCCGGGAAGCGACCCATGGACGATTTCTACCGGCTGGCGCTACATGTTCGGCAGCGAGGCCATACCGGCCGGACTTTTTTCTATATTGATTTGTCTGGTGCCGGAAACACCGCGTTATCTTGTCATGTCCGGTCAGGACGAGAAAGCGCTTGCCGTGCTTTGTCGGATTAATGGAAAAGTGGAGGGCAGCCATATTCTGAACGACATCAAGAATACCATTACCGAGAAAACGGAAAAGGTGTTTACCTATGGCATACTGGTCATTTTTGTCGGCGTCATGCTCAGTGTGTTCCAACAGGCCGTGGGCATCAATGCCGTGCTTTATTATGCGCCGCGCATTTTCGGTGATATGGGTATGGAGAATCCCATGATGCAGACCATTATAATGGGAGTAGTCAATATTCTCTTCACACTCATTGCCATCTTTACTGTGGAGAAATGGGGCCGCAAGCCTTTGCTCATTACCGGTTCGATAGGCATGGCTGTGGGTGCGTTCGGGGTGGCGCTTACTTTCGGCCATGCAGAGTTTGGACTGGTAACCATGCTTAGCATCATGCTTTACAGTGCTTCATTCATGATGTCGTGGGGACCTATCTGTTGGGTGCTCATTTCTGAAATTTTCCCGAATACGATCCGTGGTGCGGCAGTGGCGATAGCCGTTGCTTTCCAATGGATATTCAACTGGATTGTAAGTGCGACTTTTGTACCGATGTTCAATATGCAGACAAGCGGCGATCCCAATTTCGGGCATTGGTTCACATACGGTCTGTATGGCGCGATTTGTGTGATTGCCGCATTGTTTGTCTGGAGACTTGTTCCGGAAACGAAAGGAAAGACATTGGAGGATATGACTAAACTCTGGAAGAAGATATAAACCAATTCATTTTTGTTGTCGTGAGGGAACCGGGTGTGGATTCATCCGTATGAAGTCTGGTATGACAGATCGGTTTATGCGTGGGAGTGTGTCTGATAAGATTAATCTGCACACTCTCACGTATTTATTTTTTGTGCTTCATGAAAATTTATGTGTATAATTCTGCATAATTAAAGAAATAATATTATCTTTGTCACATTACATCATAAAATTATTTTCTATGAATCCTGCAAATAACCATGTTGTCATTATGGCCGGAGGTATCGGAAGTCGTTTCTGGCCGATGAGCAGTCCTGACATGCCGAAGCAGTTTATTGATGTATTAGGATGCGGACGGACTCTTATTCAGTTGACTGCCGATCGTTTCAAAGACATTTGTCTTCCTGAGAATATATGGATAGTGACTTCTGTCAAATATGCTTCCATCGTGAAGGAACAGCTCCCGGATATTCCTGATGATCACGTGTTGCTGGAACCTTGCCGGCGTAATACGGCTCCTTGCGTGGCTTATGTAAGCTGGAAAATCAAGGCCAAGAATCCGAAAGCGAACATCGTGGTGACCCCCAGTGACCATATTGTAGTGAATGAACGTGAGTTCGCCCGTGTGGTGACTTCTGCCATGAAGTTTACCGCTGATTCAGATGCAATCGTTACATTGGGAATGAAAGCGACCCGGCCGGAAACGGGATATGGTTATATCGAGGCTGATTTGACTTTGCCTTGCCCGTCGAACAAAGAAATTTATCGTGTGGATGCATTTAAGGAGAAGCCGGATCAGGCTACTGCCGAGCGTTATCTGAGAAGGAATAATTTCTTCTGGAATGCCGGAATCTTTGTATGGAATGTGAATACGATAGTCAATGCCATCCGTGTCTATCAGCCGGTGATGGCAAAAGTGTTTGAAAGTATGCTTCCATATTTCTATACGAGCAAAGAACAGGAACTGGTGGACGAACTTTTCCCTACGTGTGAAAACATTTCTGTGGATTATGCGATTATGGAAAAAGTGGATGAAATATATGTATTCCCCGCATCGTTCGGATGGAGCGATTTGGGAACGTGGGGGTCTCTTCACGAAAACTCCAAACGGGATGCTCATAACAATGTTTGCATAGGTCAGAATGTGAAAGTGTATGAGTCACGTAACTGTGTCATCCATACTACTCAGGAGAAGAAAGTGGTAGTACAGGGACTTGACGGTTATATTGTGGCTGAAAAGGACGATACATTGCTGATTTGCCGGCTGAGCGAGGAACAGCGTATCAAGGAATTTTCTGCTGAGGAATGAAATGGGCCGGAAGGACTCGGATTGTTGGTTACATGAAATAGTTTTATAAAGAAAGGGGCTGTCTCAAGATTCATTTTTTTGAGACAGCCCCTTTCTTATTTGTATAGGGTTCTTATTTGATGGCGTTCAATGCGGCTTCATAGTCAGGTTCCTGTGTGATTTCAGGAACGAGTTGCGTGTAGATTATTTTTCCTTCCGGACTGATGATGACCACTGCTCGTGCAAGCAGTCCGCACAAAGGTCCGTCAGTCATCAGTACGCCGTATTTTTCTCCAAAGTCGGATGTATAGCGGTAATCAGACAACGGAATCACGTTCTCTATGCCTTCGGCAGTGCAGAAACGTCCTTGTGCAAACGGAAGGTCTTTTGAAACCGCCAGTACAACTGTGTTCGGCAAGTTGGCTGCCAGCGTATTGAATTTGCGGACAGAGGTTGCGCAGACTCCGGTGTCCATGCTTGGAAAAATGTTCAGCAAAATATATTTGCCTTTCACGTCTTTCAGTGAAAAATCACTCAAGTCACCTTTCACTAGGTTGAAGTCGGGGGCAGGTGCGCCGACTTCTGCGAAATCTCCTGCCAGAGTGACGGGAGTTCCTTGGAATGCGGTCTTTGTCATAAAACAGTATAAATTTGATGAATATGCTACAAATATAAAGATAATAATGGTAAAAGTTTCTTTTTCAGTGTGTAGACTGCTTTTTTTTAGTTTACTTTGCAGTCCGGAAATAAGGTTAATAAAGATTGTTTTATGAAAAGAACGTTGAAAGATTATGCGGTCCTGGCACTGAAAGGTGTGTGCATGGGTGCCGCTGATGTAGTACCCGGAGTGTCGGGAGGAACGATTGCATTTATCGTCGGAATCTATGATGAGCTGATCAATTCCATCAAAAGCATCAATGGAGATAGTTTGAAGCTTCTTTTTTCGGGCAAGTTTGTTTCGTTCTGGAAAAGGATTAATGGAAATTTCATCTTTTCTATTGTGGCGGGAATCGGTATCAGTGTGTTTTCATTGGCGCGGATTATCACGTGGCTGCTGACGGCTTACCCGGTAATGGTGTGGGCTTTCTTTTTCGGACTGGTATTGGCTTCCACCTGGTTTGTGTCGAAAGACATCAAGGAGTGGAAGAGCTGGAAAACGTTGGTTGCCTTTGTGGCGGGAGTCGCTATAGCCTATTGCATTACGGTAGCCACTCCGGCTGAAACACCTTCGAATCTGGCATTCATCTTTTGCTGCGGAGTAATTGCCATCTGTGCCATGATTCTGCCCGGCATATCAGGAAGTTTCATTCTTGTACTTTTAGGAAAGTATTTCTTCATAATGGATGCTGTCCAGACACTTGACTGGGTGATTCTGTTCGTTTTTGCAGTCGGAGCACTGATAGGAATCACTTCTTTTTCACGTGTGCTGTCGTATGCGCTGGCCCATTTCCGGAACATTACTTTAGCTACGCTGACCGGATTCATGTTGGGGTCGCTCAATAAGGTCTGGCCGTGGAAAGAGACGTTGGAAACGTTTGTTGACAGCAATGGAGTGGAGAAATCTCTGATAGAGACCAATGTATGGCCGAATGCTTTTGTGGCGGAAGCGATTGTGCTGATGTTGGCCGGCTTTTTCTTGGTGTATGCCCTGGAAAAATTGTCGGTGAAGATTTCATCGAAATAAAGGGGAAAAAGCGGAGACGTGTCAGAATGATTTGAAACACAAGAGGCACAGAGGCACAGAGCTTTTTATTTAACTGATTCACAGGCGTGTTCTCTCCGTGTCTTTGTGCCTCCGTGTTTTATTTCTCCATTATGACACACTTTCTTTGTTTTATCCGTTTGGAGAATTTGAAAACAGGATTAAAAAAGGTAGTCTTCTTTGTTGATGATTCCTTCATCTATCATCCTTTTTATCTTTTTTGCCAGTTCCACAAAGGGCGACTCTTCATGAATGGTCAACAATTTAGGGTTATATTCAATGGCCCGTACCATGTGCTTTATCATTTCTTCCGATTTGTCTTCCAGCGCATAATAGGAGTATGCCATGATGTAGGAATATTTTTTTGCTTTCTTGCCCAGTTTTTCTTCCAGTTTTTTCCCCAGCCGGATAGTTTCTTCAAAGAAAGTATTCTGGAAATAGAACATGAGGACTTCTTTCATAGAATCCTCGTCGTTTGCGCACATTTCTGCACGGCCGGCTTCTTCAAGTACTTTGTCGTTGTCTGAGGTAGCCAGATAATACATGGCGGCTGTCAGATGGTTCGTACAGTTGTGTTCGTCGTATTTCAATGATTCTTCGATGTCGCTTTTGCATTTGTCCTGATTTTTGGTCATGATATAGGAAAATGCCCGTTGCTGATAGAGGAACGCTTTTTCCTTGTCCGAAAACAGAGGGAGATGGTTGTCGATGGCTTTTGTCTGGTAGATGATTGCGGTTTCGAAATCGCCTACAGAGGTCAAGCCGACAGAGAGTCCGTTTATCGCTTCCATATTTGTCGGGTCCATTTCCAGAAGCCGGAGAAAAATATCGTTGGCTTTTTCATAGTTCCTTGTCTGGACGTAGCACCTTCCGGCTACCTGGAGGAGCTCTTCCTGTGTGTTGTCAATCGACAGGGCAAACTCGATGGCTTCACACATTTTTTCATTCTGAAAGGTTTCGAGATAGCATTTTATCAGTGTTATCCAGTGGTAGATGTTATATGGATTGTCGTCCAGCAAAGCGTTGGCCAGATCGATGCATTGCTCGAAGTCTTCAAGGTAGAATGTACATTCCATCATGATTGTTCTGACTTCCTTGTCATCCGGTGTTTTCTGATATTGCATGCTGATCCATCGGTATGCTTCCTCCATCATGTTGTTGTCGATATAGACATTGGTTATGTCAACGATGACTTCTTTTGAGTAGTGTTCGTCGGCTGCCAATTTTTCGAACAGTATGTCTGCTTTTTCAATCTGGTTTGTCAGCAGAAGAATTTCTGCACGGAGGAAAATTACTTCCCGGTCATCTTGTTCAGACAGAGAATTTGCTATACTCGTGGCTTTGTCTATCTGCCCGTCGGCTAACAGCGTTCTGCAGTAATAGAGGTTTACTTCCAGGCTGTCCGGATGAATCTTGTGGGCATATTTGATTGCTGAAAGCGATTTTTCAAGTTTGTTGTTGTATAAATAATATTCGGAAATGCTGATCAGGTCTTCGATGTCGAAGTAGACAGGCTTCTTGTTCCTTTGCATTTCTTCAAACTGTGTTACCAGTTGCTTGATGTCGCCATCAGACTCTGGCCAGTGATTGTAGTAGTCATTGAGCATGTGGGTCGGGGTGTTTAAAAAGGACTGCCCCAAAATCTGCCACACCGTTTCGGATGAGGCCGTTTCCGGGCAGTCCCGTAGTAATCTTTGTTATTTCTTTATTTTATTGTCTTTTAATGAAACTGTCCGGTTGAATATCAGATGTTCCGGTGTGGAGTCTTTATCCACATTGAAATATCCGATACGCTGGAACTGCAGGTAGTCGAGCGGTTTTGCGTCGGCCAGGAATTTTTCTACATAACATTCCGTGAGCACTTTCAGTGAGTCAGGATTGATCATCTCCTTCATTGCTTCCAGTGCACTGCAGTTTCTGGCCTCGCGGATGGCAGCCATTTCGTCGCGCGGATTTTCCACTTTCCAAAGGCGGTCATAAAGTCTGACTTCCGCTTTCAGGCAATGGTTGCAGCTCACCCAATGGAGCGTACCTTTCACTTTGCGGTTGGCTTCGGGCATTCCGCTTTTGGTGTTCGGGTCATATTCCGCATAAACTTCCGTTATATTTCCGTCTTCGTCTTTCTTGCAGCCTGTACATTTCACGATGTAAGCGTTTTTCAGTCGGACTTCCTGTCCCGGAGTCATGCGGAAATATTTTTTGGGAGCGTCTTCCATGAAATCTTCACGTTCCATCCACAGCTCACGGCTGAACTCAATTGTATGGGTCGGCGAGTTCGGGTCTTCAGGGTTGTTGATGGCTTCCATCGTTTCCACTTTGCCTTCCGGATAGTTGGTAAGAATCAGCTTCACCGGATTGATGACGGCAGATACACGTGTAGACCGCATGTTCAAGTCCTCGCGCACGGCACTTTCAAGCAGTGCAAAATCATTCAGCGCGTCATACGTGGTATAGCCGATTTTGTTGACGAATTTCCGGATCGATTCGGGGGAGTATCCGCGGCGGCGGAAAGCACAGATTGTCGGCATACGCGGGTCATCCCATCCGTCTACAAGCCCTTCCTTGACTAAAATCAGCAGGTTGCGCTTGCTCATGAGCGTATAGTTCAGGTTGAGCTTGTTGAATTCATACTGGCGCGGGCGGTTGTCGTCAAGGTCTTTTCCCTCTTTCACCCAATCTACAAACAAGTCATAGAGTGGGCGGTGTACGACAAATTCCAGTGTACACAGCGAATGGGTCACTCCTTCAAAGTAATCACTCTGTCCGTGGGCAAAGTCATACATCGGATAGGCTTTCCATTTGTCACCCGTGCGGTGGTGTGGGGTTTTCACCACGCGGTAGATAATCGGGTCGCGGAAATGCATGTTGGGATTTGCCATGTCGATTTTTGCACGCAGTACCATCTTGCCCTCTTCAATGTCTCCGTTGTTCATTTTCTGGAAAAGTTCCAGACTTTCTTCGATCGGGCGGTTGCGGTAGGGACTTTCCACTCCCGGTTGGGTAGGGGTGCCTTTCTGTGCGGCTATTTCTTCCGAAGTCTGTTCGTCCACGTATGCTTTTCCCTCCTTGATCAGACGGATGGCAAAGTCCCATAGCTGCTGGAAATAGTCGGAGGCATAATATTCATGTCCCCATTGGAATCCAAGCCATCGGATGTCTTCTTTGATAGCCTCCACGTATTCCATGTCTTCCTTGGTCGGGTTTGTATCATCAAAGCGCAAGTTGCAGACTCCTCCATATCTTTGGGCGATGCCGAAATCCAGACAGATAGCTTTGGCGTGTCCGATGTGCAGATAGCCGTTCGGTTCCGGCGGAAAACGGGTCTGTATTCTGCCGCCGTTCTTGCCTTCTTTCAAGTCTTTCTCTACAATCTGTTCGATAAAGTTCAGGTTTTTCTTTTCTGAACTTTCTGTGATATTCATTTCTGTCATAGCGGAAACTTTTGTGAGTTGTTATTTGGTTGCAAAGTTATAAATTTTGGGAATAATTTTTGTAATGGCAGCTTAATTATCGTGGGTCGGACAGTTGTCTTTTTTCCGTGTGCGGATTGGGTTCGTCGGGAGCCGGCGGACAAAACGCTTCGGCGTTTCAGTCAAAATGTTTCGGCGTTTCAATGAAAACGCCGAAGCATTTTGTTTGAAAGTTTCACATGATTGTCCTGTGGGTCTTTATCGGAAAAGTCCGGATTTGATATTTTTTCTTTGAAAGAAATGAGTTTTAATTAAAATTGTTTATTTTTGCAGGGTGAGAGACAGGTGGCTGTTAATAAACTCCAATGAAAAGAAAATGAAAGAAAAATGCAAAATGTGTTATATGACATATTTTTTTATTTGGTAGGGTAAAAAAAACGCCGCATCTTTGTAGCGTTATCCTGAAAACAATCTTTTTACCTTAAGAAAAAAAACTAATACCTATTGAAAACTTTAAAAAAAGGCCCTTTGTGAAAAGCGCCTTTTTTTAATGTCTATACATAAATTATCAAAACTTTCTGTATCTTTGGCCGTTGTTTTAATGTACATTCATTTATGGCACAACCTTTGGCTGAACGGATGCGTCCCAGGACGCTCGATGATTATATAGGGCAGAAGCATCTGGTAGGAGAAGGAGCCGTCCTGCGCAAGATGATTGACGCCGGACGCATTTCTTCTTTTATATTGTGGGGTCCTCCGGGAGTGGGGAAAACCACGCTGGCCCAAATTATCGCCCATAAGCTGGAAACTCCTTTTTACACGTTGAGTGCGGTGACCTCGGGCGTGAAAGATGTCCGTGAAGTGATTGAGAAGGCACGGAGCGGACGTTTTTTTTCGCAGCAGAGTCCGATTCTCTTTATCGATGAAATCCATCGTTTCAGCAAATCGCAGCAGGATTCCTTGTTGGGGGCGGTAGAGACGGGGGTGGTGACGCTCATCGGTGCCACTACCGAGAACCCTTCGTTCGAGGTGATTCGCCCTTTGCTTTCCCGTTGCCAGCTTTATGTGCTGAAGTCATTGGAGAAAGATGATTTGCTGGAACTTCTTCATCATGCTCTGACGCACGACGCCATTCTGAAGGAAAGGCATGTGGAGGTGAAGGAAACCGAGGCCATGCTCCGTTATTCGGGAGGGGACGCCCGCAAACTGCTGAACATTCTGGAGCTGGTGGTGGAGGCTGACGGAGACGACGGCCCGGTTGTGATTACTGACGAGAAAGTGGTAAGCAGGCTCCAGCAGAATCCGTTGGCTTATGACAAAGACGGGGAGATGCATTATGACATCATTTCCGCATTCATCAAATCTATTCGGGGAAGCGATCCGGACGGTGCCCTTTACTGGTTGGCCCGGATGGTGGAAGGAGGCGAGGACCCGGCGTTTATTGCGCGCCGGCTGGTGATCTCCGCTTCGGAAGACATCGGTCTGGCCAATCCGAACGCTTTGCTTCTGGCCAATGCCGCGTTCGACGCTGTCATGAAAATAGGGTGGCCGGAAGGGAGAATCCCTTTGGCTGAAGCAACGGTTTATCTTGCCACGAGCCCTAAAAGCAATTCGGCTTATATGGGCATCAACTCGGCGTTGGAGCTGGTGAGGGAGACGGGCAATCTGCCTGTACCCTTGCATCTGCGCAATGCCCCCACTAAATTGATGAAGCAATTGGGATACGGCAAAGAGTATAAGTATGCCCATGACTTCCATAATCATTTTGTGGAGCAGCAGTTCCTGCCTGACGGGGTGAGGGAGTCACGTCTCTGGCATGCGCAGGAAAATGCCGCGGAAGCGAAAATGCAGGAACGTATGGTGAATTTGTGGGGGAAACGTTTCAAGGAATGAAGTGGAAATCCGGCGGGACAGTACTTGCTTGGATATTTGTGGGGCTGGCCTGCACGTATGAATGAACATTTTAGATAATAGTGGATATATGAAGATTGTAGTATTGGACGGATATACTTTGAATCCGGGTGATCTTTCATGGGATGCATTGAGACAATTGGGTGAGGTGACGGTATATGACCGTACTTCCCCACAGCAAGTATGGGAACGTTCGGCAGATGCCGAGATTCTGTTTACCAATAAAGTGGTGCTGGATGCCGCAACTGTCGGAAATCTGCCGAAGTTGAGATATATCGGCGTTTTGGCTACGGGTTATAACGTGGTGGACTTGGAGGCTGCGCGCAAGGCCGGTGTCGTGGTGACGAATATTCCTGCCTACAGCACCGATTCGGTAGCTCAGATGGCTTTTTCCCATATTCTTAATATTGTACAGCGGGTTGACGTGTATGCCCATGAAATCCGTGACGGGAAATGGAGCGGTCAGGCGGATTTCTGTTATTGGAATTCCCCGCTGCATGAGCTGAAAGGCAAGAAGTTGGGTGTGGTAGGGTTCGGAAATACAGGAAAGGCTACAGCGCGCATTGCGGTGGCTTTCGGAATGGAAGTCTGTGCTTATACCAGCAAGCCGGCCGCACAGCTTCCTGAAGGTGTCGGCAAATGCCGGTCGCTCGACGAGCTGTTTCGTGAATGTGACATCGTGAGCCTGCATTGTCCGCTCACGGGCGACACGGAAGGGATGATTGATTCGGAGCGTCTGAAAATGATGAAGCCTACGGCTATCCTTATCAATACAGGACGCGGAGGTCTGGTCAACGAAAGGGATTTGGCAGAGGCCTTGGCTGACGGTACAATTGCTGCAGCCGGAGTGGATGTGCTGGCTTCTGAGCCTCCCAGTCCGGACAATCCTCTTCTCAAGCAGAAGAATTGCTTCATAACTCCTCATATCGCCTGGGCTACTTACGAAGCGCGGGTACGTCTGATGGAGCTGGCTATAGGCAATCTGACCGCTTTTCTTGAAGGGAATCCGGTGAATGTGGTGAGCTGATCCACTTTGTATGCCAAAGGCAAGGAGATGATAATATATTATGTGGTTCAATCAAATATTTGTGGTATGACTAAAGAAGAACGTATTCAAAAAGCGGTGTCCCTGTTCAAGGAAGGATATAACTGCTCGCAATCGGTAGTTGCGGCTTATGCCGACCTGTATGGATTCACTCGTGAACAGGCTCTGCATATTTCCGCCTCGTTCGGTGGCGGAATCGGACGCATGCGCGAAACTTGTGGGGCGGCATGTGGCATGTTTCTGCTGGCTGGCCTGGAACGTTGTGCGATAGAAGGGGCCGATCGGGCAAGCAAGGCGGCCAATTACGCACTGGTGCAGGAGCTTGCCGCCAAGTTCAAGGAAGAATGTGGGTCTATGCGGTGTGCGGATTTGTTGGGGCTGTCCAAGAAAGAACCGGTTGTTCCTGTTCCTGAAGCCCGTACTCCGCAATATTATGCCAAGCGTCCCTGTCCGAAGATGATTGAGACGGCAGCCCGTATCTGGGGGGATTTCCTGGAGAAAGAGGGAAAATTGTAACCGGAAGCCGGGTGCAGATTCCTTATTTCCGAAGTTTTTTTATTTTTTTGATGCTGAGCATAGCTTTTTTAGCTATTTTTGCACAGACACAAATAAAAGTGCGATTTATATTACGTTGGATTTTTAATTAAAGCAATGATTATGTTGAAAGAAAAAGCAGGTGCTATCGCCGGACAAATCTGGGAAGCACTGAATGGAACTGAGGGTAAGACTCAGAAGCAGATTAAGAAAGAAGCCAAGCTGAGAGCCGACAAGGATTTGTTTTTAGGTTTGGGTTGGTTGTTGAGAGAAGACA